>JANOCQ010000132.1:0-10279 GCA_031412255.1 Paracoccaceae bacterium | reverse complement strand
GCCAGGGGGTGTGACCATGCCAATGCCATGCCGGGCCATTGCGCCGGCGATGGCGGGAAAGTCTGGCATTTCGCCTACGGAAAGGGGCGCGTCCCGGCCAACGTCGCGGAAGAAGGCGACCATGCTGTTGTCGAGCATCACCAGAAAGCGGACCGGCCGAACGCCTTCGTTGGCATAGTTGTGCGGTTGCATGCTGTCGACGGCTGCGCTTTCGCCGGGGTTCAGCTGGATCGTCGCCACACCGTCCGGGCCGAAGCTGCGCACGGTCAGGGTGCCTTCGACCACGACGAACAGCTCGGGTGAGGCATGGACATACGGCGGGGTGCCAGAGCCGGGCGGGGCTTCGACCTCGATCAGGTGGGTCGCGGTGCCGGCAACTGGCCCAGGAAGCGCGAATGGTCGGTGACAGCCCAATGGGTTCCAATCCGCTCGCGCGGGGTTACGGTGATTGTCATGCTGTAGTCCTTCAGAAGTGGGTCAGTCCGCTGACGTGTCGGGGCTGGCGGCTGCGGACAAAAGCCGCTCCAGCGCCCAGGCGGCGGCCTGACCGGCTTCTGCGCCGGTCAAGCCACCGTAGTCTTTCAGCACCTCCCAAGCAGCGGCGCTGTAGAGAAGATGGGTCAAAGCCTCGATCCTTGCCTTTTCGGCGGGGGGGAGACTGGTCGTCACCGGCGCAAGGCTTGCGGCAAAGGCGGCCCGCCGGTGGGGAAGGTTCGCGGTCCGCATGTCACGCCCCGCGCGTGAGTGAAGGCCTGCACGGACAGCCCCTTCAAGCCTGTCCATCCGGACAAAGCCCTCGCGGATCGCTTCGACCAGCGCGACCGGGTTGCCGGGCTCTATGGCCACGCCCAACTGATCGTTCAACCATCGGAAGGCCTCGGTCAACAGCGCCTCGCGCGTCTCGTAATGGCGGAACACGGTGCGGCGCTCGACCCCGGCCGCCCGTGCGATGGCGTCCATCGATGCATCTTCCTCGGCCTGCATCAGATCGACCGCGGCAGCCAGGATGCGGTCCCGGGTCGCCTTGGCCTGCTCTTCGCGCAGTGAGGATCTGTAGGGCCGGGGGGAATCGGTCATCGTAGCCTCACATTTGATGGCACTATATGTGACACCAAATATCGGGCCTGTCAATTGGTGTAACTTACAGTGTCATGAATTTTCGTTAGCGCGGTCGATTGCGTCAAGAACAACATCGGAATGCGCATGATGTGGCATGTGGCCCGAGCCGGGAATGACTGTCAAAGTGACATTGGGCAAGAGCCGCGTCAGCGGTTCCGAGTGGATATGCAGCGGCACGATCGTATCGGCGGTTCCGTGGATCAGTTCGACCCGCAACGTGAGGGTCGGATAGCGCGGCTCCATCTCCACCAACTCGGCCCGAAGCGCGTTTACCTGGGCCACATTGGCTGCAAGGGTCGCACGGCGAAGGGTCAGCGGGGTGCCGATGAAGTCGTCGTAGCCAGCAGGTACCGGGTCCGGGGCAAAAACGGCGTCAATGGCCTGGCGCACGTAGCTGTCGGGTACGAAAGCCGAGGCCAGCGGGATCGCCAAAGCCCGTCCCACGACATTGTCGGTGGCGCGATACCAGATATCGAGCTTGCCCGGCCACGGCATCGACGGACTGCCCACCAGCACCAGAGACTTCGGCCCGCCGTCCAGCGCCCAGGAAAGGGCGACCGCGCCGCCGTAGCTCTGGCCCAGGACGATAGGCTCTGACACCCCAAGCTGTGCAACACCTGCCTTGATGAAGCGGGCCTGGGACAACAGGCTGGCATCCTCCAGAGCATCGGAATGGCCCAGGCCGGGACGGTCCACCACCGTGACCCGGTAGCGGTCGGTCAGCCGGTCTCGCAAGGCGAAGGTCAGGTCCCGCAGCGAACCGCTCGCCCCATGGATCATCACCAGATCCGGCCCCTGGCCCTTCATCTCGTAGTGCAGGCGCTTGCCGTCCACGGTGACGAACTGGCCGGACGGCGGATAGGCCGCCTCTGCCGAGGCTTCCCGCGACGAAGCCCGCCAATGGGTCGCGCCGGCCAGCCCAACGGCGGCGGCAAGGAAGCTAGCGGCCAATCTCATTGATATCATAGGGCGTGGACTGATAAATCTCGTTGATCCAGTTGCCATATAGCAGGTGGGCGTGGCTTCTCCAGCGATTGAGCGGCGGCTTCGCGGGATTGTCATCCGGGTAGTAGTTCATCGGCACGTTGATCGGGGTGCCGTTGGCGACGTCTCGGTCATATTCCTGCTTCAGCGTATCGCTGTCGTATTCGAAGTGGTTGAAGATATAGAGCGCGCGGTGGACGGCATCCTCGACCAGACAGGGGCCGACCTCGTCACTTCCCAAAAGGATTTTCAGACCGGGGGCGGCGTCGATCTCTGCCTGACGCATCTCGGTCCAGCGGGAAACAGGGATCACGAAATCATCGGAAAACCCGCGCAGGTAGGGCGAGGTCGGCGCAAGGTTCTGGTGGCGGAAACAGCCGAAGGCCTTTGCGGGCAACATGTGCTTCCTCACGCCGTGGAAGTGGTTGATCATCGCCATGCCGCCCCAGCACACGCCGAAGGTCGACTGCACATGGGTCTGGGTCCAGTCCATCACCTCGCACAATTCGTCCCAATAGGTGACGTCTTCAAAGGCGAGGTGTTCGATCGGCGCGCCGGTGATGATCAGCCCGTCGAACTTCTCGTCCTTCACCTCCTGGAACGGGCGGTAGAAGGTCGCCATGTGTTCGGCCGCGGTGTTCTTCGTCTCATGGCTGGTCATGCGGATCAGATGCAGGTCGATCTGCAGAGGGGTGGCACCAATGAGCCGGGCGAACTGGTTCTCGGTCTGGATTTTCTTCGGCATCAGGTTGAGAAGTCCGATCCGAAGCGGTCGGATGTCCTGATGTGCAGCGCGGGTGGGCGAGATGACCATGACGCCCTCGGACCGCAGCACATCATAAGCGGGCAGGGTTTCAGGAAGCGTGATCGGCATCTGGTCAGGTCCTTGGTGCGGCGGGAAAGGCTGGAAGCTAGGGAAAGCGGGTCAAGGTTGCAAGGTCACGCGCGGTCGATGGCGCGGGCCATGAGCGCGTCAAAGTCATGCGGGGTCGAGACCTCGCCAACCTCTTCCGCCGTGACTGTCACACCCCAGCGCGCCATGGCCGTGTAGCGTGGCTGGCGGTGGGCCAGAGCGCGGGCATAGGTCCAGCGGACGAAGTGGTCGGGATCGCAGGTTTCCTCGATCACGGAATGGGTTGCCCTGTACTCTTCCCACGCTGCATGAAGAAAGTGCGGCTGGTAATACATCGGCTTTGGTGCGCGGTCGAACCGGCGGACAAGCTCGGCCGTATGCGCGTCCGTGCCTTTGATCCAGACCATCAGCAACGTTTCGGAAAGCTGCTTCATCACCGGGTCAGCAGGGTCCTCCGCGTCCACCACCTCGCAGATCGAGCCCGAAGTGTCGCAGACGAAGTTGGGGTAGCCGTAGATTTCCTCGGCCCGCTCCATGAAGCGGGCGGTATCCAAGGTGGCCGCCACTTCTGCGGCGCGGTGCTGTTCCTGCCGCTTCATGTATTCGGTGAAGGGCATGCCGCCCCTTGCAGGATCACCGGGCTTGCCGAGGTAGGTGGAGAGGGGAGCAAGGTTGTCAAAGGTGATGTTCGACGCGATGTAGACGGAGTCGGTCATCAGAAGTTCGCGCAGAAGCGGGACCTTCATCGCCTCGCGCTTGAAATTGTCGGCGATGAATTCGCCCATGTAGCGGGTGCCGATCCGGTAATCGACCGAGTAGTGGAACCAGTCCCCGTGGTCGCGCAGAAGGGTCGAGAGGTACGTTTTGCCCAGGCCCGACATGCCGAACAGCATCACCCGTTTGCGGTGGGCCTGCAGGTAGTCTGAACCAGAGCGGTAGATCATCGCGTCACCTCGTCGAGCCTCTGTTAGCCGCGCTACGGGCGTTCCACAACGGAAAACCCCGCCCGGAGGGGGCGGGGTTTGCGGTGGCGACAGGCCAAATGCCTAGAAGGTATAGCCGATCTTGATGCCGACGCCGACACCTGAGTTGTCGGTGAAGACGCCGCTGACCGGCGGGTTGGTCGTCGCATCGCCGATGTCGACATAGCGGACGCCGCCGGTGATTTTCATGTTGTCCATCGTGTAGGTCGCTGCAAGACCGACGCTCTTCAGCCCGTCCGAAGGCCCAAGGTTGCCGGTACGTGCACCATCAGACTTTTCGTAGCCGATGGTCACCGCTCCCGCCCAGTTCTCGCTGAAGCGTCGACCGACGCCCAGGTTGTAGGTGACGCGGTCGTTCGCATAGTCGACAAGCGGAAGCGGCGAGCCGGCATCATACAGAGGAGGATTGATGATGAAGGCAGTCCAGTCGACCCAGCGGATCGACCCGAACAGCAGCGTGTCCTTGGCGATACCGGTCTGAAACTCCAAATTCACGGACTGCGGCACTTCGGTGTCGAAGCCCGGGGTCGGAATTCCAACTTCAACCGATTCCAGAGAATGGGTGATGGCCGAATTGTAGGTCAGCGCCACGCGCGCCGCGATTTCCGGCTTCTCCCACGCGACGCCGACCACGTAGCCCACCTCGGAATCGTAGTTGGTGTCCAGGGTGTAGCCGCCTGTCAGTGCCACTTCCCCGTGGACCGTCTGGTAGCGCAGGCCGCCGTAGACGGAGACATTGTTCTGGAGCTCGTACCGCAGAAGCGCTGTGATTGCACTTGAACTCAGCTTTGCAGTGGAGCCACCCGCAGGATATCCGGACCCAGCCGGATAATTCACATCTGCACCGATAGGTTGGTCCAGGATCATCGCGAAGGCCATGCGGTCGCCGATGTCCATCTTGTAGCCAAGGCTCCAAGAATTGTAATCCCCGGCCATGTCTCCAGAGCTGAAAGGCGAAAGCGGGGACGTGCCGCTCACATCCGCAGCGAACCGCCCGAAGCTCAACTCTGCATAGCGCCCCTGTTCGAACAGGATTGCGACCGACTGAGTCGACCGCTCTACGCCACCGGCGTATGCGCCGCTGGTTGCGGCAAGCATGGCGGTGGTGACCAACACATAATGTCTCATAATCCTCATCCCTGAATTGAATTCCCGCCCCGGGAACTCCCCCTGTATGCAGGCTAGGCCCTGCGACATTTTGCGTCAATCAATGACGCCGCGTCACGGTTTGGTGACGACATGGACCTGTGGCCGGGTTGCGCCACTTCGCAGGGTGATCCAGATGCCCGCGAAAATCAGGGCGGCGCCTAGGAAAAGCGTTGCCTGAACCGCCTCGTCGTAAAACAGCGCGCCAACCACGGCAATGATCGGCAGGCGGGCAAAATCCACGGGGACGACGGTGCTGGCCGGAGCCAGCGACAATGCGGTCGTCAGCGAGAAATGTGCCGTGATGCCCGCTATGCCGATCAGGACCAGCCAGGGCAGGGTGGCCAGCGTGGGCAGGGTGACCGTGCCGAAGACGAGCATGGCGACGGCGCCGAAGACCGCCTGCATCAGCGTCAGCCAGAACAGAATCGACAGGATCGGCTCGCCCCTGGTCAGCGCCTTGGTCATCAATGTCGTCGACGCAAAGAAGAAGGCGGCGGCGGCGGCGGCAAGCACGCCGGGTTCGACGTGTCCGAAGTCAGGTCGGGCGACGATCAGGACACCGGCAAAGCCCAAGAATGCGGCGATCAGCTTGCGGCGGGTCAGACGCTCCCCCAGAAAGACAGGGGACAAGAGGATCACCCAGATCGGCGAGGTGAACTCCAGCGCGAAAACTTGGGCGAGGGGGATCATGGTGATGGCCCAGAACCAAAGCGACTGACCGGTGAAATGAAAGATGTTGCGGACCACGTGACTGGGCAACCGGTCGGTCCGGACGTCGGAAAGCTTGCCGAAGGCGCCTGCCAGGGTTACGACCAGGACCCAACCGATCATCGACCGGTAGGCCAGAATCTCGAATGTGTCGTGCACACCCCTGATCTGACGCGTGGCGATGGCCATGGCGGTGAAGGCGGCGATGGCTCCGATCATCCAGAGCGCGGCGGCGAGCGGGCGGTGCGTCATGAGCGGCAACGTCGCCGCGCGGGCCGGGAAAGTCCAGACCTGTCACTTCCGGATAAGCTAAACGCTTCCCAGCCAGGCCAGGCAGATCGGCACGGCCAGGACGAGGAAGCTGGGATGGATCCTGCGGCCACCACAGCAGTGCAAAGACCTGCACCACGAGGTACGCGGGTAGGCTCAGCATGACTGCAAGTCCGAGAAGCGGATTCCATGCGAAGGTCCTTTGCCACGCGATTGTGCCCCGGATTTGTCGCGGGAAAGTTGAGCGCCCTTGATCGTCGTCAAGGCTTGGTCCCGGCTATCGTGCAAGACAAGAGGAGGAGGTTGCCAATGGGTGTTCATGTTCTTGCGCGTGTTTTGCACGTCCTAGCTGTCGTTCACTGGATCGGCGGTGTGGCGATGGTCACGCTGGTGATCCTGCCGCAATTGCAGAACCTCCCTGCGGCCGGGCGTCTGGCAATGTTCCAGCGGCTGGAAGGCGGGTTTGGTGCGCAGGCCAAGATTTCGACCCTGGTTGCGGGTGTGTCGGGCTTGTGGATGCTGTGGTTGACCGATGGCTGGGGGCTGTTCCTGCAAATTGGTTCGTGGTGGCTGCACCTGATGGTTGCGGTCTGGGCAATATTCACGCTGGTCCTCTTCGTGCTGGAACCTCTCGTCCTGCACCGCTGGTTCCACGTCCGTGCCACCCGCGATCCCGTGGGCGCGTTTGCCTTGGTACTGCTGCTGCACCGGGTGCTCTTGGCTTTGTCGGCGCTGGCCGTGGCGGGAGCGGTTCAGGGAGCGCATGGCGGGCTCTTCTAGTCGGGACGACCAGCACCTTGACCGCGCGAGGTTGAGGGCTTGCGACGGGAAAGCTCTGGAGGAATTGACCTTGCCGTCTTTCCGTCCCAGCCTGCCGCTCGGTTGACGGGATGGGCCGTCCGCAGGGAGTGATGACTGGTGAATGACCTTGTCTCGATGTGCAGATCCGTGGCTCTGGACCTTGTTGCCCGGCCAAGTGTGACCGGGACCGCGGACGAGGCGAGCTTTGGTCCCTGGTTGGTGAATTATCTGCGCGACTGGTCAGCCGGTTGCAGGCCTGGGTCGGAAGTCTGGTCCTTTCCCGTCCTTCCCGGTGATCAGCGGCAGGTCGTCGCATTGCTGATGCGGGGGGAGGGTGCGCGCACGGTGGTGCTGACCGGGCATTACGACACCGTCACTGTCGACGACTACGGCGACCTTGCGCCGCTGGCCGGGCAACCAGAGGAGTTGCGCTCTGCGCTGCTTGCTCGGCTTGGCACGGCGACAGGAACGGCAGCGCGGCGCGTGTGCGACGACCTTGGCTCGGGCGCGTTCCTGCCGGGGCGCGGACTTCTGGACATGAAGGGTGGGCTGGCAGCGGGTCTTGCGGCGATGGCTGCGATCGGCCGCACGGCCTTTCGCGGCAACCTGCTCTTCATTGCAGTGCCTGACGAGGAGAACGCCTCGGCCGGAGCGCGAGCGGCTGCTGCAGAGCTGCCGAGGCTCGCGGCTGAGCGGCAGTTGCAGATTGCGGCGGTGATCAATCTGGACGCGATTGCCGACGATGGCGACGGGTGCGCAGGCCGGGTCCTGGCGACGGGAACGGTGGGTAAGGTGCTGCCGACGGCTTTGGTCATCGGCCGCCCGGTCCACAGCGGCTTTGCGTTGCGCGGCTTGAACGCCGCGGTCCTGGCCGCAGCCATAGCTACGCGGCTGGAATGGGCGCCAGAACTGACGGACGACAGTGGTGGGGTGCCGGGGACTCCGGCCAGTCTCTTGGCGCTGAAAGACGGCAAGACGGGCTATGACGTGACTACGCCCGGATCGGCCTGGATGTACTGGAACGTGCTTTTGCACGACCGCGATCCCGCGCAGGTCCTGCCAGCGGTGGCGGGATTGATGCGCGGCGCTTTGGACGACTGCCTGGTCAACCTGGCTCGGCGCTCGGCAGGGTCTGCCCTTGCCGCCGACGCGGCAGAGCTGGAGAGCGAAGTGCCTGTCCTGACCTATGCCTCGCTTTTGGCCGAGGTGGCCGCCCGCGATCCCGAAGTGCATCAGCATCTGGACCGCATAGCCACGGCTTCGGCGGGGGACCTGCCCGAGCGCTGTCGGCAGGTCACGGTAGCCCTGTGGGAAATGTCGGGAAGGATCGGACCGGCCGTGGTGCTGGGGCTGGGATCGATGCCCTATCTGGCAACCGGCATCGCCGATGGGCCGCTGTTGCACCGCCTTCGCGAATTCCTGAAGGATGCGCCGACGCGGCACGGGGTGGTATTGGTCGAGACGCCCTATTTCACCGGGATCTCGGACATGAGCTTCTTCGGGCAGGCCGACGACCGGGTGCTGGCGGCGCTTGCTACCGAGACGCCGGTCTGGGCTCATGCCGTGAAGCTGGCGCCGGGGGCGCTTGCGCAGGTCCCGACGGTGAATCTTGGACCCTGGGGGCGGGATTACCACACTCCCTGGGAAAGGACCCATGTGGACTATGCCTTCCGGCTGCTGCCAGCGCTGGTCGAGGACCTGACGCGGCGTCTGTTGGATGACTAGGGCATCGCATCGTGCCAAATCAGCCCGCGGGGTGGCGGATCACCGGGTAGCGTGGCCCGGCAGCCGAGCGGCGGGACACCCGCATAGAAACGGTCGCCCGCAGCTTTCGTTTCGATCCGGGCGGGGTTTGGCGTCGCGATTTGCCGTCCTGGACCGATCCGGGCACCGTGGGTCCCACACTCCTCCAGACCGACGCGCCGACCGACAGAAGGACACGGGGATCAGCCAGCAGGGATCACCGCCACGAAAAGGTATCACCGCCGCATCCGGTCCGCGCAGTGCCATCCTCGGCCTGCGGCAGGTCACGCCCGGCCCATTACGAAATCTGCACAGCGGTCGCCCAGCATCATGGCGGGCGCGTTGGTGTTTCCGGCATTGATGTCTGGAACGGCGGACATGTCGGCCACGCGGAGCCCCTCGATCCCGCGCACCCGCAGTCGGCTGTCGAGGACGGCCATCGGGTCGCCGTCGGCCCCCATCCTCGCGGTGGAGGCGGGATGGTAATTGGTCTTGACGAAGCGCTTGCAATGTTCGGCCAGCGTGTCGTCGTCCAGCTTGGAAGGGTCGGGGATCGCCAGCCGCTTGACGCGGGCGGCCAGCGGCTCGGTCTGGAAAGCGCGGACGAAGAAACGCTGGCCCGCAATCATCTCTGCCATGTCGTCGGGGTGTTTCAGAAGGTTCGGGCTGACCAGCGGCTTGTCGGCGGGGTTGGCCGAACACAGGAGGACTTCGCCCCTCGACTTCGGCTTGATGACCACCGTCGTGACGGTCAGTCCGTGTGTGTTCTCGACCAGTGTCAGCGTATCGCGGTCGAGGTAGACGATCGGCACGCAGAAAGCCTGGATTGTGGGTTCCGCCGTCGGGTCGGTCGGGTTGACGAAGGCTCCGGCCTCGACCCCGGCCGAGAGGATGCGGCCGGACTTGAACAGCTTGAACTGCAGCCCGTTCATCAGCATCCGCCAGCCGACGCCCTGCTTGAAATAGCCGTAGGGGCCGTTGGCGGTGGCGATGATCGGGACCTCGGGATGGTCGATCAGGTTCTGGCCGACGCCGGGCAGATCGGCGACGACGGTGATGCCGTGATCGCGCAGGTGGTCTGCGGGGCCGAGGCCCGACAGCATCAGAAGCTTCGGCGTGATCAGCGCGCCTGCGGTGACAATGATTTCCCCCTTCGTGTAGCTTTCCCGCTGACCACCCGCCTTGTCACGCCAGACGACGCCCACCGCACGACCGTTCTCGATGATCAACCGCTCGGCCCGGGATTGCAGGCGGATGGTCAGGCGCGGGTCGCCGTCCAGCGGCGACAGGAAGGCATAGGCGGCCGAGGAGCGGCGGCCGTGGCGGTTCATGAACTGGTAGAAGCCCACGCCGCGCTGGCTGGGTCCGTTGAAGTCGGGATTGAAAGGCTCGCCCATTCCTTGGACAGCCTGCACGAACCAGCGTGACATCTGGTCGATGTGGCCGGGGTCCGAGACCTGCATCTTGCCGCCAACTCCGTGCAGGTCGTTGTTCAGGCGGTTGTTGTCCTCCATCCCGCGAAAGTGCTTCAGCACCGCGTCCCAGGACCAGTCGGCGCCGTCATTGTTGCCGCGCAGGGTCGCGTCCCACGCGTTGTAGTCCGAGGGCCTGCCCCGCATGTAGACCTGCGCGTTGACCGACGAGCCGCCGCCAAGGACATTGCCTTGCG
>JANOCQ010000131.1:0-12597 GCA_031412255.1 Paracoccaceae bacterium | reverse complement strand
CGGCAGGTCGTGCCATCCGACAGGGTCAGCACCAGCACCTCGGCCGACAGCCGCGCCGCCTGCGGCACCGGGTCCGCCTGCAGCCCGGCACAGCCGCCAAGCGCCATTACCATCAGAAGCTTGCGCATCTCAGTCTCCTGTAAAAGCCGGATCACAGCGGCCAGATCAGCGGGATCAGCGCACAGACCACCAGCATGGTGATGATGTTCAACGGCAACCCTATCTTGGTAAAGTCGCTGAAACGATACCCGCCCGGCCCATAAACCATCATGTTGGTCTGATAGCCGACCGGGGTGGCAAAGGCGAGCGTGGCCGAAAACATCACAGCCACCACAAAGGGCCGCGGGTCATGGCCCAGCGTCTGCGCCAGTTCGATGGCGACCGGAGTGTAGATCACCGCCACCGCGTTGTTCGACAGGAACTCGGTCAGCACCAGCCCGATGAAATAGACCGCGAGGATCAGCGCGAACGGCCCCAGCCCCTCCAGCCAGGGGGCCACGCCGGTCACGATCATTCCCACGGCGCCCGACTGGTCCAGCCCCTCGCCCACCGCCAGCATGGCGAAGATCATCGCCAGCAAGCGCCCGTCCACGAAGGAGAACGCCTCGTCGCTGTCCACGCATTGCGTGATCAGGATCACCGCCACCGCCAAAAGCGCCAAGGGCAGGATCGGCGCCAGGTCCAGTGCCGACAGGATCACGATCAGCGCCAGCGCCGCCAGCGCGATGGGGGCCTTCGCCCGCCGGAACGCCATCACCCGCGGCCGGTTCACATCGACCAGGTCCATGTCTGCGGCCAAACGCTGGATATCTTCGACATTGCCCTCCAGCAGCAAGGTGTCGCCCACGCGCACGATCAGATCATCCAGCTGCCGCCCGATGTTCTGGTTCCGCCGGTGCACCGCCAACACATAGACGCCATAGCGCCGCCGCAGCCTCAGGTCTCCCAGCCGATTGCCCTCCATCCGGCAGCCGGGGCCGATCAGCACCTCCACCGTCTCGGTGTTCACCGACGACAGCTTTTCAACCAGATGCACGTCCTTGCGCTCGTGCAGGCCCATCAGCTCGGTCATCTCGGTGCGCAGGACCACCCGGTCCCCCGCCTCCAGCGTCACAGGAGCGAGGTCCCGCCGCAAGCTGGCATCGCCGCGCAACACGTCGATCACCCGCACGCCGTCGCGCTTGAAGATGTCGATGTCCATCACCGGCTGGCCAATCAACTGGCTGTCCTGCGGCACCGCAACCTCGGTAAAGAACTTCATCTTGCGCCGATCGTTCAGCAGCACGCCCATCGACTGCCGCACCGGCAGAAGCCGGTCGCCGAACAGCATCAGGTAAAGCCCGCCCGCGATGGTCACCGCGATCCCCAAGGGCGCGATCTCGAACAGGCTGAAATGCTCCAGCCCCTGCTTCACCGCCACCCCATCCACCAGGATGTTGGTCGAGGTGCCGATCAGCGTGATCATCCCCCCCAGCACCGTCATGTAGCTGAGCGGAATCAGCAGCTTGGACGGAGCCGTCCTAAGCTTCATCGCCAGTTGCATCACGACCGGGATCATCACCGCCACGAGGGGCGTGTTGTTCATGAAGGCCGAGGCCACCGCAATCGAGCCGATCAGCACCACGATCACCGTCTTCGGCCGATCCCCCGCATGACGGGTGACGGCCGTCACCACCGCCTCGACCGCCCCCGTCCGCACCAGCCCCCCCATCACCAGGAACATCAGCGCGATGGTCCAGGGTGCAGGGTTCGACAGGACCGAGGTCGCCTCCTTCACCGGCAGGATGCCCAGCACCATCATCAGCGCCGCCGCGCCGATGGCCGTGACCTCTACGGGCGTCCGCTCCAGCACAAAAAGGACGAACATCACCACCAGGATCGCCAACGCGACCCAGGGCTGGTAGTCGACTGGAACGGACAGTCCGAACATCAGGCCGCCTCCCGCTTCGCCCGCTCACGCGGTTGCACCAGGGCCACGCCCGCCAGCATCACCGCCAGTGCTACCCACACCGTGGCCGAAGGCCGCTCCCCCAGAAGCACCATCGCCCAAAGCATCCCGGCCGCCGTTACCAGATAGCTTGACTGCGCCGCAAAGACCGCGCCCGCCGTTGCCGCCAGCCAGACGTAGCTTGCATACAACAGCGCATGCAGCGCTGAGGACAGCGCCAGCGCCAGATCATCCCGCCCCAAGGGCCAGGGCGAATAGCTCTGGTCCATCACAAGCATCACCGGCGCGCACAGGATCAGGCCCATCAGGCTTGCCCCCAGCATCGCCTGCAAGGCATCCATCCCCAGCGTGCCGCGATGCGCCACATAGGTCGCCTCCATCGCATAGAACAGCGGACCTACCAGCGCCACCGGCAGCCACGCGACCAGCGCCGCATCCGGTAGCGCCGCCCCCGGAGCCGCCAAAAGTCCCACCCCCAGAAGTCCCATCGCCAGCCCGACCAGCCGGAGGGCCGAGAACCGGTCCATTCCCAAAGCAAGCGCCATCGGAAAGGCCAGCATCGGAATCATCGCGATGATGATCGACATGACACCCGAGGGCAGATGCGCCACCGAGGCATAAAAGGTCCCGTTCGGGATGATCGTGCCCAGCACCGCCACCACGACATAGAACCGCAGCGCCGCCGGGGTCAGCTTCATCCCTTTCCGCCGCACCAGCGCAATCGCGCCTAGTACGACGACCATCACCACCTGCTGCCAGAAGATCAGCCCGAAGGGTCCATGCCCCGTCTCGGTCGCGATCTTGCCCAGGGGATGAGTCGAACCCCAGCCGATCCCGAGCCACAACAGCACGCCGACGAAGAACCAGCGCCCCGGCATTCCCCGGCCCGGAACTGGCGCGACCTCGGTGACCGCGCTCACGGCAGCGACTCCTGCAGCTTGCCGCCGACCCGTATCATCCGTGCCTTCAACGCAAGCCCCGTCTTGTCGTCGGTCTCGACATAGACCCCCGACAGCGTCGCCTCACCGTTCGCAGGCTCGAACCGCCCCTTTGCCATCCCGGTCAGGAAGCGGCGCAACGGCTCCAGCTTCTCCATCCCGATCACGCTGTCATAATCGCCACACATGCCCGCATCCGACTGGTACGCCGTGCCCTTGCCCAGGATCATCGTGTCGGACGTCGGCACATGGGTATGCGTGCCCACGACCAGCGACGCCATCCCGTCGCACCAATGCCCCATCCCCATCTTCTCGGACGTGGCCTCGGCGTGGAAATCAACCACCGCCGCCTGCACCACCCCGCCCAGGGTGTGCTGCTTCAACACCGTCTCCAGGGCGCTGAACGGGTCATCGAAGGGCCGCTTCATGAATACCTGTCCCAAGGCCTGAGTCACCAGCACCTTGCGCCCCTGCGTCGCCTCGAACACTCGGAACCCCCGCCCCGGAGCCACCTTCGAGAAGTTCAAGGGCCGCACGATCCGCGGTTCTTGCTCGATGAAGCTCAGCATGTCCTTCTGATCAAAGGCATGATCGCCCAGCGTCAGGCAATCCGCCCCGGCGGCAAGCAACTCCTTCGCATGATCGCCGGTGATCCCAGCCCCCTGGCTCGCGTTCTCGCCGTTCACCACGACGAAATCCAAACCCCAGGCCTGCCGAAGTCCCGGCAGCCGCTCAATCACCGCCGTCCGGCCGGATCGGCCCACGACATCGCCCAGAAAAAGCAGTTTCATACGTTCCGATTAGGCGGGGGGCCGGGTTCCGGCAAGCGGAATGACAGCGCAGCCCCGGAAAAAGCGCCGCAATTCCGGCGGCACTGCCTTGTCCGGAACAACCGCCCAGGAGGGAGTCTCTTCTCCGGAAATCCTCCGCCAGAGCAGATCCTTCTTCGCCGGCGATTCGCACGGAAGATCTGCGCTTTTGGCGCTGATGCCGGGGCAGACGGAAGGAAAACGCCATGCGGCCAAAACTTCGGCTGCCAGATCAACGGCTTATCACAGCACATGCCTCACGCCGTTTCCCTGACCGCCTCGCCGCGTTATCTCTTTGTTCATGATGACGCTCCCCCCCGCCCTCGCTGAATGGTTCGCCACCAAGGGCTGGACCCTCCACCCCCACCAGCTTGACATGCTGGCCAAGGCCCAAGATCCCGCCACCCTCCTTATCGCCCCCACCGGAGGCGGCAAGACCCTGGCAGGGTTCCTGCCCACCCTGGCCGAGCTTGGCCCCACCCCGTCCCCCGGCCTCCACACCCTCTACATCTCCCCCCTCAAGGCCCTCACCGCCGACATCCGCCGCAACCTCGGCACTCCCATCGAAGGCGCGGGCCTGAAAATCCGGGTCGAGGATCGCACCGGCGACACCTCCTACACCCAGCGCCGCCGCCAGCGCGCCGACCCGCCGCACATCCTTTTGACCACGCCGGAAAGCCTCGCCCTCCTTCTCAGCTACGAAGACGCCCCAAGGATTTTCCAAGGTATACAGCGGGTCATCATCGACGAGATCCACGCCCTCGCCGAATCCAAACGCGGCGACCAGCTCGTCCTGCAGATCGCCCGCCTGCAATCGCTGAACCCCACCCTCCGCCGCATCGGCCTTTCCGCCACGGTCGAGAACCCCCCGGCCCTCGCCCGCTTCCTCGCCCCCCAAACGACAATCCTCGAAGCCGACCCCGGCCCAGACCCCGACATCTCCATGCTGGACACCGACGCCCCCCCGCCATGGAGTGGCGGCGGCGGTCGCTACGCCATCCCCGCCATCCTCAATGAAGTGACCCGCCACCAGACCACCCTCATCTTCCACAACACCCGCGCGCAGGCGGAACTTTTCTTCCACGACCTTTGGCTTGCCAACACCGAAGACCTGCCCATCGGCATCCACCACGGTTCCCTTTCCCGCGAACAAAGGGAGCGCGTCGAACAGGCCATGACCGCAGGCACCCTCCGGGCCGTGGTCTGCACCGGCTCCCTCGATCTCGGCATCGACTGGGGCGACGTCGACCTCGTGATCCAGGTCGGCGCACCAAAGAACGTCAAGCGCCTCGTCCAGCGCATCGGCCGCGCCAACCACCGTTACAACGCGCCCTCGAAGGCGCTCCTCGTCCCGGCCAACCGCTTCGAAGTTGTCGAATGTCAGGCCGCCCTCGACGCCGTGCACGCCCACACCCTGGACGGCGAGCCACGTGGCCGCGGCCCGCGCGACGTCCTCTGCCAGCACATCCTCGCCACCGCCTGCTCCGGCCCGTTCGACGCCGACCAACTGTACGGTGAAGTCATCACCGCCGGCCCTTACGCGGCCCTCACCAGACCCGAATTCGACGCCTGCCTCGATTTCACCGCCACCGGCGGCTACGCGCTGAAAGCCTACGACCGCTGGCAGCGCCTGAAACAGACCCAAGGGAAATGGCACCTCCGCGACCCCCGAGCCGCTGCCCTGATCCGCCAGAACCTCGGCACCATCATCGACACCGAGAACATGAAGGTCCGCCTCCGGAACCACGGCGCACCGCTCGGCGAGGTGGAGGAAGGCTTCGCTGCCTCCCTCACCCCCGGCGACACCTTCCTGATCGCCGGCCAGATCGTCCGCTACGAGTCCCTGCGCGAAATGACGGTGGAGGTCTCGAAGACCCCCGGCCGCGACCCCAAAGTCGCCGTCTTCAACGGCACGAAATTCGCAACCTCCACCCTCCTCGCCGACCGCATCCTGGAAATCTTCCAGCAGGACATCTGGCCCGACCTCCCCGCCCACACCGCCCAATGGCTCAGCCTGCAACGCGAAGTCTCGCGCCTCCCCGACCCCCTCTCCCTTCTCCTCGAATCCTTCCCGCACGACGGCCGGGAACACCTGGTGATCTATGGGTTTGCCGGTCGCAACGCCCAGCAGACCCTCGGCCTTCTCGTGACAAAACAGATGGAATTCCAGGGCCTCGCCCCCTTGGGTTTCGTCGCCACCGACTATGCGACGCTGATCTGGGGTCTCGACCCCGTAACCGACCCCAAACCCCTCTTTGACCTCGACACCCTGCGCGATGGGCTGGAGCAATGGCTCTCCGGCAACGCAGTCATGAAACGCACCTTCCGCGACACCGCCATCATCGCAGGGCTGATCGAACGCTCCCACCAGGGCCGCCGCAAGTCGGGCCGCCAGGCCACCTTCTCCTCCGACATCCTCTACGACACGCTGCGCAAATACGACCCCGACCACCTTCTGCTGCAGATCACCCGCGAAGAGGCCCTCCGCGGCCTCATCGACTTTTCCCGGATCGAGGCGATGCTCGCCCGCGTCGGCCCCAACATCGACCTCAAACGGCTGAAACGCGTCACCCCCCTCGCCGCGCCACTCTTCTTCGAACCCAGCCGCATCCCGGTGCAAGGCGAAGGCCGCGACCGCCTCGCCGCTTCGCAGGCGCAAGCCCTGATGGAAGCCGCCGGCCTCGCCTGAAACCCTTTCACATTTGCCCAAATATCCCCGCGCGGCGCGCACCCTGAGGCTGCGCGGCGCAGTCCGCGCTGCCGAGGCAAAAAAACCTGTGCGAAGCACTCAATTCGATAACCGCCCTTGCCGCCCGCGCGCCGCCGGGGCATCACGCAGCCCATGCACCACGCGCTCTTCTTCCAAGGCGAAACGCTTCACTTGAGGCCGTCCGGCGCGCTCTACTGGCCCGCCCAGAAGACGCTTGCCGTCTCCGACCTGCACCTCGGCAAATCCGAACGCCTCGCCCGCCGCGGCGGCAACCTCCTGCCGCCTTACGAGACGCAGGCCACGCTGGAAAAACTTGACCGCGATCTGGAGGCCACACGGGCAGAGACCGTCATTTGCCTCGGCGACAGCTTCGACGACACTGCAGCATTGGATGGAATCGAGGAATCCTCCCGCCTCTGGCTCACCCGCCTCATGGCCGGTAAGGGCTGGACCTGGATCACAGGCAACCACGATCCGGGCCCCCTCGACCTTGGCGGCAGCCATCGGGCCGAGCTGAAGATGAACCCCTTCACCTTCCGCCACATCGCCGAACCGGCGGAGCGGGCAGAAATCTCCGGCCACTACCATCCCAAGGCCCGCCTTGCCGGACAGTCGAAGCCATGCTTCCTGGCGGACGCGAGCCGTCTGGTCATGCCCGCCTACGGCGTCTACACCGGCGGCCTGCGCTCGCACGACACCGCGCTGACCTCGCTGATGGCAAAGGACGCGCTGGCCATTCTCACCGGCCCGCGCGTCCTTGCCATTCCCATGCCCCGGTAGGATGCGCTACAGCGCACCTATGCCGTCAGCCCCTCCGGTTCGGCCAGCCCATTTGCCCGGCAGCAGGCGGTCAGCGTGTTCGCCAGAAGGCAGGCGATCGTCATCGGGCCCACCCCGCCCGGCACCGGCGTGATCGCCCCGGCCACCGCCGCCGCACTCTCATAATGCACGTCGCCCACTAGCTTGCCCTTGCCGTCGCGTTCGATCCGGTTGATGCCCACGTCGATCACCGTCGCACCGGGCTTCACCATGTCGCCGGTGATCATCTCGGGCCGCCCCACGGCAGCCACCAGAATATCGGCCCGCTTGCAAACCTCGGCGAGGTCCTTCGTGCGCGAATGTGCAATCGTCACCGTGCAGCTGTCGCCCAGCAGCAACTGAGCCATAGGTTTGCCCACGATATTCGACCGCCCCACTACCACGGCACTAAGCCCCGCCAGCTTGCCGTGGTGATCCCGAAGCATCATCAGGCAGCCCAGCGGTGTGCACGGCACCATCGACTTCTGGCCGGTACCCAGCAAGCCGACGTTAGAAATATGAAATCCGTCCACGTCCTTCGCCGGGTCGATCCGGTTGATGACAAGTTCGGAATTCAGATGCCCCGGCAAAGGCAACTGCACCAGAATCCCGTGCACGGCAGGGTCAGCATTCAAATGATCGATCAGCGCCAGCAACTCTGCCTCGCCAGTCCCCGCGTCCAAGCGATGTTCAAATGACGCCATTCCGACTTCGACCGTCGAGGCATGCTTGTTCTTCACATAGACCTTCGACGCTGGGTCCTCGCCCACCAGCACCACGGCCAAGCCCGGAGTCAGCCCGTGCTCTTCGCGCAGCCGCGTCACATGCGCCGCCACCTCCGCCCGCACCTTGGCCGCAAAGGCCTTGCCGTCGATCACCTTGGCCGTCATGTCTTATCCCTTTCGCAAACTGTCCGGCCCAAGCTTGTTTTCTTCACGCGCGATGGACCAGTCGATCAGCCGCCGCCACAGCTTTTCCACCAGCTCGGGCGGCAGCCCGTAGGTGTCGGCATGGCGGCGCACGTTCCCTACAACTTCCTCGACGCGTGACCCGATCCGCGCCGGCAGATCCACCTCGGCCTTGATCTCCGCCGCGCGGTCGATATAGCCCGCCCGTTCCGCGAACAGCCGGACGAGGTCTTCGTCCAGCCGGTCGATCTCGGCCCGGATCTCGGCCATCGTGGTGCAATCCGCGGGCTTCAGCATCTTGGTCTCCGTTCGCAGGGCTTCCCCGAGATAAGGGGAAGCCCCGCAAAGGGCAATGCGACCCCTTAGAACAGCCCTTCGACGTTGCCCTCGTCGTTCAGCCGGATCACCTCGGCCGACGGCACCTTCGGCAGACCCGGCATCGTCATGATCTCACCGCAGATCGCCACGATGAAGCCCGCACCAGCCGACAGCCGCACTTCGCGGACCGGAACGGTGTGGCCCGTGGGGGCACCGCGCACGGTCGGGTCGGTGGTAAAGCTGTACTGGGTCTTGGCCACGCAGATCGGCAGATGGCCATAGCCCGCCGCTTCCCAGGTCTTGAGCTGGTCGCGGATCGACTTGTCGGCGATCACCTCATCGGCGTGGTAGATGCGCTTGGCGATGGTCTCCAGCTTCTGGAACAGCGGCATCGCATCGGGGTACAGCGGCGCGAAGTTGGCCGCGCCCGATTCCGCCATCTGCACGACCTTGTGCGCCAGCTCTTCGATACCTTCCGATCCCAGCGCCCAATGCTTGCACAGGATTGCCTCGGCCCCCTGCTCGGCGACATAGGCCTTCACGGCGGCAATCTCGGCATCGGTGTCGCTGTAGAAATGGTTGATCGCGACCACCACCGGCACCCCGAAGGACTTCACGTTGCCGATGTGACGGCCCAGGTTCGGGCAGCCCTTCTGCACGGCCTCGACGTTTTCCGCGCCAAGATCGGCCTTCGCCACCCCGCCGTTCATCTTCATCGCCCGCACCGTGGCGACGATGACGGCGGCCGAGGGCTTCAACCCGGCCTTCCGGCACTTGATGTCAAAGAACTTCTCGGCTCCAAGGTCCGCGCCGAAACCGGCTTCGGTCACGACATACTCGCCCAGTTTCAGCGCGGTCTTGGTAGCAATGACGCTGTTGCAGCCATGCGCGATGTTGGCAAACGGCCCGCCATGCACGAAGGCCGGGTTGTTCTCCAGCGTCTGCACGATGTTCGGCTGCATCGCGTCTTTCAGCAGAACCGTCATCGCGCCGTCGGCCTTGATGTCGCGGGCGTAGATCGCCTTCTTCTCGCGGGTATAGGCGACGACGATGTCGCCCAGACGCTTCTGCAGGTCGTCAAGGTCGTTGGACAGACACAGGATCGCCATGACTTCCGAAGCCACGGTGATGTCGAACCCGGTCTGGCGCGGGAAGCCGTTGGCGACGCCGCCCAGGTTCACCACGATATCGCGCAGCGCGCGGTCGTTCATGTCCATGACGCGGCGCCAGACGATGCGACGCTCGTCGATCTGCAGCTCGTTGCCCCAGTAGATGTGGTTGTCGATCATCGCCGACAGCAGGTTGTGGGCCGAAGTGATCGCGTGGAAGTCGCCGGTGAAGTGAAGGTTCATCTCCTCCATCGGCACGACCTGGGCCATCCCGCCGCCCGCAGCCCCGCCCTTCATCCCGAAGTTCGGGCCAAGGCTGGCTTCGCGGATGCAGACCACGGCCTTCTTGCCGATCCGGTTCAGCCCGTCGCCCAGACCCACGGTCGTCGTCGTCTTGCCCTCGCCCGCAGGCGTCGGGTTGATCGCCGTGACCAGCACCAGCTTGCCATCCGGACGGCCAGCCAGCGACTTGATGAACTCCTGGCTCACTTTCGCCTTGTCATGGCCGTAGGGCAGAAGATGCTCCGACGGGATGCCCAGCTTGGCCCCGATCTCCATGATCGGCTTCTTCTTCGCTTCGCGTGCAATCTCGATGTCGGTCTTGAAGGCCATGTGCGTCTCCCCGATGGGCTTATGTGCGGCAAATTGTGCCATTTGCGACGTGATACCGGTCCGGAGCCACTTGCCGAAGGTGTTTTGCGACCTAAACACCGCCAAATTCGCCAGCCCGCGTTTCCGATACGAAACCAAAGGCCCCGAATACGAAATTTTCACCAGAATTAACTATTTTTCCGCAGCGTTGTTCCGACCGACCCAAGGCTTCTGCGCCGGAACATGCAGCCGCACCACATCGCCCAAGCGCAACACGCCTTCGCGCTCGACCCAGGCCGTGACGCCGCGCTTGCCCTCGGCCGCCCGCTTGAACCCCTTGCCCTGGCCGGGCAGCGCCTTGTCGATCGTGACCGCAGGCTCCTGGCAGGGCAGGTTCTCCATATCGACGACAAGCGTGACCCCGTCCGGCCCCTGCAACCGGCTGGAGGGCGGCAGGTGCGTCAGATCCGGAATGCCCTCCAGCACCAGCGAGGCGCCAACCCAGGCATAATCCATCGCCGCCAGGCCCATCGTCGCGGCCACCTCCGCCATCTCCTCGGCGCTGACCACGCAAAGCTGCCGCACGTTCCGGATCACCGTGTTTCGCGGATATTGCTTCAACACCCGGCTGCATGAGGGTCGGGTTTCCCCCGCATGCACCTCACCCTCAAACCCCGCAAAACTAAGCGGCATCTCCGACAAGGGCTGCGAGGTAATCACCAGTTTCTCCACCGGCACCGGCTGGTAGCCCAGCCAGACGACGCGGGCGGTGTGATCGGTCGGGATCAAGGCGGGCATCAGGAACGCTCCAGAATGAAGAAGACGCGGGTGAAGGGGAAAAGGACGCGGCCATCAGGCAATGCCGGATAGGCCGTCTTCAAAGCGGCGTCATAGGCCGAGACGTAAGCACGGGCCTCATCCCCGGTCAGCCCGTTTACGAAAGGCCGCATAGCCGTGCTTTCGGTAAAGGCCTGGACCGGGTGGCCCTGGGCTACGGGGTTAAGCATCTGCAGGTAGTCCGTCGTCCAGGCCCGCACCTTACCGAACGCCAGCAGAAGCTCGACATACTCTCCCGCCTGCAGCACTGGCGACGGCGGCGGCAGCGGACGCCCGGGAAACAGCCCCGCAGCCACCTCACGCAGCAAGCGGTGTGACGGTGCCTCGCCCTGCCGCGGCATCTGAACAGCCAACACCCCGCCACGCGCAAGCATCCTAGCCAGCCGGGGCATCAGCGCGGCATGGTCCGGCAGCCAGTTCAGCGCGGCGTTGGAGAAGATCAGCGCGGGCGGAGTGTGCGCTGCCCACAGCGCGATGTCCGCCTGCGTCAGGCCGTTGTAAAGCCGGTTGCCCGCCCGCGTGATGATTCCTGCCGCCTTCTTCAGCATTGTGGCCGATGCATCAACACCAATCAGAGGATGGTCGGGCTTGAACCCTGCCGCCAGCGCAGGGCCTACCGCACCGTCGCCGCAGCCAAGGTCGATCACATCTCCAGTTGGCAACCCAGGCACCTGTGCCAACAAATCCAGCGCAGGACGCAACCGCAAATCCCGGAAGACAGCGTATCGATCCGGGTCCCACTCTGGTGGCACCCCGGCTCTCACAGCCACTTCTTCCACCGGAAGATCGCATAGGGAACCAGGGCCGAGAAGACCATCATGCCCAGGGCCATCGGGTAACCCCAGACCCATTGCAACTCGGGCATATGCACAAAGTTCATCCCGTAGATGCTTGCGATCAGCGTCGGCGGCAGGAAAACGAAGGCCACCACCGAGAAGATCTTGATCACGTCCGACTGGCGGATGTTAATCACTCCCAGCGTCGCATCCAGCAGGAATCGGACCTTTTCTGCCTGCGCGCTGGCAACCTCGCGGAGGGACCGGACGTCGTGCAACTGCGCCAGCGCAATCGGCACCTGGCGGGCATGCAGGCAGGGACCGTCCGCCGTCTCCGGGGATGCCGTCAGGTAAGTCAGAATCCGCAGGATCGTCGCCAGGCTTTCGTTGACCCGACCGTTCATCGCCTCGGCCCGTCCGATCCGCTGCAGCACCGCGCCCAGCGTCTCGGCCCGACCCGTGGGGCGATGCGCCGCGAAGATCGCCTTGGACAGAAGTTCGTGCTGGCGCGCCTCGGCTTCCAGGATGTCGGCCAGCCGGTCCACGATGGCCTCCAACAGGCCAATCAGCGCATCAAGCCCGGTCTCCAGCACCATGTCATGCCGGGCGGCCCAGTCCGCGAAATAACCCAGCGAGCCGGGATGGTGATAGTGGACCGTCACCAGCCTCTCGGGCAGGACCACAAACGTGACTGGCCCGATCTCGGTTTCCCGGGCTTCGTGGCTGGCAACGACCTGGGCGGTCAGGAACAGCGCCCCACTCTCGCGATAGATACGGGACGAGACTTCGATTTCCTGCATGTCCTCGCGCGTGGGAATGTCGATGCCCAGCGCCGCCTCGACGGCGTCTTCCTCG
>JANOCQ010000130.1:0-2591 GCA_031412255.1 Paracoccaceae bacterium | reverse complement strand
AGCCGCGCCTGCATCCAGTCGGGCGAGGCGCCGTTCTTCACGCCGCGGATCAGACGACCGGCGAAATGGGGGCAGCCTTTGGCTTTCAGTTCGGGGGCGATGTGGATGCCGATGGGGGTCGGGAAGCTGCCGGTGATCGGCGTGGCGGAGACGGGTTTCAAGGTGCCCATGCCACGAGCCGCCAAGTCGCGGGCGATGCCGTGGATGCCCAGCGCGTCGGGACGGTTGGGGGTGACCTTGATCTCGACCACCGGGTCGTTCAGACCCTTCCAGTCGATGTAGCGCACGCCAAGCGGCGCGTCGGCGGGCAGTTCGATGATGCCGTCATGGTTGTCCGACAGCATCAGCTCACGCTCGGAACAGAGCATGCCGTTGGAATCGACCCCCCGGATGTTGCCGGGCTTGAGGTCGACGCCGGTGCCGGGGACATGGGTGCCAGGCGGGGCGAAAACCCCGACGAGGCCGGTCTTGGCATTGGGCGCGCCGCAGACGACCTGGACTTCCTCGGTGCGGCCTTGCGGCCCCTCGGGCCAGGTCTCCACCCGGCAGACGCGAAGACGGTCGGCGTTGGGGTGCTGGATGGCCTCGATCACCCGGCAGATGCGAAAAGCGCCCAGCTGCGCGGTGGGGTCCTCGATACCTTCGACTTCAAGGCCAAGGTCGGTAAGCGCCTCGGCCAGCGCGTCGACGGTGGCCTCGGTGTCGAGGTGATCTTTCAGCCAGGACAGGGTGAACTTCATCGGCAGGCCTCCAAACGTCGCGCCCGGATTAGCGGAAAGCGGAGGCGAGGGGAAGCGTCAGGAGTTGGCCCGGATGTAGAGGTTGAAGAGGCCGAAGAGGATCGGCTGGTGGACGAGGTAGATGATCAGCGAATGGCGACCGGGAAAGGTCAGTGCGCGGGTCAGTCGGGTGGGCGGCGAGCTGCGCAACTGGTCAAGTCGGAGGGCTTTCGCGACGGCAATTCCGGCCAGTGCCGGGGCGGCCCAGGGGATAAGGGGGACGTAGTCGCCCATCATCGGTCTGGTCTCGGCCAGGCCGGTCCAGACCAGCCAGATCGGATCGAGGGCCGGGAAGCGGGGGCCCCAGGCGGCGGCGAAGATCAGGGTGGCGAGGGCCAGAGTGACAGGCCAGGGAAGCCGCAGAGCGATCAGCCCGAGAAGGCTTGACGCCGCGATGGCGTGGAGGATGCCGAACCAGATCGGCCCGCCAGGGACCAGCCAGATGCTGGCGAGGGTCACCAAAAGCGCGGCGGCCGCAAGCTTGGCGAGGCGGATCCAGAACGCAGACCAGTGGATGCCTTGTCCATGGGCGATCCACAGGCTCACGCCCGCCAGGAACAGGAAGCTGCCGGCGATCATCCGCGCGAAGTAGTACCAGAAGGGCTGGGACATGGTGCCGGCGTCGATGTAGCCGAAGAGCGCGAGGTCGAAGGTGAAGTGGAAGATCACCATGCAGACGAGGGCCAGCGTGCGGGCGAGATCGAGCGCCAAAAGACGGCCGGTGGGCAGCGGGAGTTTGGTCATGCAGACCAGAGTGACGCGGTTTTCGGTGGGCTGCAAGCTTGGGGGAGCCGGCAGGACAGGTGGGCCGACGCCAGAAATTCAATAGCTTGATTGTCGTCCTTCAAAGCTTTTTTACCATGTTGTTCGACGGCGACATGCGAAACCGGAGCGCTTGAAGGGGAAGGACGGCCCCGCCGTCTAGAGCTTCCGGCTCCTGCTGTCCAGAACGTGCAGGGTTCGTCCTGACCGGACTTGGGCGCGCGGCGCTGGCCGTGTGACCGAAGTCCGGGTCCCGGAAAGCCTTTCAGCGGCAGATGCAGCGCGCGACGGGTCGGCCTCAGCCTTGCGCGGGACGGAGTGGCCGACCTGTGGCTATGTGCTAGGCAGGCTTGTCCAAGACTGTGGGTTTGTGCAGGTCTCATGCCCGCCGGATCGTCCCGGTCAGCGGCACGGCGGCGGCGAGTGTGTTGGAGATCGTGCCATATTTCAGGATATTGCGATGCAGAAGGTCCAGCCGGGCGTCGCTTTCCGGAGTGGCGACGGTGATCTCGTAGCGGATCGCCGTCAGCTTGGGAGGCGCGTCCTGACGGTCGGCGACAAGCGACACCTTCATCCCGTCCAATTGAACTTAAGTGTCGACATCACCCTTTCCGCGCCCTTTATCATGCAGGCGGCCAGCGCGGACAGCAGCAGCTCGACGGGGTTCAACGCGTCCTTCCGGCCTTCCATGTCGGTCGCGAGGCTGACCTCGGCCCCGTGGCTTGCCGCGAGACTTCGGGTGGCATCCAGCCGTCGGGCGCTGATTTCGTATTGCATGGGCCTTCTCCGCGATTGACAGCCGGGGTTTGGGACAGAGAATGCGAGCTGTCCCCATCTTTGCCTTGATCAGGCGCAAAGGAAGCAGTCCTTGTCCGCATTCACCGACCTTCACGCCCGCTGCACGGACCTTGGCACCCGGTTGTTCACTGTGACGCGGCTGGAGGAGGACAAGGCGCTGTTCGCGCGGGTCTTCACCTCGCATCCGGTGGAGTATCCGGTTTCAGGCACCAAGCCGATGGAAAAGGACGGATGGTACGACACGACAATCGC
>JANOCQ010000129.1:0-22933 GCA_031412255.1 Paracoccaceae bacterium | reverse complement strand
CCAAAAAAACCCGCACGGCAAATCCTGACCGCGGCAGCGCCGTCGCGGGGGGGCTCGATGCCCCCCGCGTCGGCCCCCCCGTTCCGGGTCAGGCCCCCCAATGCAGCGGACGCAAAACATGGTCAAATGGAACCAGTGCCTGGTTCTGGCCCCGAGTCCGCCTGATGTATCGCGTTTCTTCCTTCGTGCCCCGTTTTGCCAAGGCGCTCATCGGTGGCGCGGCATTGGCCACGCTCTGGGTCAATCTCGCCCCGGCGAGCTACTATGACAGCATCGAGTGGCGGCTTCTCGACCTGACGCTTCCGCCCTGGGTCGCTCCCCTGCCCTTCAGCCTCACTCCGCTGAACCTGGTGGCCGACGCTGCCATGTCAGTGTTCCTTTTCTTCATCGGCAAGGAATTATGGGAGGCGGTGACGCTGGAGCATGGCGCGCTCAACGGACGGCACGCTGCACTTCCGGCCGCGTTGACACTGGGTGGGATGGTGGGCGCGGCGCTGATGTGGGTCCTCGTCGGAAGTTTGATCGAGACGGCCGAGGAGGCGGGCTTTGCCACCGGTTGGCAGGTACCGCTCGGCAGCGATGTCGTCTTGTGCTTTCTGATCGGACGGGCGATTTTCGGGCCGGGACATCCGGCGTTGCATCTTCTTCTGCTTCTGTCCATCGCCACCGACATCCTGGCACTTCTCCTCGCCGGCCTCGTCCAGCCCGCGGTGTCGCTTCGGCTGGCCTGGCTTCTCTTGGCCCTGGCTGCGGCGCTTGCGACCTGGGCGCTCTTTGGCCGGACGCCCGACCCCGAGGCGCCCGAGACCCAGCGGCGGTCGAGCCAGCGGCTGTTGCCCTACATCATTGCCGGACTTCTCTCCTGGATCGGCGTCGCGGCTTCGGGCCTGCCGCCGGTGCTGGGCCTTTTGCCGGTGATCCCCGCCATCGCCCATGCCGACCGCAGCTTCGGTCTTTTCGCCGAAGTGGAAGAACTGCTGCACGACCCTTTGAACCGCCTGACCCATGCCCTGGCCTGGCCTCTGACCGCGATTCTCTTTCTTTTCGGCCTGACCCGGGGCGGCGTCGATCTCTTTGCCTTCGCGCCGACAACGCTGACCACGCTTGCGGCACTTTGGCTGGGCCGGCCGCTGGGAATGATCCTGGGAGGACTTGGCCTTGCTGCCGCGCTTGGATTGCGCCTGCCCCAAGGCGTCACCCTGCGAGATGTCCTGCGGATCACTCTGATCATGGCGATGGGCTTCACCGTTCCGGTTCTTACCCTGGCCACCGCGCTGCCCGGCGGCGCGATGCAGGAGGCGGCGCGGCTCGGCTTGGCCCTTAGCCTGCTTGCTGGTCCCGCGGCCCTGCTTCTGGTCGGCCGTTCGACCAAGCGGGCATCGGCCTGATCGCCCCGCGCATCCTTCTGCACCGGCTCTTGGCCCTTTTAAGGCCACAAACCCGATGTTAACGATATGGCCGTAAACAAGAGAAGACGCCTGTTCCAAGGGGCGCCGAGGCGGATATGATCGAGTTCCGGGACGTGTCGAAATCCTTCTGGACGGGAACGCAGCGCAAGGTGATCCTTGACCGCGCCTCCTTCCGTATCGAACTCGGGAATTCCCTTGGCATCCTGGCCGGGAACGGCACTGGCAAGACCACGATCATCAACATGATGGCCGGACTGGAGAAACCCGACGAAGGCTCGATCCGCAAGACGTCCCGCGTGTCCTTCCCGCTTGGCTTCATGGGCGGCGTGAACGGCAAGCACTCGGCCAAGGAAAACTGCCGCTACATCGCACGGCTCTATGGCCTTGACCCCGATTACGTCGAAAGTTTCTGCCGTTGGGTCTGCGGCTTGGGCGAATACTTCGATATGCCGCTCAACACCTATTCCTCGGGGATGCGGGGGCGCTTTTCCTTTGCGCTTCTGCTATCCATCGAATTCGACATCTATCTGATCGACGAAGGCATGCCCGCGACAGCCGACGTCGAATTCAATCGCAAGGCCGGCAACATCCTTCAGGAACGGCTGCGCAAATCGACCGTCGTCATCGTCTCGCACTCTCCAAAGACGTTGGAGAAGTTCTGCCGCTCGGCCGCTGTGCTGCGCAACGGCAAGCTTTATCAGTTCGAGACCCTTGAAGAAGCGAAACGGCTTTATGACTACGACGCCTAAGGTCACGCGGTACAACACCCGTCCGGTGGATCGCTCCTCCCTGCAACCGCCGGACGGCGGCCAGCCCTTCGACACTCATGATGACGGGTTCGGCAACATGGACTTCCGCCGGCCCGAGAACGGGCCTTCACGACCCGTCGACCAGACCGAGCTTAGCCCGGCACCCGCGGTGGCCTCGATGCAGCCGGTCGCCCGCGCCATCACCGCCGAGGAAATCGCTGCCGCAAACGCTGCGATCCTGTCCGAGGGCCTGACGGAACGTCAGCTGCGACGGGCGCTGCTGATCGCGCAGCGCAGCCAGCTCGACCCTGCGTCCGAAGCCGATGCCGTCCGGCTTTTGCGCGAGGCCGGGGTCGATCCCTTTTCACGTGCTTCGATCCTGCGCGTGGTGACAGCGTCGAACGAAGCCCCCGCCCTGCCCCCGCGCACCGCGAAGCCCGCCTCTCATGATCCCGGTCGCGAACTGACCCGGCTGCCCGGCGATACCGTCCAGCTTCCCAAGAAGATCAAGCCGATTGCGGTTCCGTCGACCGAACAGCGGGCCGAGGTCAACCAGGCGGCCGAAATCTTGCGCATGCAGCAGGACATCGCCCGCCGCCGCCGCCGCCGCCTGGCACTTCTGGCCGCGCGGCTCTTCGCCTTCGTGCTGGTGCCGACGTTTCTGGCCGGCTGGTATTTCTACATGATCGCGACGCCGATGTATTCGGTGCGCTCGGAATTCGTGATCCAGCAGGCCGGCCCCAATGGCGACGGCGGCTCGATGGGCGGGCTTTTTTCGGGCACGGCATTCGCCACGTCCCAGGATTCGATCGCAGTTCAGGGCTACCTGCAGTCGCGAGAGGCGATGGGACGCCTGGATGCGGATCTGGGTTTTCGGACCCATTTCCAAGGTCAAGGTATCGATCAGCTGCAACGGCTTGCTGCCGACGCGAGCCTTGAAGCTGCTTACAAGGTCTACAAGAAGTTCCTGAAAATCTCGTTCGACACGACCGAGGGCGTGATCCGGATGGATGTCATTGCCGCGGACCCCCAGATTGCGGCGGGCTGGTCGAAACAGTTGATCAGCTATGCCGAGGAACAGGTCGATCACCTGACCCAGCGGCTCCGGGCCGACCAGATGCGCGATGCGCAGACTGGATACGACGCCGCGCAGGCCGCGCTGACAGCCTCGCAGCGGCGGCTGATCGAACTGCAGGAACGGTTCAAGATGATCTCGTCGGAAACCGAGGTCGGGTTGATCGTCGCCCAGATCTCGGGGCTGGAAAACCAGATCACGCAAGAACGTCTGTCTCTGGCGCAGATGGAATCCAATGCCGAGCCGAACCAGGCGCGGATGGACCCGATCAAGCGACGCATCGCCACGCTTGAAGCCCAGGTTGCCGAGCTGCGCGCCCGAATGACCGAGACCAACCCGGGGGAAAGCAGTCTCGCCGAAATCCAGGGAGAGCTTCTGATCGCCCAGGCGGACATGCAGACCCGGCAGATGATGCTGACCCAGGCGCTACAATCGATGGAGGTCGCCCGCGTCGAAGCCAATCGCCAGGTCCGCTATCTGTCGCTCTCCGTCAGCCCGATTCCCCCGGACGAGCCGACATTTCCCCGCGCCTTCGAGAACACCCTGGTGACCTTGTTGATCATGCTGGGGATTTACCTCATGGTCTCGATGACCGCCGCGATCCTGCGGGAACAGGTCTCGTCTTAAGGACTGATGCATGACGGATGTGGAGATCGGCGGGTTGACCGTGGGCAACGACCGGCCGCTTCTGGTCATTGCCGGTCCCTGCCAGCTGGAAAGCCTGGACCACGCGCAGATGATCGCCGGGGCGATGGCCGAGACGTGCAGGTCCGCCGGCGCGCAGTTCGTCTTCAAAGCCAGCTACGACAAGGCCAACCGCACCTCTCTTGGCGGCAAGCGCGGTCTCGGGATGGAGGCCGGGCTGAAAGTGCTAAACGCCGTCCGTGCAATGGGGATGCCGGTCCTGACCGATGTCCATGACGCTGTTCAGGCGCGCGAAGCCGCAACGATCGTCGACGTGATCCAGATCCCGGCCTTCCTCTGCCGCCAGACCGACCTTCTGCTGGCCGCAGGCGAAACCGGAGCGGTGGTGAACGTGAAGAAGGGCCAGTTCCTGGCGCCCTGGGACATGGCCAACGTCGCCGCCAAGGTGGCCTCGACCGGGAACCACCGCATCCTGCTGACCGAACGGGGAGTCAGCTTCGGCTACAACGCCCTGGTCGCCGACATGCGCAGCCTGCCGATCCTTGCGAAGACCGGCTATCCGGTGATCATGGACGCGACCCATTCCGTGCAGCAGCCGGGAGGGCATGGCAATTCGTCCGGCGGCCAGCGCGAGTTTGCGCCGGTCATGGCACGCGCCGCCGTCAGCATCGGAATTGCGGGTGTGTTCATCGAAACGCACGAGGACCCCGACCGCGCCCCCTCGGATGGGCCGAACATGATCCCGCTCGCCCAGATGCCCGCCCTTGTCGCCAGCTTGATGCGGTTCGACCAGCTTGCCAAGGCCGATCCGCTGCGGGTCTGACAGGCCAGCCATCCGCCGGCGGACGCCTTGCGACAACCCACCGTGGTCCGGCTATGACTGGACCCCAGAAAGCGTGCCGTCGAACCCTGCAGACGGCTTCGATCCCGGAGAGATTGCGACCAGACATTCGCCCCACGCGCCAGAGAAAGTCAAAGGCCGGATGGGTGGCGAACTGCCGACCAGCCCTTCCCCAGGGTTTGCCAGGGGAACCACCCGCTGCGCCCGGGGGTTCCTCATTCGCCCCAACAGGAGATCGAATATGCCCGTCCCCAAGGCCACAGTCTGCCTCTGGTTCGACACCGAGGCTGAGACCGCCGCCCGCTTCTATGCCGAAACCTTTCCCGACAGCGCTGTGCAGGCTGTCCACCGGGCACCGGGCGATTTTCCTGCGGGCAAGGCCGGCGACGTGCTGACCGTCCATTTTACCGTCGCCGGCATCCCCTGCCTTGGCCTGAACGGCGGACCGGCCTTTCGCCAGTCCGAGGCCTTCTCGTTCCAGATCGCGACCGACGATCAGGAAGAGACGGACCGGCTGTGGAACGCCATCGTCCGCAACGGCGGGCAGGAAAGCGATTGCGGCTGGTGCAAGGACCGCTGGGGTCTTTCCTGGCAGATCACGCCGCGCGTTCTGACCGAGGCTCTGGCGGCAGGTGGCCAGGAGGCCAGTCGCGCGTTCGCCGCGATGATGACGATGCAGAAGATCGATGTGGCGGCAATCGAGGCTGCCCGACGCGGCTGAAAGGCGCGGCTGACGAAGGCGGCTGCGATGCGGGGCCGAGGCCACGATCCAGGAGCTGGCGTGACCCGGCAGAGAGTGGGGCATCGAACCATCACCCCGATCAGACAGCCTGCCCCGCCGCCCAGCCGCTGGACCAGGCCCATTGGAAGTTGTAGCCGCCAAGCCAGCCCGTCACGTCCACCACCTCGCCGATGAAATGCAACCCCGGCACCCCACGGGCCTCCATCGTGCGGCCGTCCAGCGCCTTGGTATCCACGCCCCCCAGCGTCACCTCGGCGGTCCGGTAGCCCTCGGACCCGACCGGCACCAGCCGCCAGTCCCGGATGCTTGCCGCCACCCGGTCGAGAACCGCTCCCGGCAGGTCTGCCATCGTCCCCGTCACCCCCGCCGCCTCTTCGAGATGGCGCGCCAACCGTTCGGGAAGCCAGCGTCCCAGCACCGTTCGCAAGGCTACCTTGCTCCGCGCCGCCCGCAACTCGGCTGCCACGTCCCGCCCGGGCAAGAGGTCGACATGGATCGCCCCGCCCTCGCGCCAGTACGAGGAGATCTGGAGCACCGCAGGCCCTGACAGCCCACGATGGGTAAAGAGCACCGCCTCGTCGAACCCGGTGCGGCCACATGTAACGCGCCCGGGCAGCGCGACGCCGGCGAGGGGCCGCATCCACGCCAGTTCCTGTTCGGCAAAGGTCAGCGGCACCAGCGCGGGGCGGGTTTCCACCAACGGCAGGCCGAATTGCTCGGCCACCCGGTAGCCGTAGCCCGTGGCCCCCATCTTCGGGATCGACTTTCCGCCCGTCGCCACCACCACGGTTCGCGCCTTTTGCGGCCCGCGCGCTGTGTCGACTTCGAACCCGTCCCCAACCTGCCGCACTTCCCCGAGGGCGCAGCCAAGCCAAAGCGTGACGCCGGCCTGCTCCATGTCGCGGACCAGCATTTCGACGACCTGGGTCGCCGAACCATCGCAGAAAAGCTGACCCAGCGTCTTTTCATGCCAGGCGATCCCCGCGGCATCCATGCGGGCGATGAAATCCCACTGGGTGAACCGCTTCAGTGCCGAAAGTGCAAAGCGTGGATTTTGCGACAGGAACCGATCGGGCGCGATGCCAAGGTTGGTGAAATTGCAGCGCCCCCCGCCCGAAATGCGGATCTTCTCGCCAGGGGCCTTGGCGTGGTCGATAACCAGCACCCGACGGCCCCTGCGTCCCGCCTCGATTGCGGCCATCATGCCGGCGGCGCCCGCGCCAAGGATAAGTGCGTCCCAGATCATGCCTTGTCCTAACCGCCGCTCTTCAGCCCGGCAAGCCGTGGTGGCGAAGCGAAATTTTAGACCAAGGCCCCTTGCACGCCCCAAGACCCTTCGCTAAACACCGCCGCACGGTTGGGGCGTCGCCAAGTGGTAAGGCATCGGTTTTTGGTACCGACATACCTAGGTTCGAATCCTAGCGCCCCAGCCAACCTTTCCCCTCTCCCCCGGTAGCGCGACGCGGACCAGCAGTCCGCTTCCGCTTGGACCCGGTTCCAGCCCGACGCTTGCGCCAAGGGCTGCTGCTATCTCGGCAACGATGTGCAGGCCCAGACCACGCGTGCCGGACCGCATCTCCTGCCCCGGCTGCAGCCGTGCACGAAGGTCGGCCAAGGCACTGTCGGTCAGCGGTGGACCCGTGTCCGTGACCAGAAGTTCCAGACCTGCGGCCCCGTGGTCCGCGACATGCAGGGTGACCATGGTGTCCTTTGGGCAATGGGCCAGCGCATTGCCGACGAGGTTGCGCAAGAGTTCGCCCAAGAGGATTTCTTCGGTGAGCGCGATCGCGCTTGGCGGGCCGTCGTAACCAAGATCCTGACCAAGGCGAACCGCCTGCGGCATGAGATCTGCGGTGATGCCACGCGCCAGCGCAGCGACATCAATCCGCGCCAGCGACGGCCGCGTGCCACTGGCCTCGACCCGGGCCAGGAGGAGAAGCTGTTCCAGAACGCGCTCGATGCGAATGAGAGCGGAATCCGCCTTCTCCAAGGCAGTGGGGGCGCTTGATTTGCCGGACACCGCAATCTGGGTACGTGCCACGGTCAACGGCGTCCGGATCTGGTGGTTGGCGTTGCTGGCGAAATTCTGCAGGGCCGCCATGGCGCGCGACAGGCGGACGAGAAAACCGTTCAACGCATCCACCACGGGCAGCAGTTCGGCGGGGGCATCAGTCCGGATCGGGGTAAGGTCGTGCGGTTCGCGATGGGCGATTGCGCGGGAAAGACGGTCCAGCGGGCGCAGCGCGTAGGTGGCGACCGTCCAGGCGACCAGAGCGGCACCTGCAATGAGGCCCGCGATGCGGATGGCCGAGCGGGTCAGGATCGACCGGGCAAGCGCTTCGCGCGCGCGCGTTGTCTCTGCGACAGTGACCGTGAAGGGTAGCGCGCCCTCGCCGGTCGTAAGCTCGCGGGAAAGGGTAGCCGTGCGGATCGCCAGCCCCTTGTAGGTTGCGTCGGTCAAGGCCGTCTCTTGGCCCTGGCCTCGGGAAACTGTGCCAAGGTCCGGATATCCGGTCAGAAAGCCTGCTGGTCCATCGACCCGGTAGTAGACCTGGTCCTGGGCGGTGGAGGATAGCATGTCCAAGGCAGAGAAGGGGATCGTCACCGCAAGGCGGCCTTCCGCGTCGACGCTGACACCCTCGGCAATGGCCATGGCCGAGCCTGCGAGAACGCGGTCGGAAACGTCGCGAGCGGTGCGAAGTGCTTCGACGCGGGTGTCGAGGAGCGCCAGCGCACCGATGGCCGCCGTGGCGAGCACCAGCCATACAAGGATCGTCCGGCGCAGCGAGGCCGGGCGGTCAGCCACCGGGACGCTCCAGCATGTAGCCAAGGCCCCTTGCAGTGCGTAGGGCAAGCCCATGTGGTTGCAGGCGGCGGCGCAGCCGGCTGACGTATTGCTCGATGGCGTTGTCGGAGAGGATATCGTCGAGCGAGGTCAGGGATTGAACGATGGCCTCTTTTCCCACAACGCGACCCGCCCGCAGGAAGAAAAGCTCGAGCAGTGCAAGCTCGCGTGGTGGAAGGTCCAGATGCTCGGTCCCGACCGTGAAGCGGCGGGCGGCCATATCGAAACGGACCGCTCCAATTTGCAATTCGGACGCATGATGGCCAGCCTGACGGCGCAGGATGGACCTAACGCGGGCCTCGAATTCGCCGACGTCGAAGGGTTTGACCATGTAGTCGTCCGCGCCAAGGTCAAGTCCCATGACCCGTTCTGCAGGTTCACCTCGAGCGGTAAGTATAAGGATCGGAACCGGATTCTTCTTTGCGCGGAGTGAGCGGAGGACGGAGAGGCCATCCTTTTCCGGCAAGTTGAGGTCCAGTATGACCAGATCAAAGCGCTCCGATCCGATCAGGGTTTCTGCCGAAAGCCCGTCGTGGGTCACGTCCAGCGCATAACCGGCACCGAGCAGGAGCGTGGTCAGCGCTTCGGCCAGGGGCAGGTCATCCTCGACAAGCAGTATTCTCATGCGGCAAGCGTAGATCAGTTGGTCGTGTTAGAGGAAGAGTGAAGGCACCGTACGTACTTTGATGCCACCGGCACCACCGGCGAAGCGCAAGCCGACGATTGCCGCCGCGCCGATACTGCCGCTAGGTTGTCCCCATGTGGACGCTGCGCTCGCTGTTACTCTGCCTTGCCCTTCCAGCGGGGGCTGAAGTGGTGGTCTTTCCCGCGTCGCAGGACAGAGCAAGGGAGTTGGTGGTCTATTCCTCGCTCGATTCCCCCTTGGCCCGCCCGTTGATCGAGGCGTTTCAGAGCCTCCGGCCTGATGTCGCAGTGCGCTACGAGGACCTGTTGGCCGGCGAGATCGCGGCACGGGTGATGGACGAGACGGACGCGGGCGAACCCACGGCGGACCTTGTGTTCTCGTCGGCGATGGATCTGACGGTGAAGCTTGCCAACGACGGCTACGCGCGGGAGGCCGATGTGCCCGGGGCCGCGGCCTGGCCCGACTGGGCGGCCTGGCGCAGCATGGTCTTCGCGCTGACCTTCGAGCCGGGAGTGATCGTCTATCACCGACCCTCTTTTCCCGACGGCCCTCCGGACACAAGAGCTGCGCTGATCGACTGGCTGGCGACCGCGCCAAAGGGATCGATCGGGACCTATGACATTGCGCGATCGGCGGTAGGCTATCTGTACCTGATGCGGGACCAGGAGCATTTCGCTGACCTCTGGCCCCTGGTCCGCGCCATGGGGCGGGCGGAAGTGCAGACGTTTCCCACCTCGCAGGATGTCATAGACAGGGTGAACTCGGGTCAGCTGCAGCTCGGCTACAACGTGCTGGGGTCCTATGCGGCGGACCAGGCGGCGCGGTTGCCGGACCTGGGACTGGTGCTGCCGCGCGACTATGTCGTGGTCATCAGCCGTGTCGCGCTGGTGCCGCGCGCGGCGGCGAACCCGGACCTGGGCGAGGCCTTCCTGGAATTCCTGATGTCGCGCGAGGGGCAGACGGTGCTGGCAGAACGCTTGCGACTGCCGGCTGTCAGCCTGGAGGTCAGGGGCAAGGATTCGGCGGCGGCGATGCAGGAGGCTTTGGGGGCAAAGCTCCGACCGGTCGCTGTGTCGCCGGGCCTTCTGGCCTATCTGGATGCCGCCAGCCGGTCGCGGGTTCTGGCCCGATGGAATTCGGCGCTGGAGGGTGCCGAGTAGGCGCGGGGACCATGTCAGCTTCGTGACAGGTTGCCGTGGTTTGCTGGTGTCGTTCCGGGGAGGAAGCCCCGGCGGATTCGGCAACCGCGGTTGCCCATGGGAGGAAAGTTAATGAGACACGCAATCCTTGGCGTGGCCTTCGCGGCCGCGCTGGCAGTCCCGGCTTTCGCGCAGGACTATACGATCATGGCCCCCGCCAATCCCGGCGGCGGCTGGGATGGCACGGCCCGTGCCATGCAGGAAGTCCTGCAGGCAGAAGGCATCGCCCCGTCGGTGGAGGTGGTCAACATCCCCGGTGCGGGCGGCACGGTCGGTCTCGCCCAGTTCGTCGCCGACAGCGCGGGCGATCCGACAAGACTGATCGTCGGAGGCTATGTGATGGTCGGCGCGATTCTGACCAACGCCTCGCCGGTAACCCTGAAAGACGTGACCCCGATCGCTCGGCTGACCGGGGATACCCAGGCGATCGTCGTTCCGGCGGCGTCGGACATCCAGACCCTGGGTGATCTGGTCGAGAAGCTGAAGGCCGATCCCGGCTCGGTCAGCTGGGCCGGTGGTTCGGCAGGTGGAACGGACCACATCACCGTCGGCCTTCTGGCAAAGGCGGCGGGGGTTGACCCGACCAAGATCAACTATGTCGCCTTCTCGGGCGGCGGGGAGGCGATGGCGGCAATTCTGGGCAACCAGGTGACCGCCGGTGTCTCGTCGGTGGGCGAGTTTGCCGAACAGGTGAAAGCCGGGACGATGCGGCTTCTGGCGGTGTCTTCGGCCGAGCGGCTGGACGGCATCGACGCGCCGACCATCAAGGAAGCGGGCTTCGACGTCGTGGTGGAAAACTGGCGGATGGTCGCGGCGGCCCCCGGGCTGACGCCGGAGCAGGTGGCCAAGATCAGCGCGGACATGGAAAAGCTGAACGGCAGTGCCGGCTGGACCAAGATGCTGGCTGACAAGGGCTGGACCAACACCTATCTGGCCGGTGACGCCTTTGCCACGCAACTGGATGCGGACATTGCCGCGACCGAGACGGTGCTGCGCGACATCGGCCTGGTCAAGTGAGCCAGGGGTTCTCCCCCGAGCGCCGCCCCACTTGGGCGGCGTTCATCATCGCGGCGGGGCTGGCCGGGATGGCGGCGCTGATCCTGTTCGATGCAGCGGGGCTGAAACAGGACGGCGGTTATGCGGGCGTGGGCCCGGCCGACGTGCCGCGGATCATCGCCTATGGGCTCTTGGTGCTGGCGGTCCTGACGGTGGTTTCGGGGCTGAAGGGCGACCTGCCGAAACCGCCTCGGCAAGCCCCTGGCCCGGTTTTCTGGATCCTGGGCGGTCTGCTGGCGCAGGTGGCGCTGCTACATGTGGTCGGGTTCATGGTCTCGGGCGCTCTTTTGTTCGGGATGACCGCGCGGGGCTTCGGGCAGCGCCCCTTGTGGAAAGCCGTCGCCGTGGGGCTTGTCCTCGGACTGCTGATCTACGGCGTCTTCGACCAGCTCTTGCAGCTGAACCTGCCGGCGGGACCGCTGGAGCGGCTGATCTTCGGGGGCTGAGGGATGGAAAGCTTTTCGCTCTTGATGCAGGGATTGTCGGCCGCCATGGACCCGATGATCCTGCTTTATGCGCTGATCGGGGTGACCTTGGGCACTGCCGTGGGCGTCTTGCCCGGGATCGGGCCGGCGTTGACGGTCGCCTTGCTGCTGCCGGTGACTTACGGGTTGGACCCTGCGGGGTCTCTGATCATGTTCGCCGGGATCTATTACGGCGGCATGTATGGCGGTTCGACGACCTCGATCCTGCTGAACACGCCGGGCGAAAGTGCTTCGATTGTCACAGCCATCGAGGGCAACCAGATGGCCCGGCAGGGGCGCGGTGGACCGGCTCTGGCGACGGCGGCCATCGGGAGTTTCGTGGCGGGGCTGATCGCGACGCTCCTTCTGGCATTCCTTGCGCCGCAGGTGGTGAAACTGGCGCTGACGCTGGGGCCACGCGAGTATTTCGCGCTGATGGTGCTGGCCTTTGTCACCGTTTCGGCAACCTTCGGGGATAGTGCCCTGAGGGGGCTGACGTCACTGTTCATCGGGCTTGCGCTGGCCTGCGTGGGGATCGACGGGCTGACGGGTGCGGCGCGTCTCACCTACGGCGTGCCGCAGCTGATGGACGGGATCGAAACGACGACGCTGGCTGTGGCGCTTTTCGCCATTGGTGAGGCGCTGGCGGTGGCAGCGATGCTGACCCCGCCGGACGGGATGCACAGCGTCAAGGGGTCCGTCCGCATGACCGGAGAGGACTGGCGGCGGTCGTGGAAAGCCTGGCTGCGCGGCACCTTCATCGGCTTCCCCATCGGCTCGATGCCTGCAGGCGGCGCGGATGTGGCCTCGTTCCTGTCCTATGCCGCCGAGCGCAAGCTGACCAAACACCCCGAGCAGTTCGGCAAGGGCGCCATCGAGGGCGTGGCAGGGCCGGAGGCGGCAAACAATGCGGCGGCGGCAGGGACGCTGGTCCCCTTGCTGACGCTGGGGCTGCCGACGACGGCGACAGCGGCAATCATGCTGGCAGGGTTCCAGCAGTTCGGGTTGCAGCCAGGGCCGCTTCTCTTCGTGATGAATGCCGAGTTGGTCTGGACGCTGATCGCCAGCCTGCTGATCGCCAACCTGATGCTGGTGGTCTTGAACCTGCCGCTGATCGGGCTCTGGATCAAACTCCTGTCCATCCCGCGCCCCTGGCTTTACGGCGGGATCCTCCTTTTCGCGACGCTCGGGACAATCGGGGTCAATCCCTCGCCGGTGGAGTTGGGGATGCTGATCCTGTTTGGCCTCATGGGTTACGGGATGCGGCTATACGGGTATCCCGTCGCGCCAGTCGTGGTCGGGTTGATCCTGGGGCCAATGGCGGAGCAGCAACTCCGCCGGGCGCTGGCGATCGCGCAAGGGGACTGGACGACGCTGGTATCGACCCCGGTCTCGGCCACGCTTCTGGTGATTTCGGCGGTATTCCTGGTCGTCCCGATGCTCATGCGGTTGCGGGGCCGTGGGCAGGTGCTGTCGCAAGTGGCCGGGGGCGACGCGGACTAGCGCCATGGGCGGCTTCGCACCCTGGTCGCACGCCAACCTGCCCGGCCAGGACAGAAATCGACGAGCAGCGCGTCCTAGATCGTGATCTTCGCGAACCCGTCCCGCAAAGCAGTGGACCAGGCTTCGGACATGGCGCGAAATTGCGGGTCGCCAGCCTCGATTCTTCGTCGGAGCGTGACCCGACAGGCGTCGCGCTCGATGACCGCAAGGTCCAGGGGCATGCCCACCGACAGGTTGGACCGCAGCGTCGAATCCATCGACAACAGCACCGCCTTCTGCGCGTCTGAAAGGCTGGTCGTCGGCTTCACCACCCGGTCGAGGATCGGCTTGCCGTATTTGTGCTCACCGATCTGCAGGAAGGGAGCGTCTTCGGTCGCCTCGATGAAGTTGCCCTCGGGGTAGATGAGGAACATCCGCATCGCCCCGCCCTTGCGCTGGCCGGCGACGACCATGCTTGCACTTGCCCCCTGCGCCGCGGAAAGCTTGTGGTCGATCTCTTCGCGCACCTGGGCCAGACGGTTCCCGACTATCTCCGCCACCTTCAGCAAGGTCGGGGCCAGCATGATGCTGGTTTCGGGCGAGGCTTCCGGGTCCTCGATCGCCTCGCGCAGTTGGGCCATGGTGGTCTGGGTCACCGACAGGCTGCCGGCGGTCAGGATGACCACGACCCGCTCACCCGCGTCTTCGAAGGTGAACATCTTGCGGTAGGTCGAGATATTGTCGAGCCCGGCATTCGTGCGCGTGTCCGACAGCAACACCATGCCTTCGTTCAGCAAAAGGCCCACGCAATAGGTCATCGTCCGCCCCCTCTTCCGCCGCGCAGACTATTGGGCGGATTGATGGACCGCAACCGTCACATCCATCACCTCGCGCCCGCCGCCGCGGGAGATGCCGCGGATGGGCGCGGCATCCTGGGCGTCAAAGCCGGACCCCAGGCGGATGTAGCGCGCGTCCGGGCAGCAGCGATTTGCGGGATCGAAGCCGACCCAGCCCAAGCCGGGAATGTGCAACTCGGCCCAGGCATGGGCAGCCTCATGCGGCACACCTTCCTGATCCGCGAAAAGGTATCCCGAAACGTAACGCGCCGGCATGCCCCGGTGGCGGCCGCAGGCGATCAGCGCATGGGCATGGTCCTGGCAGACGCCTTCACCAAGCGCCAGAGCCTCGGCCGCGGTGGTGTGGGCATGGGTAACCCCGGGGCGGTAGGCAATGGCATCGGCCACGGCGGCGGAAAGCGCATGGGCCAGTTCCAAGGGGTCGGAGCCAACGGTCGTCTGGGCAAGTTCGGCCAGCGCAACGTCAACCCGGGTGGCCGTCGTGTCGCGTAGATAGCAATCGGGTGTAACGATCTCGCGGTGACCACGCAAAACGCCGGCCAGGTCTTCGGTTTCCACGGTGCCGCGCACATGGACTGCGACCTCGGTCACTGGGCCCGAGATAGTCCAGCCCTGGACAATGTCCCCTGCCCCATCGCGGTGCCGCGCACCCTTGACGCCGCCCTGAACCGTGTCCTCCCAGTCGATCAGCTTCTGGCCCGCGAAGCTGGATGGCGTCAGGCGGTGGCTTTGCACAATGGACCGGACCGGGGACTCGTAGCTGTAGCGGGTGACATGATCGACAGTCAGGCGCATCAGCGCATCTCTCCGCTGAGGTAGGACTCGTGGATCGCAATGGCGAGGGTTGCGGCATCCGCGATGTAGCGGGTCAGAAACTCGTGGAGGCCCTCGTCAAAGATCGCCTCGACGGTGACGGTCTCGATTCCGGCCGCAAGGCTCCGCGCCTTGTCCTGAGCTTCGGTGTCGCGGCCGTAAGACTTTGCCAGGCGGCCCAGGTGGTTCATCAGGCCGGCAGTGCAGGTGGCCAAGGACCGAGGGGACTGCGGGTTGCGGATCAGGAAATCTGCGATCTTCATCGCGGTGACGTCGCCGCCATAGGCCCAATGGAAAGCGCGCTGCGCCCCCATGGCGCGCAAAAGCGTGGTCCATTGGTAGTTGTCGAGGCCGGAGCCCACGAAATCGACCCGCGGAAGGAGGACGTAGTATTTCACATCCATCAAACGCGCAGTGTTGTCCCCCCGTTCCAGATAATAACCGATGTTCAGGAAGTTGAAGCCGTCATCACGCAGGAGCGTGGCGTCAATGGCGCCCCGCAGCATGGCGGCGTGGCGCATGGTCCAGTCGGTCAGGCGCGAAAGTTCCAGCTTGGAACGTTCCTCGCGCTCGAGAAGGCGCAGTTCCTGGAAGGCGGTGTTCAGCGCGTCCCAGACCTGGGTCGTCAAGGCCGTGCGGACGATGCGGCCGTTCTCTCGCGCGGCGGTGATACAGCTGGCGATGGACGAGGGGTTGTCGCGATCGAAGAAAAGGAAGCTTTCGATGTTGCGCTGCACCGGGTCGCCGTATTTGTGCGCGAAGGACTCGGCCATTCCGGTGGCGTGCAGAAGGCTGTCCCATTCACTGCGGTAGCCCTGCGCCGAAGGCAGAAGGCTGATCCGGGACCCGACCTCAAGAAGGCGCGCGACGGTATCGGCACGCTCCATGTAGCGGGCGATCCAGTAAAGGTTGTCGGCGGTGCGGCTTAGCATGGTGTCACTCCGCCAGAACCCAGGTGTCCTTGACCCCGCCGCCCTGCGACGAGTTCACGACCAGCGAGCCTTCCTTGAGCGCCACGCGGGTCAGGCCGCCGGGGACCAGTTCGATGCGCTCGCCCACCAGGCAATAGGGCCGCAGGTCGACGTGCCGGGGGGCCACGCCTTCCTCGACGAAGGTCGGCACGGTGGACAGGGCCAGCGTCGGCTGGGCAATGTAGTTGCCGGGGTCCTCGACGATCTTGGCGCGAAAGGCTTCGACTTCGGCCTTGGTGCATTTCGGGCCGACCAGCATTCCGTAGCCGCCCGAACCGTGGACTTCCTTCACGACCAGTTCGGGAAGCTTGTCCAGGACATAGCTCAGGTCATCCGGCTTGCCGCATTGCCAGGTGGGAACGTTCTGCAGGATCGGCTCCTCGCCAAGGTAAAAGCGCACCATGTCGGGGACGTAGGTGTAGACCGCCTTGTCGTCTGCCACCCCTGCCCCCGGTGCCGAGCAGATCGACACGCCGCCAGAGCGGTAGACATCCATCAGGCCAGGGATGCCCAGCATGCTGTCGGGGGGGAAGCACAACGGATCGAGATAGGCGTCGTCGATCCGGCGGTAGATCACGTCCACCCGCTGCGGGCCTTCCGTCGTGCGCATGTAGACGTATTCACCATCGACAAAGAGGTCCTGACCTTCGACTAGTTCCACGCCCATCAGGTCGGCGAGAAGCGAGTGTTCGTAGTAGGCGCTGTTGAAGTGGCCCGGCGTCAGGATAACCACCGTGGGTTCGCCCTTGCACTTTGCCGGGGCCACGCTGGCCAGCGTCCGGCGCAGTTTTTCCGAGTAGTTGTCCACCGGTTCGATCCGGTTTTCCCGGAAAAGGTCGGGGAACATCCGCATCATGATCTCGCGGCTTTCCAGCATGTAGCTGACGCCCGATGGCGTGCGGCAGTTGTCTTCCAGCACGTAGAAGTCTTCCGGCCCAGTGCGGACGATGTCGACGCCGACGATGTGGGAATAGACGCCTTTGGGCGGCACGAACCCGGCGACGGCCTTCTCATAGGCCTCGTTCTGATAGATAAGGCGGGCGGGCATCCGACCTGCGCGAATGATCTCGCCGCGACCGTAGACATCCACGAGAAACGCGTTCAGCGCGCGGGCGCGCTGCTTGATGCCGCGTTCCAGTTTCGACCATTCCGAGCCGGAGAAGACTCGCGGGAACATGTCGAAGGGTATCAGCCGGTCGGGGTCTCCGCCCTCGCCATAGACGGCGAAGGTGATGCCGATGCGGCGGAAAAGGGCCTCGGCTTCAGCCTGCTTCAGGCTGCGGAGTTCCTGAGGCATCTGTCCGACCCAGTCCTTCAGCCGCGCATAGGGTGGGCGGACCTCGACGCCCTGATACATCTCGTTGAACTGCGTCACTGGTTCCCCCGACTTCCTTGTCCCGACTAGAGCAGAGCCGGTTCCGTCGGAAAAGAGCGGCGGCGCAAAATGCGCCCAAGTCCGGACCATGCGCCCAATAAATGTGCAAATGCCACGCTGCTTCGATCAGCCCAGCCGGAGCCGAGCCCGTCCTTTGCCAAGCACGCGATCCTTGACGCGGCCCTTGAGCGAGCGCGGTGGCACATGCTCGCGGTCGCGCAGAAACACCAGTCCGTTGAGTTCCGGAGAACGCATCAGCGCAAGATTTGCACCCCATTCGGCAGCGAGCTCAGGCAACACCCCATCCTGAATGCCCTTGCGCGGTGTGTGGGTGCCGGGCACCCAATCGGAGATGACGATCCCGGGAAACCTGTCGCCAAGGTCGGCGACCAGTGCCCGTGTCAGGATGCGCAGGGCACCTTTCGAGACTGAATAGCTGGCGGCCAGGGGGGCTGGGTTGATATCGGCGAAAGTCACCACATTTACGATCCGGCCCGACCCGCGGGCCACCATGTCCGGCAAGACTTCGTGGCAGCAGTTGAAAGCCCCGCCCAAGTTGAGCTGCAACGTATCCATGAAGCTTTCTGGCGTTTCGTCCAGGATGTCCCGATCACGATAGGTCTCGGCGTTGTTGATGAGGATCGTCGGCGACCCGAGTTTGTCGCGGATTTCCTGGAAGGCGCGGGCCACCTCATCGGATTTGCGCACATCTGCCGCCACCGAAAGAACCCCTTCCATCGAGAATACTTCCCTTGCAAGGCCAATGACCGCCACCCCACGACGCGTAAGCGCCATGGCAAGGGCCTGGCCGATACCCCAACTGGCTTCGGTGATGACAGCAATCTGGGAAGGGGCGTCGTGCATGGGGGACAGGTCTTCCAAATTCAGCTGGCGGCTCTCTGCAGTGCGGCAAGCCGGGCGACGATGCGGTCCCCTACCCGCAGCGCATTGGCCGCGATCGTAAGGCCTGGGTTCACCCCCATGGAAGACGGCATGAAGGATGCGTCCGCCACATAGAGGTTATCAAGATCGTGGGCCTTGCAGTCGGAATCCAGGACCGAGGTCGACGGATCGCTTCCGAAACGCAGAGTGCCGCTAGGGTGGCCAAAGTTCAGCGAAGGGCCGAAAGTGAGGAACATCAGACGATGGCCGCGGAGTTTCTCGGCGATCCGGCGTCGGAACAGCGACCGCCGTGCCTTCAACTCCTCAGAGATACGGTAGTCGATCACCGGGACCTCGGGGTCTTCGGGATGCGGGGTCACCCGGTTGTCGGCATAGGACAGGTCCTCCAAAAGGCCCACCAGCACGGTGGCGGAACCGAAGACGACCGCACAGCCTCTGGCGACCAGCGTGGCAAGGCGCGAGGCACCGGGAATCCGGCGCAGAACCGTGCGGGCGAGAATTCCCTTGAGATGGGCTGCAATCTGTCCGGCGTCTGCAGCGACTCCCATAGACTGCACAAGTCCCAGACGCTCGCCATCCTGGGTGTAGAGATCGCGGAACGAGAGTGTCCGGGTTGCTCCGACCGGCGGATTGCCGCGCCGGGGCCAGAGGGCGACCATTTCGGACAAATGGAACATCAGCCCACGTCCGACCCAACCGCTGGAATTGGCACAGCCCGCGGCGTGGGTCCCGGTCGAGCGGAGCAAGAGGTTCGGGGACTGCAAGGCACCCGCTGCCAGGACAAAGACATCGGCCTGAAGCAGAAACTCGCGATCTTCGGCGCGCACACGGACCTGGGTGATCCGACCGGCGTCTTCGATCAGTTCCTGCACCGCGCAGTCGGCCAGAAGCGTGGCTCTTCCGGTTTCCAGCGCGGGTTCCACGCCCGCCGAGCGGCCATCCATCTTGCAGGGCAGCGGGCACTTGCGGCCCAGACAATCGCTGCAACCCGGCACGCGGCGCAGCGCTTCATGCGCGCGGTAAGGGTGCAACCCGGCCTGCCGAAGGTCCTGGAAAAGGGCTGCCTCGGCCTGCGTCAAGGGCGGGGCAGACAGACGCGGCGCGGGCTGATCCGACAAGGGATCTGCGTCGCCTCGAACGGAAAGCAGATCTTCGGCCAAGTCAAAATAAGGGCGGAACGCGTCGAAGCCGACCGGCCAGCCGCCCGTGGGATGTCGAAAGGCGTTCGTGGATTCCAGATCATGCCGCTCGGGCCGTTCTGCAGCAGCGGCGTAGAAGACGGATGAGCCCCCTACCCCGCTGCCCAGCGGCGCGAAGAAGCGATTTGGCCGATTTCCGTCGATGCGCGTCTCGACCGGAGTGGGCCAGAAGCCGCGCGATTGCCGGGCGGCGTAGTCGAGGAGGTCGTAGCGCAGGACCTGGCCTTCGCTGCGGTGACCGACTGGCCCCTTTTCGACGAAAAGCACCGAAAGACCCTGTTCGGCCATCCGGCGACCGATCATGCCGCCACCGATCCCGGTCCCGATCACGATGACATCCCAATGACGGGCCGCTGCGCGGACAGCAGGACTGGTCTCCAGGGGTGTGGCAACAGGCTGCGTCATTCGGAAAAGCCCATTATGACCCATTCAAAAGCCCATCAACCCGGCTGGATGCCAGGATCACCCTTTTACGCGGCAAGACCGTTGCCGCACTGTCTGCGTTTCATGGGTCCGTGGTTTTGGCAGTCGCGTCGCTCCGTTCCTTCGACGCCGCCTTGGACCCCCACCGTCTTGTCGCGGGGGGAACCTTGCCTTTTTTCGAGTTTCCGGCAAGAGTTTTGTCCAACCCTATACAAGTCCGGCGGGATTTTGTCGTTGTCGGTCAGATAAGTGGCAATTTCGCTCTGGTATCATCCCTCTTTCACTGCGGTGGGACCGCGTACCGTAGGACAATTGGGTCAGTGTCGGGCGAGGCTTTTGCGGGACGCCGCTCGGGGGTGCTTCAGCCGCGAGGCGCGACCTGATCGAGCATCGCAAGGGCAAGCTGTCCCTCTACTTCTTCCCAGCTGTAGGGCTTGGCAACGGTCCTGGCCCCGAACCGTTCCGTGCGCTCGTTGGCGCCATATCCTGTGGTAAACACGAAAGGTATTCCCCGCCGCACCAGTTCCTCGGCAACCGGATCGCTCCACTCACCGTTCAGGTTCATATCCAGGATTGCCGCTTCGATCCCCTGGTCCTGCACCAGCCGCATCGCCTCGCCCAGGTTGGCCGCCGGCCCGACGACGGAGGCCGCGACATCTTCCAGCATGTCGCAAAGGACGGCCGCGATCAGAAACTCGTCTTCGACCACGAGGATGCGGCGATTGGCCAAGGGGCTCATCAGTAGGTTCCTTCACATGAGGCGTCGATGCGGCACACCAGACCATCGGACTGAAAGTCCAACCTGGCTTCGCCATTCAGTTCCGAAACCAGTCCCTGTTCCAGCATCAATGTGCCGAATCCCCGGCGCGTGGGCGGAGCCACGGCCGGGCCACCACGTTCCTGCCAGATGATTTCCAGCCGTCCCGCCGGCGACGGCGTCCAAAGCAGGGAGACCGTTCCCCCATCGACGGAAAGAGCGCCGTATTTCAGCGCGTTGGTTTGAAGTTCGTGAAGCGCCAACGCGATCGCCAAGGCTTGTTTCGGTGGCAAGAGGAAGGCAGGGCCCTCGATCCGGATCTGGCCCCGACTGGCCGGAACTCCGGCCAGGACTTCCATGGCAAGTTCCTGTAGCGGTGCGCTTTCCCATCTGACGCCGGACAGAATGTCGTGCGCCCTGGAAAGCACCTTCAGCCGACCCAGAAATGTCCCCACCGCCGGCACGGCCTGATCTGCCTTGAAGGTCTGCTGGGCAATGGCCTGAACCACCGCAAGCGTGTTTTTCACCCGGTGGTTCAACTCGGCCAGCATCAGTTCACGCTGGCGGGCGATGCTTTCCTGCTCGGTGATGTCGACATTGACCCCGACCATCCCGAGCAAACTGCCATCCCGCGCGTATCTGGGCCTTGCTTCGGTCTGTAACAGACGCCATTCACCCTTCGCGTTGGCATAACGGCCCCGCAGTCGGACAGGTTCACGTTTGGCAATGGCCTCACCCATCTGGGTCAGGACAGCCTCGCGGTCATCGGGATGGATGGTTGCAGAATAGTCGAAAGTGTCCAGTCCGTCGTCTGCGACGCCCCAGAAGTCGCGCGCAAGCTGGTTGAGCTGTTCGCAGTGGCCTTGCGCATTGCTCATCCAGATCATGATCGGCGCTTCTTCCGTCATCTGCCGAAAGCGCGCTTCGGAAAGCTTCAGATCGGACAGGGCCGCTGCGCGCGCGGCTTCTGCCCGGGCTCGACCAATGCTGAACCCCAGCTGCCGCGCAATGGTGACTGCAAGAGTTCTGGAGTGCGCGGCGAAGGTCTGCTTGCGGCCGTAATAGGTCATGAATTTGCCAATGACCCGGCCTTCCTGGGTCAAGGGAACAAAACCCAAGCTTACAATGCCTTCCGACCGGATTTCCTCCTTGATCCAGCCGGGCTCGTCGGTTTCGGCGATGTCCTGGACAAAGATCGGCGGCGGGTCCTGGTCACCGGGGCGCCATGGCGTGTGGCCGGCCAGTCTGGTCCGATACCGGTCCGAAAGCCCGCGCCAGGCGACGAACTGCATGATACCATCGTCGTCAAACAGCAGGATCGAGGCCCGCTCGCAGCGCAGCGTCCGCGTTATGACGTCAAGTGCCGAGGAGTAGATGTCATCGACCGACCGCGCGTGGTACACCGCGTCGGTAAATTCGTACAGCGCTCGAAGGTCATCGCGCGTCGATAAAGACCGCGCCTGATCCTTGTCAGCCATGAGGTTCCCCCGTCACGATGTTCCTTGGAACACCATCCCCTGCTGTGGAACGTCCCGGCTAACACCCGGTTCCACGCATACGAAAAAATACTTATCAGGGTGCAGGCGGTACCGATAGTGCTGATGAAGGTGACCGCCCGCGCCCTTCAGCGGCGCATCGCGGCTTCTACCGCAAGGACCAGATCCTTCGCCAGGAAAGGTTTGTGGACGATGGGAGCCCCCTTGTAGGCTGGGTCGGTCACATTACCGGAGCTATAGCCGGTCAGGATGACGAATGGGATTGCAAGCTTCTTCAATATCGTCGCAATCGGCACGGACGGAACTCCGTTCAGGTTCATGTCAAGACAGACAGCGTCCGGAAGCTCGGTTCGAAGCACCGAAAGTGCCTGCGGGACGCCCGAAACCGGGCCGATGATAGTCCAGGACGCGTCGAGAAAAGTCGCCTTGATGTCCATCGCGACAAGCATCTCGTCTTCCACGATCAGGATGTTTGGATGTGCGGTCATGTCATTCTCCGATCAGAGTCAGAGGAAAGGTGATCAGGACGGTCAGTCCATCTCGCCCAAAATCAAGTTCAGTGCGTCCGTCCAGTTCGTAGACCGTGGCACCCTGGATCAGCTTCATGCCAAAACCCTGAGGGTCCGCGCCCGATGGCCGCGAGGCTCGTGGGCCACCTTTCTCCTGCCAGCGCAGATGAAGCTCCAGTCGGCCGGCATGAAGCTCGACGGACCAGGTAACGGACAGATGGCCGTCCTTCATCGACAAGGCGCCATGCTTGGACGCGTTGGTTGCAAGCTCGTGCAGCACCAGGGAAAGGCCCAGGCTTTGCTTTGGTGACAGCCGCACGGTGGGGCCATCCATGACAACGTTGTGTCTGCCGACCTTGCCGTAGGGTGACAGCGTGGCTGCGACCAGGATGCCGAGTTCGGCTGATTGCCAATTGGTCTGCAACAGTTGGTCGTGCGCTCGCGACAGGGCCTGAAGCCGCCCCAGCAGACTGTCGC
>JANOCQ010000128.1:0-12427 GCA_031412255.1 Paracoccaceae bacterium | reverse complement strand
GGAGAGACGATCCACCTGGCCCAGATGGACCTCGGTCAGGTCCTCTACGTCGACAAGCGCAACGCCGCGCGGCCCGTGGAGATGTTCGCCCAGGCCGGCAAGGTCGGACCCGCCTATTGCACCGGCGTCGGCAAGGCGATGCTTGCCTACCTGCCGCACGAGGCGTTGGAAGCGGCGCTTTCCCGCCAGTCTTTCCACCGCCACACACCTCATACGCTTGCCAGCCGCGAGGCGCTGCTGGCCGAGCTGGCGGCGATTCGCAACCGCGGCCACGCCTGGGATGCCGAAGAGCACGAGGCGGGAATCATTTGCTGCGCGGTGCCGATTCTCTCGCGCGGCGGTCGGGTGATGGGGGCCTTGTCAGTCACCTCCACCACGGCCCGCACCACTTTGGAGGCCCTCGGTGCCCAGGCGCCGATGATGAAGGACATTGCCGCCAAGATCGCCGCAGAAGCGGAAAGCTGGCGTTTTCCGGAACAGGTTTAGGGGAGGAACAGTCATGACAGGCGTTACGCTGGAAGGGGTCGTCAAACGCTTTGGCGACGTGCAGGTGATCCACGGGGTCGATCTCAAGATCGACGACGGAGAGTTCTGCGTTTTCGTTGGCCCCTCGGGCTGCGGGAAGTCGACGCTGCTGCGCATGATCGCGGGGCTGGAAGAAACCTCCTCGGGTGCAATCCGCATCGGCGCGCGGGACGTGACCTATATCGACCCCTCCGAACGCGGCGTGGCGATGGTGTTCCAGACCTATGCGCTTTATCCCCACATGACGGTGGCCGATAACATGGGCTTCGGCCTGAAGATGACCGGCCATCCCAAGGCCGAGGTTGACCGCAAGGTCGCCGAGGCCGCCCGCATCCTGAAGCTGGAACCGCTTCTTGACCGCAAGCCCAAGGCCCTGTCCGGCGGCCAGCGCCAGCGCGTCGCCATCGGCCGCGCCATCGTCCGGGGGCCTGAGGTGTTCCTGTTCGACGAACCGCTTTCGAACCTGGACGCCGAACTGCGGGTGGAGATGCGCGTCGAAATCGCAAGGCTCCACCGCGAGATCGGGGCCACGATGATCTACGTGACCCACGACCAGGTCGAGGCGATGACCCTGGCCGACAAGATCGTGGTCCTGCGGTCGGGCCGGATCGAGCAGGTCGGCAAGCCCCTCGACCTCTACAACAACCCGGACAACAAGTTCGTGGCCGGCTTCATCGGCTCACCGGCGATGAACTTCGTGGCCGGGGTGGCAGAGACCGGCTTCGTCGCGGCCATGGGTCTTGGCCCGGTCGCGACCACCATCGGATTGCCCGCCAAGGGGTCCGAAGTGACCGTGGGCCTTCGCCCGCAGCATCTCAAGATCGGACCGGGCGACACGCACCGGGTCGAGCTGACCGAGGCACTGGGCGGCGTCTCCTACGTCCACCTGACCGCGCCCTCGGGCGAAAAGCTGATCATCGAGCGCCACGACCAGGTCAGCCTGGACCCCGGCGCAATGGTCGGCGTCAGCTTCGACGCCCGCGACGCAATGCTGTTCGGCAAGGACGGGTTGCGGCTGCGCTAGGCGAACCGCTCGTCGGTCGACTTCGTCGCTCCTCGCTGGCGTCCCAGCGAGGAGAAGCCGAAGGCGCACGACGAGCCAACCGTTAAGAAACCCTGAACGCCCACGCACAACCCCTTGATTCCCAAGGGGCTACAAATCTGCCCACGCGCGGGCAGACCTCAGTGCCCCGCCAGGAACTTTTCGGCATCCAAGGCCGCCATGCAGCCCATCCCGGCGCTGGTGACGGCCTGCCGGTAGATGTGGTCCGTCAGGTCCCCCGCCGCGAAGACCCCGGGAACCCCCGTCCGGGTAGACCCCGGCTCCACCACCACATAGCCCCCCGAATGCAGGGGCAACTGGTCCTTCACCAGTTCTGACGCCGGGGCATGACCGATCGCCACGAAGAACCCGGCGCAGGGGATCTCTCCCTCCACCCCGGTCTTCAGATTGCGGGTCTTCACCGCAGTCACCCCAAGCGGAGCCTCGGTCCCGACAACCTCGGTCACCTCGCTGTCCCAGACCACCGCGATTTTCGGGTGCTTGAACAGCCGGTCCTGCATGATCTTCTCGGCCCGCAAGCTGTCGCGGCGGTGGATCAGCGTCACCTTCGACGCGAAATTGGTTAGAAACAGCGCTTCCTCGACGGCCGTGTTCCCGCCCCCGATCACCACGACCTCTTTCCCGCGATAGAAGAACCCGTCGCAGGTCGCGCAGGCCGAGACGCCGAAGCCCTTGAACTTCTCCTCCGAGGGCAGCCCCAGCCACTTCGCCTGCGCCCCCGTTGCCAGGATCACCGCATCGGCCGTGTAAGTCGTCCCGCTGTCCGACGTCGCCGTGAAAGGCCGCTGTGACAGGTCCAGCGAGGTGATGTAGTCCGAGATCACCTCGGCCCCCATCGCCTTGGCATGTTCCTCCATCCGCACCATCAGGTCCGGTCCCTGCACCGTATGGTCGCCCGGCCAGTTCTCCACCTCGGTCGTAATGGTCAGCTGCCCCCCGGGTTGCAGGCCCTGGATCAGCAAAGGGTCCAGCATCGCGCGGGCGGAATAGACCGCTGCCGTATATCCTGCCGGGCCCGAGCCTATGATCAGAACCTTGGTATGCCGCGTCTCGCCCATGTCGTCCCCCGGAGTGCTGGACCTCGATATATCCATGCACAGGCGGACGGGAAAGCCCCTGCATGGCGGGCATGCGCTCCGCAGAAACCATCGTTTTATTGCGTTGAGTTGAAATATTATTGCGCAGGTGCGGCCCCATGCTTAAGTAGGCCCCAGAACGGAGGCACCATGGCCGCGCACAAGCTTGATCCCATCGACCGTCAGATCCTGGCCGAACTTCAGGCGGACGGGCGCATGACCAATGTCGAGTTGGCCAGCCGCGTGGGTATTTCCGCCCCTCCCTGCCTGCGTCGGGTCCGCGGGCTGGAAGAGCAGGGCTTCATCCGCGGCTACCACGCCGACATCAACGCACGGGAACTGGGGTTCGAGGTTCAGGTCTTCGCGATGGTGCGCCTGAATTCGCAGGCAGAGGCGGACCTTGCGACCTTCGAAGCACGATGCCGCGCCTGGCCCCTTGTCCGCGAATGTCACATGCTGAACGGCGAGATCGACTTCATCCTGAAATGCGTCTCGCCTGACCTGTCCAGCTTCCAGAGCTTCCTGACCGAGGAACTTTTGAAGGCTGATCACGTGGCCAATGTGAAGACCAGCCTTGTGATCCGCTGTGCCAAGGACGACCCGGGTCTCCCCTTCGATGTCCTGGAAGCGCGATTGGCGAAGAATGCGTAGGCCGAAACCCGCCTCTTAGCGCGAGGCGTCCGAGACCTGGCGGGTCGCGGTCTTCAGTCGCATCGCAAAGCCCTTCTGACCTGCCGCCATCGCCGTGCGGGTCGAGGAATGGCGCGCAGTGGCGCGGGCGACGACGCGGCTGTCTTCCCCATCCCCAACCGTTTCAAGGATCGAGAGGATCCATCGGCGCTTGGTTTTCATCTGGATTATCATGGGAAGCCCCCGTCGCATTACAACTTCAGGAGTAATGCTTGACCGGGGATTGCGGCAAGGTTGGGGAAGAAAGGTGCTGCAATCAGAGCATTTTCGCGCCGCATTCTGTTAAATCAAAGCCTTATTACCGATATAAGTCGACCATAATCAGCCTCTCCAGCGTGCGTTGTTCTCCGAAAGGAATAAAAGCGGGCCGGATCGCGATAAGTGCAGTGGCCGGTCCAAAGGGACTCCTTTACCCCTGCGTTGCGGAGCCGGTGCAGACCATAACCGGGAAGATCGAAGAGCATGCGGTCGCCTGGACCATTGGCGAAGAACCGGGTGTTCCCTGCATCTTCCATGCGGAAGCGGTCGAAGAACTCGGGCCCGACCTCGTAAGCCGGCTGGCTGATTGTAGGACCGATCACGGCAGTGATGTTGGACCGACGCGCGCCTAGCGATTCCATTGCGTCAATGGTCGCCTCCAGGACGCCGTCTACCGCACCGCGCCACCCGGCATGGGCGGCACCGACGACCTTGGCGCCGGGGTCGGCAAAGAGAACAGGCTGACAGTCGGCGGTCAGGACAGCCAGCAGGACGCCGGGCCGGTCGGTGACCAGTGCATCTGCCTCGGGCCGGATCGACAAAGGTCCGGTCACTGCCAGCGCGCGGGCAGAGTGAACCTGGTGGACGGTCATGAGCGCCTCGGGTCCCACCCCCATCGCCTCGGACACCCGTGCGCGGTTGATGGCGACAATCTCGGTCTGGTCCGACGACCCGGTGCCGCAGTTCAACCCCGCGAAGATACCGGATGACGCCCCGCCCTTGCGGGTGAAGAAGCCGTGACGGGCGTCAAGAGCGTCAGAGGTGATGATTTCCAGCGTCGTGGGCATCAGGTGAATCCAGGAGGTGGCGGGGCGCCGGCAGAGGTAACGGCCAGCACCTTGAACAACGAACCCATTTCCTCGGGATGGGTCAAGCGGCGATGCGCGGCGCGGTGGCTTTCCAGCGCATCCCCGGTCAAGTTCCGGGCAAGCCGCTCGGCCCGGGCGTCGATGCCGAGTCGGGTCAGGAACTCTCCCTGCGTGGTGTAGGAATGCGCCTGCTGCTCGGCAAGCGATTCGAAGTCGACATGGGCGGTCAGGTCGGCTTCGCCCGGATGCGCGAGGGGGTCATCGAAGGCATGACCGCGCATCGCCTGCAAGGTGTCACCTCGTGAACGCCAGTCGCCGTAGTCGATCACCAGGGCAATCCCGCCGTGGTGGTGCAGACGATGATGGACCTGACGCATCACGAAGCGGCCGATGCGGTTTTCCTCGATGATCGTGCCGTCTTCGCGGTGGTGCAGTGCCGGCGTGTAGGGAAGGGTCGGGCCCTCGGCCAGGCCGAACGCCAGCGCGCCATCCTGCAGGCCGATCAGGCGTTCGTGCCAGCCGCCATTGACGAACTGGTACTGATGGATCGGCAGTGCGTCGAAGAACTCGTTTGCAACCAGAAACAGCGGCTGGTCAGGCAGATCGCCCGCCGCTTCGATCCAGTGCGGGCCCAGATCATGTCCCCGGCTGATCGTCTCCTGTTGTTTCCGCCGCAGAACGGGCGAGGCTTCGACCAGCACCACCCGTGCTGCGGCATGGAAGCCAGGAACGCCCCGGGTGGCGCGCAGGATGTCGGCCATCAGAGTGCCGCGTCCGGGGCCAAGCTCGGCCAGAGTGAATTGGGTTGGCGCACCTCGGTCCAGCCAGGCTTGCGCCAAGGCGAGGCCGACGAGTTCTCCGAACATCTGGCTGATCTCGGGGGCGGTGGTGAAATCCCCTGCGACGCCGAACGGATCACGCGTGGTGTAGTAGCCGTGGACCGGGTGCAACAGGCACTCGGCCATGTAATCGGCCACGGTGATCGGCCCCGTCTCACGGATACGCTCGGCCAGAAGGCGGGCGAGGGGGGTCATCCCGCGTCCCCTTACTTCGCCCTTGCGCGAAGCACGAACCACAGGCCAAGGGCAATCATCGGAAGGGACAAAAGCTGGCCCATTGTCAGCCCGACCTGGCCAAACTGGACAGCCCATCCGATGGGATTGCCGGGGCTGACGAACTGCGCGTCTGGCTGGCGGAAGAACTCCACCACAAAGCGGGCAAGGCCGTAGCCGACAAGAAACACGCCCATTATAAGGCCCGGCCGCCGCAAGGCACCCGTCCGGAAGGCCAGCCACAGCAGCACAAGTGCCAGAAGCAACCCCTCCAGCCCCGCCTGATACAACTGGCTGGGGTGTCTGGCGCACAGGCCCACGACGCCCTCGCAGGTCTGTGCGGCGTCGCCCGGAAAGATAACGCCCCAGGGCAGCGTGGTCGGGCGGCCCCAAAGCTCGGCGTTGATGAAGTTTGCCAGGCGGCCCAGCATCAACCCGACGGGGGTGGCCATCGCCAGAAGATCGCCGGTCGACAGGAGCGGGATCTTCTCGCGCCGGCAAAACCACAGGCCGGCGACCACGACACCCAGGAACCCGCCGTGAAAGGCCATCCCGCCCTCCCACACCCGGACGATCTGCAGAGGGTCGGCCAGATAGGTCGGAAGGTCGTAGAAAAGGACATAGCCCAGACGCCCGCCAAGGATCACACCGACGATGATCCAGGTCAGCAAGCGCTCCACCTGGTCGGGGGTCATCGGTGCCGATCCCGACCAAAGCCGAGGCGTCCGAACGGCGCGCAACACGATCCACCAGCCGAACATCAGCCCCACGATATAGGCCAGCGCATACCAGCGCAGGGCCAGGGTGAAGCCGAAAACCTCGACCTCGAAGAGGTTGGGCGAAATGTCGGGGAAAGGTATCATGCGGGCCCTTTCAGGTTTCGACGCTTGTCGCGGGCAGTGCGCGCGATGTCAACCGGCGGCAATGCACCGCCTTGTCCTGCGCGCCTGGCGGGGCCATATAGGGAAAAGCATCAGGAGGCAGCCCATGCAGACCCGCAGCAAGTTTTTCGACGACATGAGCCAACTCATGACCAATGCGATGGGCGTGGCCCAAGGTGCAAAGACCGAAGCCGAAACCGCGATGAAAAGTTTGGTCGACCGCTGGATGGCCGACCGCGATTTCGTGACCCGGGAAGAGTTCGACGCCGCGCGGGCAATGGCGCAGAAGGCTCGGGAAGAGAACATGGCTCTGGAAGCCCGGATCGCCGCACTGGAAGCGGCAATTGCGAAGAAAAAGGGCTGATCCCAGGTCGACACCTTGCGGGATAATCTGCAAGACCAGAGCCTTTTCATCATCTAGGATCGCTGACGAACCCAGTCTCAGGTGGCGCGATGACCATACACCCGGAAACCCGTGTCGGACATGTCCACCTCAAGGTCGCCGATCTGGACCGGGCGATTGCGTTCTACTCGGGTATCCTGGGGTTTGCCGTCACCCAGCGCTATGGCAAGCAGGCGGCTTTTCTGTCCGCCGGGGGCTATCACCATCACATCGGCCTGAACACCTGGGAAAGCCTGGGGTCCACGCCGCCGCCAGCCGGTCATACCGGGCTATACCATTCGGCCTTTCTGTTTCCAGACCGCAAGGCGCTGGCCCAGGTCCTGAAGCGGCTGGTCGCCGCTGGCTATCCCCTGACAGGAGCGTCGGATCATGGAGTGTCCGAGGCGCTGTATCTGGACGATCCCGATGGCAACGGGGTCGAGCTTTACCGCGATCGGCCGGAATCCGACTGGCCCCGCACGCCTGACGGAACGCTGGCGATGATCACGCGGCGACTGGATGTGCAGGCTTTGCTGGCCGAAGCTGATTGACCGCAGGCCGCCGACCTATGCCCGCATCAACCGGAACGCCGCTGACGCCCCCCAGCCAGCCAGGGCGGCAAGGACCAGTGACAGCAACCCGTAGATCAGTGGCTGTTCCTGCGCGAGGTTGAAGATGAACCGCTCCAGACCTTCCTTGCGTACGCCGATCACCCGTTCCTGGCTGTCGATCACCCGCTTGTCGCGAAGAAGGAACAAACGAACCTTGTATTCGCCCTCGGTCAGGTTCGCCGGCAGGACCACGTCGGTGCGGAACAAAGTGTCTTCGGTCAGCTCGACCTTTCCCTCCAGCACCCGGTACTGCCCTTCGTTCGTGCGGACCCGCAGCAGAGCCAGCACGAATTCCCCGGCCTGGTCCGCTTCGTCCGAAATGCCGATCGCACGGATCATTCGCTCGATCGTGATCCCGTAGCGCAGGTTGTCGACGTCCGACAGGATGTAGTCCAGCGGGCCCGTGGTGGCGACGGCGTAGAAGCTGGGCGCGCTGTCGACGCGGACCGAGGCATTGTTTATCCAGATCCCCGCCACCCGGTCCTTGCGACGGACGGCCACGGGGTTGGACGGCCCCTCGACCGTGATGATCACCTCCAGCGGCCCCGAGCCCTCGGGCGGCGGCGCGTCGCGCTTGACGGCACCATAAATCAGGATTTCCGACCCGTCGAAGTCGGCTGTGATCGAGACGCGGTTCTGGCTCATCCCGGCCACAATGACTTCCTGCGCCGCGGCCGGAAGCGCAAAAGCAAGCAGAACGGCCAGTCCGCGGATCACGGCAGGACCCCCGCGACCGAGTAAAGCTCGGACGGCCGGACCAGAAGATCGACGGCAATGCGGATCGAGACCGTCAGCACCAGAAGCGACAAAAGGATGCGCAACTGTTCGGCCTTGAGGCGGACCCCGACACGCGTTCCGATCTGCGCGCCAACAACACCCCCCAGGATCAGAAGCAGCGCCAGCATCATGTCGACGGTCTGGCTGTTCACGGCATGGGCGACGGTGGTGAAGCTGGTGACGAAGATGATCTGGAACAGCGAGGTGCCGATCACGACCTTGGTGGGCATCCCCAGAAGATAGATCATCGCCGGGACCAGGATGAACCCGCCCCCCACTCCCATGATCGCCGACAGAAAGCCGACCGCAGCCCCGATCAGGGCTGGAGGGATGACGCTGATGTACAGACCCGATGCACGGAACTTCATCTTGAAGGGCAGGCCGTGGACCCAGGAATGGACATGCGAGCGACGGATGGGCGCATTGGCCTTGCGCGACCGCAGCAGGCTCCGGACGCTTTCCTGGAACATCATGGCCCCGATAAGGCCCAGGAAGATCACGTAGGAAAGCTGGACAAAAAGGTCGATCTGACCCAGCCGCGTCATGATCCCGAAGACCCAGACGCCGATGGCCGAGCCGACGACGCCTCCGGCCAGCAGCACGCCTCCCATCGCGAAGTCGACGCCCTTGCGGCGCAGTTGTGCCAGTACGCCCGAGATCGAGGACGCGACGACCTGGTTCGCCCCGGTCGCCACCGCGACGGCAGGCGGGACGCCGATGAAGAACAGCAAGGGCGTGATCAGGAACCCGCCGCCGACCCCGAACATGCCCGACAGGAACCCCACAATTCCGCCCAGCCCCAGGATAAGGAAGGCGTTGACCGAAACCTCGGCGATGGGGAGGTAAAGCTGCATCAGGCGGCAATCGGTCGGAGAAGCGGGGCAGATGGCGAAAGCGGCGGTGTTCAAAGGGTTGCGCGGCTTTGCCGGCGAAGTCAAACGCCCCGTCGTCTCATTGCCGTGAGCGAAGGAATTCCCGAAGGATGCGTTCCAGTTTTGCCGCACCCAGGGGGGCCATCGCCTTGGTGTGTTCGTGGCTGATCTTCTCGTCCGACATGCCCGCGGCCATGTTGGTGATGGTCGAGATTGCAGCGACCTTCAGCCCCAGAAACCGCGCCAGGATCACCTCGGGAACTGTGGACATGCCGACGGCATACCCACCCAGAAGCTTCAGCATCCGGATTTCGGCCGGGGTCTCGAAGGACGGGCCGGAGTACCAGCAGTAGACGCCTTCAGGCAGGTCGATGCCCTGCGACTTTGCAGCCGCCGAAAGCGCTGACCGCAGGTCAGGGTCATGCGCATCGGTCATCGGCACGAAGCGCGCGTCGGTCTTCTCGCCGATCAGCGGGTTCAGCCCGGAATAGTTGATGTGATCCGACAGAAGCATGACGTTGCCCGGCGGGATGTCGGGCCGCATCGAGCCTGCCGCATTGGTCAGGATCAGGCTTTCTGCGCCAAGTGCCTTCAGCACCTGCAAGGGCAGCAGCATCGCCCGGGGATTGCCGCTTTCATAGTAATGTTCCCGCGCGCCGAAGACTGCGACGCGGACGCCTTCCAAAGTGCCGACATGCAGGTTCGGGTTGTGGCCCGAGACGCCGACATGCGGGAAACCCGGCAATGCGCCGTAGGGGATCGCCACGCCATCCACCGCATGGGCAAGGTGTCCAAGGCCCGAGCCAAGGATCAGGCCAAGGGCCACGGGCTTGGACCCGGCGCGGGACCGGATCAGGGCGGCAAGTGCATCAGCGTCGGACATCAGCGTTCCTTCACGTAAGGTTCGCCCCCCGCGCGTGGCGGGATGGCCTTGCCGATGAATCCGGCCAGCACGATCACCGTCAGGATGTAAGGCAGGGCGTCCAGGAAGGGCACCGGCACCTTGAAATGGACGACCGACTCCACAACGTCCGGCCGCAGGGCCAGCGCCTGGAAGAAGCCGAACAGCAGGCAGGCATACATCGCCTGCACCGGCCGCCACTTGGCAAAGATCAGCGCCGCCAGCGCGATATAGCCGCGCCCCGCCGTCATCTCCTTGCCAAAGCCCGCCTGCAGCGCCGTCGCCATGTAGGCCCCGGCAAGACCGCAGAGAACGCCGGTCACCATCACGGCGGAGAAGCGCAGGCCAACCACGCTGACCCCCGCGGTATCGACCGCCGCCGGGTTTTCACCCACCGCGCGCAGGCGCAGGCCATAGCGCGTGCGGTAAAGCACCCACCAGGTCAGCGCCACGATGGCGAAGGCGGCATAAACCAGGATCGAATGGCCCGAGATGACCTCACGGTAAAGCGGGCCAAGGATCGGCACACCCGAAAGCGCCTCGGCGAAGGGAAGCTCAATCGGGTTGAAGCGGGCCGCGCCCTCCAGCGGCGGGGTGCGACCGCCTTGACCGAACAGGGACTGCGCCACCAGCACCGTCATCCCGGAGGCCAGGAAGTTCAGCGCCACCCCCGCGATCAACTGGTTGCCCCGGAAGGTAATCGAGGTGATCCCGTGGATCAGCGCAAAGATCAGCGATCCGGCGATCCCGGCCAACGCGCCGATCCACGCATTGCCGGTGTAGAAAGCCACCGCGCCGGCACACATCGCGGCGACCAGCATCTTGCCTTCCAGCCCGATGTCGAAGACGCCCGATCGCTCGGAATAAAGCCCCGCAAGGCAGGCCAGCAAAAGCGGCGTGGCAAGCCGCAGGGTGGAGTCCAGAAGTTGCAGAAGGGTTGCGTAATCCATCATGCGGCCTCCAGCTTGCGACCACGGAAGACGGCGAAGATGCGGATCAGCAGCATCCGCACCATCATGTCCAGCGCGCCGGTGAACAGAATCACCAGACCCTGCACCACGGTCCGCAATTCGATGGGGATCTTGGTCCAGAGACCAAGCTCGGCTCCGCCCTGGAACAGGAACCCGAACAGAAGCGCCGCCAGCACCACGCCCACCGGGTGATTGCGCCCCATCAGCGCCACGGCGATCCCGATGAAGCCCGCCCCGGAAGCGGAGTTGCCCAGCAGACGCTCTGCCTCGCCCATCACGTTGTTGATCGCCATCAGACCAGCCAACCCGCCCGAGATCAGCATCGCGATCATGATGATCCGGGTCGGGTTGATCCCGGCATAGCGCGCGGCAGGCTCCGATTTGCCGAAGGCGCGGATCTGGTAGCCCAGCCGCGTGCGCCACAAAAGCGCCCAGACCACCACGGCCATCGCCAGCGCTATGAAGAAGGTGACGTTCGCGGGCACGCCGCTGGTGAAGATCAGGTTCAGGCCAGGGATCTCGTTGAAGCTCGGCAGATGCGCCGCTTCGGGGAAGTTCGCCGTCGCCGGGTCCATCTTGCCGGGCGGCCGCAGCACGTCGACCAGCATGAAGATCATCAGGCTGGCCGCGATGTAGTTGAACATGATCGTCGTGATCACGATATGGCTGCCGCGTTTTGCCTGCAGATAGGCCGGGATCGCCGCCCAGGCCGCACCGAACAGCGCCGCCCCGCAGGCCGCGGCCACCAGCGCGATTGTCCAGTGCGGCCATGGGATGAACAGGACAGCCATCGCCACCCCAAGCCCGCCCAACTGCGCCTGACCCTCGCCGCCGATGTTGAAAAGACCCGCGTGGAAGGCCACTGTCACCGCAAGCCCGGTGAAGATGAAGCTGGTCGCGTAGTACAGCGTATAGCCCCAGCCATAGGCGTTCATCACGCTGCCCTGGACCATCACTGTGATTGCCTCCCAGGGGTCCTGTCCGATGGCGATGATGACCAAGGCCGAGATGATCGCGGCGAGCAGCAGCGAGACGAAGGGGACAAGGGCGACGTCGGCCCAGCGTGGCAAGCGGTCCATCAGGCGGCCTCCTCCTTGCCGGTCACGCCGGCCATCAGCAGCCCAAGCGCGCGTTCATCGGTGGTTTCGGGATCCCGGAAGCCCATCAGGCGTCCGTCGAACATGACCGCGATGCGGTCCGAAAGGCTCATGATCTCGTCCAGTTCCACGCTCACCAGCAGGATTGCGGCCCCGGCGTCGCGCAAGGCGATGATCTGCTTGTGGATGAACTCGATGGCCCCGATGTCCACGCCGCGGGTCGGCTGGCCGATCAGCAAAAGCACGGGGTTCTGCTCGATCTCGCGCGCAACGACGATCTTCTGCTGGTTGCCGCCCGAGAAGCTTTTCGCTGGCAAGGTCGGGATCGGCGGGCGGACGTCGAAGGTCTTCATCTTCCGTTCGGTATCGGCCCGGATCGCGTCATTGTCCATGAAAAGCGCGTTCTTTTGGTATTCCGATTCGTTGAAATAGCCGAATGCGACGTTTTCCCAAGCCGTAAAG
>JANOCQ010000127.1:0-3733 GCA_031412255.1 Paracoccaceae bacterium | reverse complement strand
GCGCTGCTGCGGGCCCGAACGGCGCGGCTGTCCATTTCGGCCTCGTCCTCGCGGTCGATCCAGGAATCGGTCGTCCAGCGCGTCGACGAGGCGCGCGACATCACACGCTATCTGATCAACCTTCTGGTCTTCCTGGGTCTGCTTGGCACCTTCTGGGGGCTGGCGACCACTGTCCCGGCCGTGGTCGAGACGATCCGCTCGCTGGCGCCGCAGGAAGGCGAAAGCGGGCTGGACGTGTTTGGCAAGCTGATGGGGGGCCTGGAAAGCCAATTGGGCGGGATGGGCACGGCGTTTTCCTCGTCGCTGCTGGGTCTGGCCGGGTCGCTGGTCCTGGGTTTGCTGGAACTGTTCGCCAGCCATGGGCAGAACCGGTTCACCCGCGAGCTGGAGGAATGGCTCTCCTCGATCACCCGGCTTGGCTATGCCGGTGACGGCGAGGGCGCGGACCAGAATGCGCTGGGACTGCTGGTCGACCACATGGCGCAGCAGATGGAGGAGTTGCAGGCGCTTCAGACCCAGACCGAGACGAACCGCTTTCATTCCGAAATGAAGATCAACGAATTGATCAACGCGATGACCGCGCTGACCGACCGGATGGATGCCGAACGCGGCCAGACCGCCCTGCTGCGGCGGATCGCCGAGGGGCAGGAGAAGCTTTTGGAGTCCTTGCAGTCCGGCGAGGGCGGCAGCGGATCGGACCCCGAAAGCCGGATGCGGTTGCGGTCGATCGATGTGCAACTGCTGCGTATCCTTGAAGAAATGTCGGCTGGGCGGCAGGAGACGCTGACCGACCTCAAGTCCGATATCTCCCAGCTGACCGCCGCAATCCGGCAACTGGGCCGCAGCGCCGGGCGGGCTTGAGATGGCCGCGCGCAGCCGTCATCGGGACAGCTCACTTATCTGGCCGGGCTTCGTTGATGCGGTGACGACGCTTCTGATGGTGCTGATGTTCGTGCTGACCATCTTCACCGTGATGCAGTCTGTTCTACGCGACACGATCACCACACAGGACAGTGAACTGAACGCGCTGACTTCGCAGGTCGCGCAGCTTGCCGAGGCTTTGGGGCTGGAGCAGACCAAGGCATCGGATCTTGAAACGCGGGTGGCCGAGTTGCAGGCCGGTCTTGCTGCGGCCCAGGCAGAGGGAGGCAGGCAGGCGGGTGTGATCGCGGCGCTGACTGCAGATCTGACCGCGCGGGAGGGCGAGCTGGCGGCGGCGAGGTCCCGGATCACCGATTTCGAGGCTCAGGTCGCGTCTTTGCTGGTGGAACGTGACCGTGCGCGGGGCGATGCCGACCGGCTGACCGCCTCGGTCGAAGAGCTAGAGGCGGCGCAGGCCAAGTTGATCACCGAGGCGGAGGCGATGACGCTGGCGCTGGCCAAGGCGCGGGATGAGGTGGACGCGACTGCCGAGACCGCGCGTCTTGCCGCGGCCCGCCGTGATGCGCTGGAGGCGCTGCTGGCGCAGGAAAAGGCGAAGGGGGCGTCGGATGCTGCGGCGCTGGCGGTCGCACAGGCCGAAGTGACCGAGGCGGAGGCGGCTCGGCTGGCGGACGCGGCGGCCCTGCAAGCGCTCCGGGACCGGCTGGCCAACGCGGACACCGAACTGACCGCGATGACCCTTGCGCTGGAAGAAGAGCGGAAGCGGGCGGAGGAGACGCTGACACTGCTGGCGGCGGCGCGGACCGAGGCCGCGAAAGGTGCGACCGCGCAGAACGCGGCGCTGGCTGCGGCAGAAACGGCCTTGCTCGCAGAACAGGAGAAGGTCCTGGCTGCCGCGCGGGAGGTGGAGCTTCTGAACCAGCAGGTTGCGGCGCTGCGCAGCCAACTGGGTAGCCTCCAGACGCTGCTGGACGATTCGGCGGCCCGGGACGAAGCGGCGAAGGTGCAGTTGGAAAGCTTGGGCAAGGATCTGAATGCGGCATTGGCCCAGGTCGCCTCCGAGCAGCGGAAGCGGGCCGAACTGGAGGCCGCAGAGGCAGCGCGGCTGGCCGAGGAGAACCGTGATCTTGCACGCTTCCGGTCGGAGTTCTTCGGGCAGTTGTCCAACCTTCTGGACGGCCGCGAAGGGGTGCGGGTGGTCGGCGACCGGTTCGTGTTCTCCTCCGAGGTGCTGTTCAACCCGGGCTCGGCGGACCTGGCGCTGGAGGGGCGGCTTCAGATTGCGGGTGTGGTACGAATCCTGGACGAGGTCCGTGCCGAGATCCCGCCCGAGATCGACTGGATCATCCGGGTCGACGGGCACACCGACAACGTGCCGCTGTTGGGTGGGGGCGAGTTTCGCGACAACTGGGAGCTGAGCCAGGCGCGGGCGCTGTCGGTGGTGCGGTTCATGCAGGATGAGCTGGGCTTTCCGCCGGACCGGATGGCGGCGACGGGGTTCGGGGAGTACCGCCCGGTGGCAGTCGGAGAGGACGAAGCCTCGCGGACGTTGAACCGGCGGATCGAGTTGAAGCTGACCGAACGCTAGGGCGGCTGTCCACGGTGGGCAGGCGACGACATTGCAGGACTTACAAGGACTTGGGCGCGGGCATTCAGGGTTTCTTAACCTCTGAAGCTGCTCCTCGTGCGACTTCGTCTTCTCGTCGCGGGACTGGTGGCCGGGTCTGATCGCGCTTTGACTTCAGCCGTGACTGCCGAGACGTCGGGGGGCCTTTGGCGCGGTTTACAACTTCCTCAGGAAATGGCAGCAAAGGCAGTCATTGTTCCAGCTGGACAGTCATCACAACGCTGTTCGTGTCCGTGTTGGAAAATTCGAGCGTGCCCCCCAACTGGTCGACCATGCTCGCGATGACGACCGAGCCACGGCCTTTTCGCAGGCCAGCAGACGGCAGTGGCAAACCGTCGTTGACGATACCGAGACAGATGCCTTTGTGCATCGACGCCATGGACACGGTGATCCGACCGGCCCGGCCATCGGGGTAGCCGTGCTTCAGAGCGTTGCAAATCGCCTCGGTGACGATGATTCCGATCTGCGCGCACTGTTCGGCTGGGATAAGCAAGCCGGCCTCGGCTACAACATCGATGCTGACTGAGGGCGTTGCGAGGGGCGCTGCAACAGCCGTCAGAAGTTCACCCGCCGGTGCGCCATGCTCTGGTTGACCCTCGAGAGCGGAGTAGGCGTTTGCCAGCGCCAAAATCTTTGCGCTGATTGCGCTTGCCAAATTCGCTGCGCCGTCGCCGCGCCCCTTTGCTTCCAAGCGAACCATGGCGACCACGAGCGCAAGGTGGTTTTTTACACGATGATTGAGTTCCGCTCGGGCGGCATCACGCTCGGCGATGGTCTTTCGCAGTTCTTCCTCGATCTGTTTCTGGCGGCTGAGATCGGCCCAAGTGATGATGCCACCGATGATCTTGCCGTTGGTGTCGCGAATAGGGCCTGCATTGCAGATAATCGGCACAAATCGGCCATCTTCGGCTGCGACGAGCCATTCTTCACCCTGAACGATCTCACCCTTTGTCGTTGCGCGCGTCAACGGCAGGCTTTCGGAGGCCGCGATCTGACCAGTATGCGGGTCAAATACTTGATAGGCTTGAACGTGCTGATCGGCTTTGATGTGTTCGAGAGTGTCCCGCCCCCGTCCCAAGAGAGTGCTTCCATAATCACTGACCCGCAGAATCTCGACTTCAGGCGCTGATGCGATGGTGATGCCCACGGGTGCCTGATGGAAGATTGCGTCGAGAAGCGGTCCGTCCAGATCGGCGAGCAACGACGGCGCAAAAATCTCAACTG
>JANOCQ010000126.1:0-2272 GCA_031412255.1 Paracoccaceae bacterium | reverse complement strand
CTCATCCAGCGCGCCGTTCCTCCCAAGGACTCAAGTCCCGTTCCACGAGCACGCATCGCGGCGCAACGGGCATGGCTTAACCTTCCCGACCCCGCTTTTTGCAGAACTGATTTGTCGGCACGACCCGCCCCACTTAACCTGCCGCCAAAGGAGTTCGCCATGCCCCACCTTTCCGCCCGCCCATGGGTCTCCGCTTCCTGCGAGACCTACATCCAGAAGCTCGCGACTGACGCCGGTCGACCTTCACCGCAAGTCGCCACCCGCCTCGACGCCCTGATCGCGAAAAACCGCGAAATCCACGACCAGGACTGCTTCAACCTGAATCCCGCTACCAACGTGATGAACCCACGCGCCGAGGCGGCACTTGCTTCCGGCATCGGCTCCCGCCCCTCGCTCGGCTACCCCGGCGACAAGTACGAGATGGGGCTGGAAGCCATCGAAGAAATCGAGATCATCGCCGCCGAACTTGCCGCCGAGGTCTTTCACGCCAAATACGCCGAAATACGCGTCGGATCGGGCGCAATGGCGAACCTTTACGGATTCATGGCGCTGGCCAAACCCGGCGACAGCATCATCGCGCCCCCTGGCAGCATCGGCGGCCACGTCACCCACCACAGCGCTGGTTGCGCAGGGTTTTACGGCCTCACGACCCACCCCGCCCCGATCGACGCCGACCGCTATACGCTTGATCTGAACGCCCTCGCAGACCTCGCCCACGCCGTGCGCCCCAAGATCATCACCGTCGGCGGCAGCCTGAACCTCTTCCCGCATCCGGTGGCCGAGATCCGCAAGATCGCCGATCAGGTCGGGGCCAAGGTCCTCTTCGACGCCGCCCACCAGTGCGGGATCATCGCAGGCGGCACCTGGGCCAATCCCTTGACCGAAGGCGCGCATCTGATGACGATGTCGACCTACAAATCCCTCGGCGGACCCGCAGGGGGGCTGATCGTCACCAACGACGCTGCCATCGCAGAACGCCTGGACGCCATCGCCTTCCCCGGCCTCACCGCCAATTTCGACGCCGCAAAATCTGCTGCGCTCGCCTACACGCTCCTCGATTGGCGCGACCACGGGGCGGCCTATGCCAAGGCCATGATCGACCTTGCCCGTGCCCTCGCGGCAGAACTCGCGACCCTCGGCCTACCCATCTTCGCCGCCGACCGCGGGGCCACCACCTCGCACCCGTTCGCCAACGAGGCCGCCGCGTTCGGCGGGGGCCAAGCCGCTTCGAAAACCCTTCGCAAGGCCGGGTTTCTCGCCTGCGGCATCGGCCTTCCCATCGATGACGTCCCCGGGGACATGAACGGCCTTCGCATCGGCACGCCCGAGCTTGTCCGTCGCGGCGTCACCCCCGCTGACGCCCCCGCCCTCGCCGCCCTGATCGCCGAGGGCCTCCGCTCCAACGCCCCGGAAACCGTCGCCCCCCGGACCAAGGCCCTTCGCGCCAGGTTCCAAGGCCTCCATTACGTCACCGCTTGACCATCCCCGCCCGCTCCCGTCTTCTGCCGCCAACAGGCAGGAGACGGCGATGAAACAGCGACATCTCGGCACCAACGGCCCCCTCGTATCGGCCCTCGGCCTTGGCTGCCTGTCCTTTGGCGGAACCTTCGGCCCGACCAACGAAGCTGACAGCCTTGCCACCCTCGATGCCGCATGGGAGGCCGGGATCACCTTTCTCGACACCGCCAACAAATATGGCGAGGGGATCAGCGAAACCGTCATCGGCACGTGGCTGAAGCAATCCGGCCACCGCCCCCATATCGCCACCAAGGCCGCCTTCACCGACGACCCCAACCGCCGCATCGACAACCGGCCCGAATATATGCGCGCCGAACTGGAAGGCTCGTTGAAACGCCTCGGCCTGGACCACGTCACCCTCTTCTACGCCCACCGCCATGACCCGCAGATCCCTGCGGAAGACCTGGCTGGCACCATGCAACGCTTTGTCCAGGAAGGCAAAATCCTGGGCTACGGCCTGTCCGAAATCGGCCCCTACACCTTGGAACGCTGCCACGCGGTCCATCCGGTCATGGCGGTGCAGAACGAATACTCGCTCTGGACCCGCACGCCCGAGCTTGGCCTGATCCAGCGCTGCGCCCAGCTTGGCGTCGCCGTCGTCCCCTTCTCGCCCCTCGCGCGCGGCGTCTTCGGCACCCCGATGGCCGACCCGTCGAACTTCGCCCAAGGCGAATTCCGCGCCCGCATCCCGCGCTTTCACCCCGAGAACTGGCCCCACAACCGCATCATCCTGGAAGCCTTCCACCAGATGGCC
>JANOCQ010000125.1:0-4734 GCA_031412255.1 Paracoccaceae bacterium | reverse complement strand
GACCCGCATGGCCATCACGACCTCTTCCAGCGCCGTGTTGCCGGCCCGTTCGCCCAAGCCGTTTATCGTGCATTCGATCTGCCTTGCACCCGCTTCGACGGCCGCCAGGGCGTTGGCGGTCGCCATGCCGAGGTCGTTGTGGCAGTGGGTGGCGAAGATGATCTTGTCGGCTCCCGGCACGCGTTCGAGAAGCATGTGGATGATCTTCGCCGACTCCATCGGGTAGGTGTAGCCGACGGTGTCGGGGATGTTGATCGTCGTCGCCCCGGCCTTGATCGCGATTTCCACCACGCGGCAGAGGTAGTCGTGTTCGGTCCGGGTCGCGTCCATCGGAGACCACTGCACGTTGTCGCAAAGGTTGCGGGCGTGCGTCACCGTTTCGTGGATCCGCTCGGCCATCTGGTCCATGTCGAGGTTCGGGATGGCCCGGTGGAGGGGGGAGGTGCCGATGAAGGTGTGGATCCTCGGGGACTTGGCGTGGCGAACCGCCTCCCAGCAGCGGTCGATGTCCTTGAAGTTCGCGCGGGCGAGGCCGCAGATTGTGGAGTTCTTTGCACGTTTCGAGATTTCACTGACGGCGGCGAAGTCGCCTTCAGAGGCGATGGGGAAGCCGGCCTCGATGATGTCAACCCCCATCTCGTCGAGGAGGCCGGCGATCTCCAGCTTTTCCTCGTGGGTCATGGTCGCGCCCGGGGATTGCTCGCCGTCGCGCAGCGTGGTGTCGAAGATCACGACTTTGGATTGTTTGGCAGGATCGAGGGTCATGATGGGGTCCTTGTCTTAGCTGTCGCGTGGGGGGCGCTGGTCACCTCTGAGCGGTCGCGCCCGGGGGCACGCTCAGAGGCGGCTAAGAAGGAGAAGACCAAGAGGCATCGCAGAGCCGACGGCCCTGACGGTGGCGAGGATGTAAGGTCCCGTGGTCATGGGGCGGGACTATACGGATGAAATCGGGGAAAGGAAGGGGGTTTGTTGCGGCGGAACTGCAAGGATCCTCGGCGTCGGTGCACATGGAGAACGGTGAGTGGATGGTGCGTCCAACCAAAGGAAGCGTGCGGCTCATCGAGACAGGGCAAAGACAAGGCGGGTCAGGCGCATCCCCCTAAGCGTCCTGGTGAACTTTCCGGCTACGATAGGCCGCGCGATCGCCCGAAAATTCGACCACCGGCGCAAGTGCCGTCACGGCGAGGAGGAGCACCGAGAGCCCGACGAGGATGGCCCGAAATCCGATCTGTTCCGCGGTCAGGCCGATCACGGACGGTGCGGTAAGCATCCCGCCGTAGCCGATGAACGAGACCGCCGCGATGGCCGCGCCGGGGTTCGCCCCGCCGTGCCGCCCGGCGGCTGAGAAGAGGATCGGCACGATGTTGGCCAATCCGATCCCCGTCAGGGCAAATCCCGCCAGGACGAGAGGGGTCGATGGCGCCAGCGCCGCCAAGGTCAGGCCCGCAGCAGAAATGAGGCCCGAGGCGCGCAGAAGGGGCACGGCTCCCACCCGGTTGCGCACCGCATCGCCGCAGAACCGCATCGCCGCCATGCAGGCCGAGAAGAGTGCAAAGGCCATGCCCGATACCCCCACTCCGGCGCTGTGGTCGGTGGAAAGGTAAAGCGCGCTCCAGTCCAGCACGGCACTTTCGGGCACGAAGGCGAGGAGGGCCATCAGTCCGATCAGGTAGATGGTCCAGCCTTGGCCCCATAGTCCGGGGCTAGGTCCGAATGCGGTGACTTCTTCGTCCACGGGTGCGCTGGAAAGCCGGGACCAGCTGAGGGTCAGGATCACGAGGGATGCCACCATCACCGCCAGCGCATGACCGGAACTGCCAAGCGCCGCGATGCCGGGCCCGCCCAGAGCGCCGCCAAGAAAGCCGCCGACGCTCCAGAACCCGTGGGTCGAGGACAGGATCGCCCGCCCCGACGCCTGTTCCAACTCGACCGCATTGGCATTCGTCGCGACGTCCATCATGGCAATGCTTCCTCCGAACGCGGCCATGGCGAGGGCAAGAGTGGGGATATTTGGGGCGAGCACGGCGGCAGGCAGGGTGAGGGCGCAGAAGAGCGCCGTCATGCGCACCATGGAGCGCGATCCGTGGCGGGCCATCAGCCGCCCCGACAGGCACATCGCCGCCATGGCTCCCGTTCCCATGCCGAAGATCAGGAGGCCGAGCCCGGACTCGGTCAGGCCGTGGCGCGGGAGCAGGAGGGGGATCTGCGGTGCCCAGGAACCGAGGATGGCCCCGTTGAGAAGAAAGAGCGCCGAGATGGCGATGCGGCCCTGGATCGCGGGGGCAGGATGAAGAGACATGGAGCGCGCCTGTCGTTCAGGTTTCGGTCGACGGCCAGCATGCCGGGTCCGGGGTCTGATGGATGTTCCCGGGGGAACAGGGCCTGATTTCAGGCGGATCAGGCCGGGCGGTCCTGCGGGGGGGCGGGCAGCGGCTCGGCGGCCCGGTTGCCGGGGGGCTCCGGAGTTCGGGGGTCGGCGGGGGCCGCAAGGGACTCCGGGTGGGTGTCCACGGTGGACGGATGGGAGTAAGAGTTTGATTTTGCTGGGGAATGGGTGTGGACGGTAAGGGTTTGTTTAGGGGGTGGTTAACATCTCTTCAAGGCAGACTGAACTGCGCAAACTAGACGCGTTTGGAAGTCGAGGCACACCTCGCGGGGAACGCGACTTGCGGCAAAGTGAAGCTATTAGACCCGTCCGCGAACAAGGATGGTGCTGTTGTCGCGGTAGTGTGCTAGTAGACGTTCGACAGCTATCGGCCTGGGTTTTCGGGCGCGCATTTTAACCGAAATGACGTGCGCAGAGATGTTTCGCCATCAGGAGGAAGCGTCATGCCCGACACGATTGTCGATCACGCGGAGGCTGCGAGCACACTGGCCGTGGTCTTGGCATCCAATGAGCCCCTGCTCTTTCTCAATGCCGATCTGGTCGTCATTGCTGCAAGCAGCTCGTTCTGTCGGGCATTCACTGTCGATCCAAAGACTATAGCCGGTCGGCACCTGAAGGACGTGGGTGATGGCGAATGGGGAATGCCGAAGCTCATTTCCTTGTTGAAGGCGACAGCGTCTGGGAGCGCCGAAATCGACGCTTACGAGATCGATCTTGTCAAACCGAACCAGGAAACCCGCAACCTTGTGGTACATGCCAAAGCGCTGGACGGCAGAGTAGACGGGTCGGTGCGGCTTCTAGTGGCTGTAACGGACGTCTCCACGGCGCGCGCCGAAGCTCGGCACAAGGACGACCTGATCCGCGAAAAGGCGATTCTGGTGAAGGAGATCCAGCACCGGGTGGCAAACAGCCTGCAGATTATCGCAAGCGTTCTGATGCAGAGTGCCCGCCGCGTCCAGTCCGAAGAAGCGCGCGGCTACCTGCAAAGCGCGCATCACCGGGTGATGTCGATCGCGGCGGTGCAACGACAGCTCTCCGCATCGGAAGGCGACAACGTCGTACTGCTGGATTATCTGGTGCAGCTTGGCGAAAGCCTGAGTGCGTCGATGATTCCCGACCCCAGGCGTCTTGGCCTGAGGGTAACGGTGGACGATAGCGTCGTGCCAGCGGAGTTGTCAGTAAGCTTGGGGCTGATCGTGACCGAACTGGTTATCAATGCCCTGAAACACGCCTTTCCCGAACAGCGCGAGGGCCTGATCGCGGTGGATTACCGGTCGGAGGGGGCGGGCTGGACCCTGTCGGTGATCGACGACGGCATCGGCATGGATAACGGTGTGAATGCTCCGAAGGCCGGGCTGGGGACAGGAATTGTCGAGGCTCTGACCCGGAACCTTGGCGCGGATCTGGTCGTGAGCGATGCAAGACCTGGCACATCCATCGTGGTCAGCCATCGCGGCGCGAAGATGCAGCAGGAAGATCTTCCGCCCGCCGCCTAGGAACAACTGTCGCGCAGCGAAGTTGAGTAGCATGGCCGCCCCAGGTGCAGCCACAATAAGGTAAAAGTCATGAAGAGCGGCAGGGCTGTCGTGCTGGTGGTCGAAGACGATCCGCTGATACGGATGGGGGCGGTCGACCTGGTGGAAGCCGCCGGGTACATTGCCCTTGCAGCCAGGGACGCGGACGAGGCGATTGCGATCCTGGAGTCGCGGGCGGACATCGACCTGGTCTTCACCGACGTGCAGATGCCGGGCACGATGGACGGGATCAAGCTGGCCCACTACATCCGCGAGCGCTGGCCTCCGGTGCGGATCATGGTCGCTTCGGGGGCGGCGATCCTGGAGGAGAGCAGCCTGCCCGAGGGGAGCCTGTTCTTTTCCAAGCCCTACAATGACACCGCGATCACCGACACGATGGCCCGGATGCTGGCTGCAGATGGTGCACTACCAACCTGACTATCGAAGTACAGGTCCTCCCCCTCACACCCCCATATGCCGCACCCGCGCGCGCCATTCGATGGCAGCGGCGTGCAGCCGGGCGTTCTTCGCTGAAATCCTCCACTGGAGGATTTCTGATTGCTTATCACCCCCCGGGAGTGCGCTTTGCGACGTCAGTCACCCGAACTTCGGTGGGAGGGGTTGAGGGATAAAGTGCTTCGAACGGCCGTTGCGGCGCCCGCCCGAGGGAGGGCGCGGCCCTGTGTGGGGATTGGGGTTTGGTGCGCATGAATGCACACCCTACGGGGGTGCCCCCCTCCCGGACCCTCCCCACGAGGAGGAGGGAGGGCGAACAGGTTGGGGTTGGGATTTGGTGCACACGGTGGCGGTGCGCTGTAGCGCACCCAACGGGGG
>JANOCQ010000124.1:0-7700 GCA_031412255.1 Paracoccaceae bacterium | reverse complement strand
CGCCGGGCGAAACGGAGCGCTATTTCGCATTGACCAAGGTCCGCACGATCAACTTCGAAGACCCGGAGAAAGCGCGCCACAAGGTGGCGTTCGACAACCTGACGCCGCTTTACCCCGATGAGCGCCTGAAGATGGAGATCGAGGATCCTACGATCCGCGACCGTTCGGCGCGGATCATCGACCTGGTGGCACCCATCGGGAAAGGCCAGCGCGGCCTGATCGTGGCCCCGCCGCGGACGGGCAAGACGGTGCTGTTGCAGAACATCGCCAACTCGATCGCGCAGAACCATCCGGAGTGCTATCTGATCGTCCTGCTGATCGACGAACGCCCCGAGGAAGTCACCGACATGCAGCGCACGGTGAAGGGCGAGGTTGTCGCCTCGACCTTCGACGAACCGGCAACGCGGCACGTCGCGGTGGCCGAGATGGTGATCGAGAAGGCCAAGCGGCTGGTCGAACACAAGCGGGATGTGGTGATCTTGCTGGACTCGATCACCCGTCTGGGCCGCGCCTTCAACACGGTCGTCCCGTCCTCGGGCAAGGTGCTGACAGGTGGTGTGGACGCGAACGCCCTGCAACGCCCGAAACGGTTCTTCGGCGCCGCGCGGAACATCGAGGAAGGCGGGTCGCTGACCATCATCGCCACTGCGCTGATCGATACGGGCAGCCGGATGGACGAAGTGATCTTCGAAGAATTCAAGGGCACCGGTAACAGCGAAATCGTGCTCGACCGCAAGGTCGCCGACAAGCGCGTCTTCCCGGCGATGGACATCCTGAAGTCCGGCACCCGGAAAGAGGACCTTCTGGTCGACAAGACCGATCTGCAGAAGACCTATGTCCTGCGCCGCATCCTGAACCCGATGGGCACCACGGACGCCATCGAGTTCCTGATTTCCAAGCTGAAGCAGACGAAATCGAACGGCGAATTCTTCGAGTCGATGAATACCTGATAGGCGGCGGCGATGGACACGATCTATGCCCTCGCCACGGCGCGGGGTCGGTCGGGCCTCGCCGTGGTACGGATCTCGGGACCGGGCGCGTTTGCGGCCGGTCTTGCGCTTTGTGGGTCGCTGCCTGCCGCGCGGGTGGCGGGATTGCGCCGCCTGACCTGGGGTGGAGAACTGCTTGACGAGGCGCTGGTCCTGTCCTTTGCCGGCGGCGCCAGTTTCACCGGCGAGACCGTGGTGGAACTGCACTGTCACGGTGGGCCTGCCGTGGTGGGCGCGGTCCTGCGGGCCCTGTCTGCGCAACCCGGCCTGCGGCTGGCAGAGCCCGGGGAGTTCACCCGTCGCGCGCTGGAGAACGGCGTGCTGGACCTGGCGCAGGTCGAGGGGTTGGCGGACCTGATCGACGCCGAGACCGAGGCACAGCGCAAGCAGGCGGTGCGGGTTCTGTCGGGGTCCGTCGGGCAGAAGGTGGACGGCTGGCGGCGCGACCTGATCCGCGCCGGGGCCCTGCTGGAAGCCACCATCGACTTCGCCGATGAGGACGTGCCGGTGGATGTCTCACCCGAGGTGTTGACGCTGATCGACGGGCTGATGGCCGATCTGGGGCGCGAGGCGGCGGGCGTGTCAGCGGCAGAACGCATCCGGGACGGGTTCGAGGTCGCGATCGTCGGCGCGCCGAATGCCGGGAAGTCGACGCTCTTGAACCAGCTTGCCGGGCGCGAGGCGGCGATTACCAGCGAGATTGCCGGGACGACGCGGGATGTGATCGAGGTCCGGATGGAGATTGCCGGGCTGCCGGTGACCTTTCTTGACACAGCAGGCTTGCGCGATACCGAAGATCGGCTGGAACGTGCCGGGATCGAACGGGCTTTGGCGCGGGCCGAGGCAGCGGACTTGCGGCTGTTCCTGGTGGATGGCTCTGCGTTGCCATTGGTGCCTGAAGGCGATGATCTTGTAGTCTTGGGCAAGGCAGACACCATATCTGGGGTATCTGGCCTGACGGTATCCGGCAAGACCGGTGCGGGTGTGCCGGAACTGATGGCGCGTATAGGTGAAATCCTAGAGGTGCGCGTGGGCTCTGCCGGCGCTTTGGTGCGCGAACGGCATCGCGTGGCCGTGACAACTGCAATTGCCGCTCTGGCCGAGTCACGGGCGGAAGTGGTAAGACCCGACTCGCGCGTTGAGCTGGCGGCAGAGCATTTGCGGCGGGCTATCAGGGCGCTGGATGCTCTGGTGGGCCGGGTAGATGTTGACGACCTCCTCGGCGAGATTTTCGCCAGCTTCTGCATCGGCAAGTAGGGAGTGTTCCCAAGGATGTTCCACGTGAAACACTACGATGTCATCGTGAACGGGGGCGGCCATGCGGGTGCCGAAGCCGCTGCGGCTGCGGCCCGGATGGGAGTGTCGACGGCACTGGTGACACTGCGGATCGAGACTTTGGGCGCCATGTCCTGCAATCCGGCCATCGGGGGGCTGGGCAAAGGTCACTTGGTGCGTGAGATTGACGCGCTTGACGGCGTCATGGGCCGGATGGCTGACCGCGCGGGGATCCAGTTCCGCCTGCTGAACCGCAGGAAAGGGCCCGCCGTGCAGGGCCCGCGGGCGCAGATCGACCGGCGCTTGTATCGTGAGGCAATGCGGGCGGAACTGCTGGCCACGCCGGGGCTGGATGTCATCGAGGGTGAGGTTTCGGGGCTGCGGCTGGTGGGTGGCGCTGTGGGTGGCGTTGTTCTGGCTTCGGGCGTCGAACTGGCATCGGGTCGCGTGGTGCTGACGGCAGGCACCTTCCTGAACGGCGTGATTCACATCGGCGACCGGCGCATGTCGGGTGGCCGGATGGGCGATTCGCCCTCGAAGCTGTTGGCATCCCAACTGGCGGAACTGGCGCTGCCCGTGGGCCGGTTGAAAACCGGCACTCCACCGCGCCTGGACGGTCGGACGATTGATTGGGCGCGGTTGGAAGCGCAGCCGGGCGATGAGGATCCGTCATTGTTTTCCTTCTTGAGCAAAGCGCCCGAAGCGCGGCAGATTTCCTGCGGCATCACCCACACATCCGAAGCCACACACCAGATCGTGCGAGACAACCTTGGTCGATCCGCAATGTATGGGGGTCATATCGAGGGCGTTGGGCCACGCTACTGCCCGTCAATCGAAGACAAGGTGGTTCGGTTCGCGGACAAGACTTCACACCAGGTGTTCCTGGAACCTGAAGGGCTTGATGATCACACGGTCTATCCGAACGGGCTGTCGACCTCGCTGCCGGAAGAGGTTCAGCACGCCTACATCCGCACCATTGCCGGCCTGGAGCAGACGGTGATCCTTCAGCCGGGTTACGCGATCGAGTACGACTTCTTCGACCCACGCGGTCTGCGTCAGACTCTGGAAACCCGCGCCGTCCCCGGCCTGTACTTCGCCGGCCAGATCAACGGCACCACTGGGTACGAGGAGGCGGGTGCACAAGGTCTTGTGGCTGGCCTGAACGCCGCCGCCGCAGCTAGCGGGCGTGGGCCAGTCGGATTCAGCCGAACCGACAGCTACATCGGCGTCATGATCGACGACCTGACCTCACGCGGCGTGACGGAACCGTATCGCATGTTCACCTCACGCGCCGAGTTCAGGCTGACAGTACGGGCCGACAATGCCGATCGGCGACTGACGCCCGTGGGGATGGAAGCCGGGTGCGTTTCAGAGACTCGACGAATCGCCTTTGTAGAAAGGCTTGACGCACTGGAAACGGGTAGGGCTGCGCTTGCAGAGGCCATGTTCGGCCCCAAAGCGCTGAACGACGCAGGGATCACCGTCAGCAAGGACGGGGCCAAGCGCTCGGCCTACGACGTGCTTTCCTTGCCGGGTATAGATCTGGATGTGCTTGCCGAAGCCCTTCCAGCCTACAAGGGGTTGCGTCGGGACGTCCTATCGCAACTTCATATTGACTCCACTTATGATCAGTACGCTGACCGCCAGTCAAAGGAAGTGGCGGACTTGCGCCGCCAGGAGACTCAGAAGATCCCGGAGGGGTTTGACTACGGCGGTATTGCCGGCCTGTCCAACGAACTGAAGCAGAAGCTGACGCGAGTTCGACCGGACTCGATCCTGCAAGCGGCGCGCATCGAGGGCGTCACTCCCGCGGCGTTGCTGCTTGTGTTGGCGCACTTGCGAAAGAAAAGCGAGCGACTCGCAGGATGACGAGTTCCGATGAGCTTTGCGTCGGCGGAGTCGATGTTTCACGTGAAACATTCTCTGATCTGAAAGCTTTCGAAGCGCTTGTGCTGCGCTGGAATCCAGCAATCAACCTTGTAAGCAAGAATGCAATGCGGGACTTATGGGCGCGACACATTGCTGATTCGACGCAAGTTTTTGCGTTGTGCCCGGCGGATGCCAAGTCCTGGGCCGACTTGGGCTCTGGCGGCGGTTTTCCGGGCCTTGTGGTGGCAATACTTGCAAGGCAACTCAAGCCACAGCTGCACGTCACGCTTGTCGAAGCGGATCTTCGGAAAGCGACGTTCCTACGCCAAGCTGCTAAATCTCTGGAAATGAACGTTTCTGTATTCAGCGAACGAATCGAAACGCTTCCTTCGCTTGATGCCGACGTTCTGTCCGCCCGTGCCCTTGCCCCGCTGATCGAGCTGCTGGCCTTTGCGCAACTGCACCTGCGTCCCGGCGGCGTTGCGATATTTCCGAAGGGTGCTCGCCACCACGACGAGCTTGCGCAAGCGCGGGGCGCCTGGGACTTCGACGTTGACACGCAGCCCAGCCTGTCTGATGGCAATGCTGCACTTCTTGTGATCAGGAACATCCATCGCCATGTCTGACCGTCCCTACATCATTGCGCTGGCCAACCAGAAGGGTGGCGTCGGAAAGACGACAACGGCAATCAATCTGGCTGCCGGCCTTGCGGAACTTGGCAGACGGGTGCTGCTGGTGGATATCGATCCGCAGGGAAACTCCTCCACCGGGCTGGGCGTCCGTCCGGATGCGAGGAAGAAGACAAGCTATGACTTGATTGTTGAAGGCGCAGACCTACAGGATGTAGTAATGACTACCGGCATCGCGCAGGTCATGATCATCCCGGCCAATGCGGACCTGTCGTCGACCGATCTGGACATCGTGTCGAACGAGCGGCGAAGCTATCTGCTTCACGACGCGCTGCGCAGGCCGGAGATGGACGCCTACGGATTCGACTACCTGCTTATTGACTGCCCGCCCGCACTTAGCCTGCTTACGATAAATGCGCTCGTCGCTGCACATTCCGTTCTGGTCCCTCTGCAATGCGAATTCTTTGCACTTGAGGGGCTTTCACAACTGATGCTTACGATTCGCGATGTGCGCCGTTCGGCAAATCCGGATCTGCGGATCGAAGGGGTTGTGCTGACGATGCATGATCGACGCAACCGGTTGACTGCCCAAGTGGAAGCGGATGCGCGTGCCAATATGGGCGATCTGGTCATGAAGACCACGATTCCTCGGAACGTGCGTATCAGTGAAGCACCGTCTTATGCCCTGCCCGTTCTGACTTACGACACAGGCTCGAAAGGGGCCGAAGCCTATCGCGCCCTCGCGCGGGAAATTGCCGACCGTCGGAAAACACCAGAAGTTTCAGAGGCCTGATAGATGAGCAGCAAGATCGAAAAGCGCGGACTGGGTCGCGGATTGTCTGCCTTGATGGCCGACGTGCATCTGGCGGGGCCCGAGCAGATGGCTTCGGCACGCAAGGCGGAACTGCATGTGCCGGTGGACAAGCTGGAGCCAAATCCGCAGCAGCCGCGGATGGATTTTCGCAAGGAAGACCTGGACAGCCTGGCCGATTCGATTCGGCAGAAGGGGGTCATTCAGCCCCTTATCGTGCGACGGAAACCTGGTCGGGATACCTATGAGATTGTTGCGGGCGAGCGTCGCTGGCGGGCAGCGCAGCTTGCCCAACTGCATGAAGTTCCTGTTGTTGTACGGGACCTTACAGACACCGAGGTTCTGGAGGTCGCCATCATCGAGAATATCCAGCGCGCAGACCTGAACGCCATCGAGGAAGCTTTGGGATTCCGGCAGCTGATGACCCGATTCGGGCATACGCAGGAAAAGCTTGCCGAGGCCCTGAGCAAAAGCCGAAGCCATGTCGCAAACCTGTTGCGCCTTCTGACATTGCCGACCGATGTGCAGGACATGGTGCGTGATGGCGGTCTGTCCGCGGGACATGCGCGGGCACTGATCGGCAGCCCGAAAGCGGCGGAACTTGCGGCTCAAATCGTGGCCAATGGCCTTTCGGTGCGCGAGACCGAGCGATTGATCAAGGCGCAGGAGAACATCAAGCCCAATTCCGGAAAGCCGCGGCGTGCAGCCGAGAAGGACGCCGATACCAGGGCTTTGGAGGCAGACCTTGCCGCCAACCTCAAGCTGCCGGTTCGGATCGACCACGCCTCGGGTGGCGAGAGCGGGGAACTGACGATCCGCTATACGTCCCTGGAAGACCTCGACAGGTTGTGCCGAATTCTTTCGCAGCTACCAGATGAAGATTGATCACCTGGCGCTTTGACGGTTCGCCAGCAGGGCGCGCAGGATACCGTTTAGCATCATGACGCCTGTTTCGGTCGTGCTGATCCGGTCACCGTCCTGGGTAAGGAAGCCCAGGCCGGTCATCTCGGTCAGGGCGCCGCTGGATAAGGGTGCGCCGGAAAGACCTGCGAAACGGCCAAGGGAAGCACCCTCTTTCAGGCGAAGCGCGAACATCAGATACTCGGAAGCGCGGTCCTGGGGAGAGAGGCGATCAGTTGTCTCGGCGCTGCCGGGAATAGCGAGTGTGCGGTTCAGCCACGGGGTCGGTTGCCGCTCGGCCTCGGTGGCGAAGCGCGTCGAATCGAGGGTCAGGCGTCCGTGCGCGCCGGGACCGATGCCAGCATAGTCGCCCATGCGCCAATAGATCAGGTTGTGCCGTGATTCGTCCCCCGGGCGGGCGTGATTCGAAACCTCATAGGCGGGAAGGCTGGCGGCACGGGTGATCTCTTGCGTCAGTTCGAACATATCGGCGGAGAGATCTTCTTCCGGCAGGCCGCGGAGGAGGTTCTTGGCGTGCATCTGGCCGAAGACGGTGCCGTCTTCAATTGTCAGTTGGTAAAGCGAAAGGTGGCTGGTGCCGAAGTCGAGGGCGCGGTTCAGTTCGTCGCGCCAGGCAGCAAGGGTCTGGTTCTGGCGCGCGTAGATCAGGTCGATCGAGACGCGGTCGAAGGTGGACTGGGCGATGGCGATGGCTTTAGCGGCCTCGTCCACGGTGTGCATCCGGCCGAGGCGGCGGAGGTCCTCGGGGTCAAGTGACTGGATTCCAAGGGAAACCCGGTTGACGCCTGCCTTGGCATAGCCGTCGAACCGGGAGGCTTCGACCGAGCCGGGGTTGGCTTCCAGCGTGATCTCGATGTCGTTGGCAAGGGTCCAGGTGCTGCGGATGCGGTCGAGGATGCCCTGGACGGTGGCCGCTTCCATCAGGGAAGGGGTGCCGCCGCCGAAGAAGACACTGTTGAGGATGCGGCCTTGGGTCAGGGCGCCGATGCGGTCCATTTCGGATTCGAACGCCTGCAGCCAGCGGGACTGGTCGATGCGTGTGGCCACGTGGCTGTTGAAGTCGCAGTACGGGCATTTCGACTGGCAGAAGGGCCAGTGGAGATAGAGGCCAAATCCGGCGTGGCGCCAGTCTTCGAAGGTCGGGGCTTCCATCAACGGGAACAGGGCTGCGACGAGTTTCTGGAACGCGTCGGCGCGGTGGGAGAG
>JANOCQ010000123.1:0-16595 GCA_031412255.1 Paracoccaceae bacterium | reverse complement strand
CGGTCGATGCTTCGTGGAACACCGACACGACCTATGAGGGCGGCAACTCGGGCCACCGCGCAGGCGTCAAGGGCGGCTACTTCCCGGTGAACCCGATTGACGAAGCCCAGGACATCCGGGGCGAGATGCTGTCAACGATGAAGCGGATGGGCATCAAGGTCGACAAGCTCCACCACGAAGTTGCGACCTGCCAGCACGAACTTGGGATGATCTTCGGCGGGCTGGTTGAACAGGCCGACAACATCCAGAAGTACAAGTACGTGAGCCACAACGTGGCCCACGCTTACGGCAAGACCGTGTCCTTCATGCCGAAGCCCATGAAGGGCGACAACGGCTCGGGAATGCACGTGAACATGTCGATCTGGAAGGGAGGCAAGCCGCTGTTCGCGGGCGACAAGTATGCCGACCTGTCGCAGGAGGCCCTCTACTTCATCGGCGGCATCCTGAAGCACGCAAAGGCGCTGAACGCGCTCACGAACCCCGGCACCAACAGCTACAAGCGGCTGATCCCCGGCTTCGAGGCCCCGGTCCTGCGCGCGTATTCGGCCCGCAACCGGTCGGGCTGCGTCCGGATCCCGTGGACCGAGTCGCCGAAGGCGAAGCGGGTCGAGGCGCGTTTCCCCGATCCGTCGGCGAACCCCTACCTCGCTTTCGCGGCGCTTCTGATGGCCGGTCTTGACGGCATCAAGAACAAGATCGATCCGGGTCCGGCTTCGGACAAGGACCTCTATGATCTGCCTCCGGAAGAGCTGGCCGAAATCCCGACCGTCTGCGGCTCCTTGCGTGAGGCGCTGGAAGAGCTGGAGAAGGACATGGACTTCCTGCTGGCCGGCGACGTCTTCGTTCGCGACCAGCTGGAAAGCTACATGGCGCTGAAGTGGGAAGAGGTCTACGCCTACGAGCACACGCCGCACCCGATCGAGTATCAGTTGTACTACTCCTGCTGAACGGGCCATGGGGCCGATGGCCCGCCCCTGCCTCATCTGTCGAAAGGGCGCCCTTCGGGCGCCCTTTTGTATCGCTGCCCACGCTGGGCACTGCAACCAAACCATTCAAAAAACACCGTTTTGTGTTTTCACATTAACATCTTGGAAAGCTTGCCGCGGGCAGTTAACCTGCGGTTGAAACCACCGGCGGGAGACCCATGGCGCAGGACCCTTTGCGGAAGAAGCCTGGTTCGGGTCGCCCGGAGATCTGGGCTTCGGGCGGGCAGCGACCGCCCTTCGACCTGCGCGCGCTTGGGCGAGCCAGCCTGCACCTGTCGCGCGAGGGCATGGCTCCGGTCCATGCCTGGGCGGCGCGGCGCCTGCGGCAGGCGGCGGTCGATGTCAGGGACGGCAAGGCCCGAATCCCGACCGGAAAACTGGGCCGAGCCGAACGCTTCGTCCCGTCCCACCTTCGGGTCGCGGGCTGGGTCAAGGTCCTGGCAGACACGTTTTCTCATGCCAGCGCCACGGCCGACCCGGACATCAGGCGCGGCAATTCGCTGGTGACCGAGATCCAACCGTATCTCTGGCGTGTGGCCGCGGCGGGCCCGGCACAGTCGGTGGGGTCTGAAGCGGCTCTGCCGCCGGGCGAGGGTGCCCCCGTGGTCCTGCCCGAGCCGCAGATCCTGCAGCCGGGGGATGACCCACTTGCCTCGATCCGCGACGAGATCGCGGCCGGTCCCGAGACAAGCCGTGCAGCCAAACGGGACGATCCCCCCGCCCCGTCAGGCCCGGTTGTCGAGGGGGCGATCCAGGTCTCGGGCTATGTGATCGGCTGGGGGACGGTCGGCCTCGCCCTGCCCTATGGCCTTGGTCGGGCGCTGTGGATGTGGGTGATCGGCCGCGACCTGAGACAGATCGGCGTCGACGACTGACCGTGATGGTCCAAAGCGACCACCGGTTTCTGAAGGAGCGCGTTCCGCGCAGGTCTCTTGTCTCGCAGCTTTGCGTATGGGACGCAAAGCCGCTCGGATGTGCTCCGCCGATGCGCGGATTTCTAGCCGAGCGCGGTCTGGACAAAGGCCAGCACTTCGGCCTTGACCGGGTCGGTCTCGAAGGCATCGCCACCGTGGCCCGCGCCCGGCACAAGCTTGTAGTCCACTTCCGACTGCGGGTCGGCGGCAATCCAGGCTTCGCGCAGGCGCTTGGCCTGCAGGTCGGCAATCAGCGGGTCGGCATCGCCGTGCCGGATCAGGATCGGCGGCAGCGGTTCGCGCAGTTGCGCCAGCCGCCCGATCGGCCCCATCGACCGGGCCGCATCGCGGTTTTCGCCGACGGCGTAGCCCAGAAGCTGGCTTTCGGCGCTGTCAGCTGGGTCAGTAGCGCCCATTGCCGGAGTTCGCCCCAGCGTTGCCATGTCCTGATCCATCGTCGAGAAATCCATCGGGCCGAAAAGACTGACCACACCGCGCGGGCGAAGCCCGACTTCGACCAGGCTAAGCGCGGTCGAAACCGCCAGGAAGGCGCCCGCCGACTGACCGAGCAGCACCAGCCGCGCGGGGTCCAGGCCCAAGGCCATGCCTTCGCGTTGCAGATGGACCACGGCGGCCAGACAATCCTCGCCTTGAGCCGGCCACTTCGCACGGCCCGAGAGTCGGTAGTTGATCCGCACGACGGCAATCCCGGCCTGGGCGAGTTCGGGCCAGATCGTCATCTCGGACTTGTCGCCGATCTTGAAGGCACCGCCATGGATCATCATCAACACCGGGTGCGGACCGCTGCCGGCAGGCAAGGTTACATCCATCACCTGGGCGGGGTCCTGACCATAGGCGATCTCGGTCGCGCTCTGGCCCCGTCGCCATAACGCAAAACCTCCGGCAGCCACGGCGGCAGCGCCCCCGATCAGCAGGGTGCGGCGGATCAGTCCGGGCATGTCAGTCTCCGTTTGATGCGGGTAAGGTCGGCAGCCAGGGTTGCTTCCAGCCTGAAGACGTGGGGCTCGCCGACCGCTTCTGCGGAATAAAGTGCGCGCCAGGTCAGGCGAGCCTTCGGCGCGCAGGGCTTCAGGATGGCAAGTTTCAGGATACGGCGCAGCGGTCGGCGTAGAACCAGCCAGTCGATCCAGGCCGGCGCGCCCATCGTCGTGACGGCCAGCACCTCTTGCAGCGCATCAAGGCGCGGCAGCATCGGTCCAAAGCCGGGGGAGTGGTCGAAGGCGGTGCCGGGCATCCAGACGCGGTCGAACCAGCCCTTCAGGATTGCCGGAAAACCGAACCACCAGGTCGGGAAGACCAGGATGAGCACCTGGGCGGCAGCAAGCTCGGCCTTCTCTTTCGCCAGGGTCGCGGGCGGGTCGCCATAATAGGCGGCCCGTTCCATCGGGCCCAGGCGCGGGTCGAAGCCTTGCGCATAGAGGTCGTGCATCGCGACCTCCCAGCCCTGTTCCCGGGCGTGCCGGTCCACCGTCGCGGCCAGGCGGGCGTTCAGACTGTCCGGCAGCGGGTGCGCAAGGATCAGCAGGCAGCGGGTCAATGGACAGCCTCGCGCAGCGCGGCGAGTTCATCCGCCGTGACGGTCGATGCGTCCACGACATATGTGTGGATCGTGAAGATCACGGCGCGGGTGGCAGGCAGACGCAGCAGGCACTGCCGCTCGCAGCGGATATAGACGTGGTCTGTCGGCTGGGGGCGCTTTTCACCCTCGACCCTGGGCTGGTGCAGGACGAAATCGTCGTAGGTGAGGTAGTTCATCCGCCAGAGCGGCTGTTCCGGCCGGATCGCATCGAAAAGCCGGGCGATCCGTCGGGCAAGATCGGCGTCATAGACCGGAACCGGATCATGGATGCCGGTCAGCGGGCGGCCCAACTTCTGGGCCAGAGACCAGCTGGCGGGAAAGCACAGGATCGCGCCGGTCAGGACGTATTCCTCGGCCTCGCGCTCCATCAGGCAGAGGTCCTCTTGCACCAGGCGCCCCAGGGTAAGAAGCGGCTGTCCTGGATCCAGCGGAACCTGGACGCCGTCGGGGCGGGTCGCTGCGGTCTTTGTCAGAGTGAAGCCGGGGGCGGCGCGCAGCCAGTCCAGAGTTGCTGCGTAAAGCTCTTCGGCAGCAGGACGGGCCCCGGGCAGAAGAGCGTGGACGATGTCGGCCTGCGCCGCAATCAGGCGGTCGCGCAGCACCATTTGCGTGCTGTAAGCCTCGTCGACCTGCAGCCAGTCCCGGCCTTCCACGGGCAGGATACCGGGCAGGCGACGGGTGCGCGGGTCGATCCACGGCAGATGCGGCAGGCGGACCTGCAGGATGGGATGATCTTGCATCGGGTCGGGCATGGCGGTCTTTGAGCATGGGCCGGGCCGGGCTGCAACCAACACATTTGCGACCAGACGCGTCGCCGCTGGCTTAGGCGGGGCTTCGCCGCCGGGGCAGTCTGGCGGGAAACGGGAGAGCCAAATGGACTATCAGCGCAACCGCCGGAAGATCGACCCCACGCGCGGCGGAGCGCTGGGGGACGGTACGGCGAACGACAATGACCGGGTCGAGATCGGGCCGACGCAACTGGCGTTCAGGGAATGGGCGGCGGCGGGGCTGGAGTTGCCGAACCTGGCCCGGATGCGCGAAGAGCGGTGGCGGAAGCTGACCACCGGGCTGGTCGCACGCGACTACGGTGGTTTGCTGATGTTCGACCCTCTGAACATCCGCTACGCGACCGACACCACCAACATGCAGCTTTGGAACACCCACAACCCGTTCCGCGCCTGCCTTCTGTGCGCCGACGGGCACATGGTGATGTGGGAGTACAAGAACTCGCCGTTCCTCGTGACGTTCAACCCCCTGGTGAAGGAGCTGCGGTCGGGGGCGACGTTCTTTTACAACTCCACCGGGGACCGGGGTGCTGCGGCGGCGCAGGGGTTCGCGGCGCAGGTGGACGAGGTGATGCGCGAACATGCCGGCACCAACCGGCGGCTGGCGGTGGACAAGATCATGATCCACGGGCTGCGGGCGCTGGAGGCGATCGGGTTCGTGGTCGAGGAAGGCGAGGAGGTGACCGAACGCGTCCGCGCGGTGAAGACTCCGGATGAAGTGCTGGCGATGCGCTGCTCCGATCTGGCCTGCGAGGCGGGGATTGCCGAGATGGAGGCGTTCACCCGCCGCGAGGTGCCGCAGGGTCAGGTCTCGGAAGATGCGATCTGGGCGGAACTCCACGCGGCCAACATCCGGCGCGGGGGGGAATGGATCGAAACGCGGCTCCTGGCCTCGGGCCCCCGGACGAACCCGTGGTTTCAGGAATGCGGGCCGCGGATCGTGCAGACTAACGAAATCGTCGCCTTCGACACCGATCTGATCGGGGCTTACGGTTTCTGCATCGACATCAGCCGGACCTGGTGGGTCGGCGACGCCCGGCCCTCGAACGCGATGGTCAGTGCGTTCCACCACGCGCTTGACCACATTGCCGACCACAAGGCTCGTCTCAAACCCGGCGTGACGATCGAGGAACTGGTGATGCAGGGCCATCAGCTTGCCCCGGAATACTGGAAGCAGAAATATTCCTGCAAGATGCACGGCGTCGGCCTTTGTGACGAATGGCCCTACGTCCACTACCCGGACGGCTGGATGCCCGGCGCTTTCGACGCAGCGCTGGAGCCGGGGATGGTCCTCTGCGTCGAGGCTTTGGTATCCCCCGAGAACGGCGATTTCTCGATCAAGCTGGAGGATCAGGTGCTGATCACCGAAACCGGCTGCGAGACGCTGACGCGGTATCCGTTCGATGAGCGGCTGATGGGATAACAGGTGCCATCTCTAAGCTCGCCTTCTCTCGGGACCACCCGCAATGAGCGACGAGTTCGGCGACAGGCGGGTGCGGAGCGCGGACCGCAGCAACCTAGGTGTTGAACACCCGAAGCACTCGGGTCTCGTCCACCATGGACATCAAGTCCGTCCCCTTGTCACCTCTCCGTCCTGCGACCTGCCGTGGCCGGCGGGCCGCCCGAACCTCAAATTTCCACCGCGGCCAGGATGCCCAGATGGTCCGAGCCAAGCGCGGGTCGCCGGACGGTCTTGCCGCCCTGAGTGGCAAAGATATGGTCGATCGGCAGCGGAAAGAGGCTGGTCAGACCGATATAGCTGCCGAAGGTCGGCCCGGCAGGGCGCGTCCCGACGATCTCGGCCAGACGTGTCACCGAATTGGCCCAGCGGACCATGTTGAAATCGCCCGCCATCACCACCTGTCCCTCCAGACGGTCAAGGATCGGGATCAGAAGATCGACGTGGTCGGCCTGGTTGTAGGGCCACGGCCAGTGCAAATGCACCGAAACCACCCAGAACCGGTCCTCGCCCGCCGTCACCTGCAGCGCGGCCAGGTTCGGCCCGCAGAACGCGGTGCCCGGCACCGGCTGAAGCCGGGTCAGGATCGCCGGCCCGCCGACCGCACCGCCAGGACACAGCTGCTGGGTGGGATAAAGGTCCTTCAGGTTCGCCAGCATCCTTAGGTTCGGGGTCGACACCTCCTGCAAGGTCACGATCTGCGCCTCTGCGGCGCGGATGTCGGCCTCGAGCGCGGATAGTTCAGCATTTCGGTAAAGCATGTTTTTCTGGTACAAGGTGTAGCGCCCCGGCACCCCCGGCCAGGTATAGGCCAGAAGCACCTGCGCCCCCGTCAGAAGCGCCAGCAGCATCGCGACGAAGGCCGCCATCCGCAGCCCCGCAAAGCTTGCAAAGACCGCCAGGATCAGCACGGCCGCAGCCGCGACCCCTCTGCCGACCGATAGCGAATCGCCAAGAGGGTGCAGGAACCCCAGGTAGCCTCCCACCAAAGCCAACACCGCCAACCCCAGCGCAATACCGATACCCTGCGGCCAGATCCTGCTTTCGTCTTCCATCACTCGTCCGCGCGTCCCGTCACTTGGTCAAACGTGCCACCAGGTCGCGCAAGGGAGGCCCCATTTCGGCCCCGGTGGTCAATCGCAACTGTTCTAACCCGATCACTGCGGCATAAATGAGTTGCGCCTTTGGCAACAGTTCGCCTTCCTCGACGCCCGCCGCGCGCAGGAATCCGGTCAAATCCTCCAGCCGCTGGCGGTCCACCCGCTCCAGCACCGCGCGGGCACGGGTGTCGTTGCGACCCCAGTCCCGCAACGCCGGTTCGATCTCGATCCCACCCAGCGCTTCACCCGGGGGCACCGAGACCATGTCGGCCAACAGCATCAGCTGCCCCCGCGAGTCGAGGCCCGAGGCCCGCACCGCCGCGGTGATCCGGTGGGTGGCGACCTCCTCCCACAATTCAAGCATCACTTGATGAAGCTCGCCGAGATCCTTGAAATGCCAGTAGAAAGATCCCTTCGTTGCGCCAATGTCACGCGCCAGCGCCTCGACCCTCACCGCAGCGATTCCGCCGCGCACTAGCGCGCGCAGGGCGGCCAGGACCCATTCGGTGCGGCCAAGTTTCGCCTTGGGCTGGGGGGGGGTCATGCGACAAACATACGCAGGCGTATGGACAAGGTCCAGCAAATCCACTAGACCATACGTAACCGTATGGAGATTGCGATGAACCCTTGGCTTCTGGCTGCCGGCGTGGCCGCACTTGTCCTCGACCTTGTCCATATTGTCCCGGGAGGGCGCGAGATTCACCGACCCATGGTCACCTCGCACTGGCCCGAACCGGCTAAGGCGGTCTGGTCGGTTGTCTGGCATGCGACAACGGCGGTCATGGCGCTGGGGGGTCTGGCGCTGATTGCCGCGGGGCTCCTCCCTGACCAGGCGCTTGCACTGGCCGCCCTGCCGGTGGCGCTGTTCCTGGCCACGGCGGTCCTGTTCCTGGTCTATGGGCTGAAACGGCTGGGCACGGTCTGGGTCCTGCCGCAGTGGGTGGCGTTCTTGGGGATTGCGGCGCTGGCAATCATGGGCCTCACATAAGCTGCGTGCAGCGTCCGGACGCTTTCCCCTGCTGCTTGCACCCTGACAGGCCGCGGATTAAGGGGACGCAACCCTTGCTGTCCCGGAGGCTCCCCGATGATCCCGCGCTATTCTCGACCCGAAATGGTGGCGATCTGGTCCCCGGAAACCCGCTTCAAGATCTGGTTCGAGATCGAGGCCCATGCCTGCGACGCGCAGGCCGCTTTGGGAGTGATCCCGAATGCCAACGCCGAAGCTGTCTGGCGGGCCAAGGATGTGCCCTTCGACGTCGCCCGCATCGACGAGATCGAGGCGGTGACCAAGCACGACGTGATCGCCTTCCTGACCCATCTGGCCGAGATCATCGGCAATGACGAGGCGCGCTTCGTCCACCAGGGAATGACCTCCTCGGACGTGCTGGATACCACGCTGAACATCCAGCTGGTCCGCGCCTCGGACCTTTTGCTGAAGGCGCTGGACCGGGTTCTGGCCGCGCTGAAGACCCGCGCGCATGAGCACAAGGACACGGTCCGCATCGGCCGCAGCCACGGCATCCATGCGGAACCGACGACGATGGGCCTGACCTTCGCCCGCTTCTACGCCGAGATGAAGCGCAACCGCGAACGGCTTGAAAACGCCCGGAAAGAGGTTGCCACCGGCGCGATCTCCGGTGCGGTCGGGACCTTCGCCAACATCGACCCGGCCGTCGAGGAACACGTCTGCAAGATGCTGGGCCTGACGCCCGAGCCGATCAGCACACAGGTCATCCCGCGCGACCGGCACGCGATGTTCTTTGCCACTCTTGGTGTTATCGCCAGCAGCATCGAAAACGTCGCCATCGAAATCCGCCACATGCAGCGGACCGAAGTGCTGGAGGCCGAGGAGTTCTTCTCGCCGGGGCAAAAGGGCTCCAGCGCCATGCCGCACAAGCGCAACCCGGTGCTGACCGAGAACCTGACGGGTCTGGCCAGACTGGTGCGGATGGCCGTGGTTCCCGCGATGGAAAACGTGGCGCTGTGGCACGAGCGGGACATCAGCCATTCCTCGGTCGAACGCGCCATCGGCCCCGACGCCACGGTGACGTTGGACTTTGCCCTGCACCGACTGGCGGGCGTGGTGGAAAAGCTGGTGATCTACCCCGAGAACATGTTGCGCAACATGAACAAGTTCAAAGGTCTGGTGATGTCGCAGCGCGTGCTTCTGGCCCTGACCCAGGCGGGCGTTTCCCGCGAAGACAGCTACCGTCTGGTCCAGCGCAACGCGATGAAGGTCTGGGAGAAGGGTGCCGACTTCAAGACCGAGCTTCTGGCCGACCCCGAGGTCACTGCAGCCCTCTCCCCGGCCGAAATCGAGGAAAAGTTCGACCTTGGCTACCATACCAAGCACGTCGACACGATCTTCGCCCGGGTTTTCGCCACCTGACAGAAGCGTGATGGGCACCGCCAGGCTGCGCCGCACATTCCGTTCTTGCCTTCGCGACAATCATGCTACCTTTTCGGAAATTGCCGAAAGGGTAGTCCATGCGCATGATACTTGCCGCCACCTTTATCCTGATGCCGCATCTGGCGCTTGCGGTGGGCAGCGACGACAGCGAGCCACCGACGCCGAGCGAAACGACGACGGAATGCGAAAAGGGCACGGTCTGGGACGAAAAGACCAAGACCTGCATAAAGGCGGAGGACTCTAGCCTGAACGATGACCAGCGGTACGACGCGGTGCGCGAACTGGCTTATGCCGGCCGTCCCGACGAGGCGCTGGCGGTGCTTGCCACCATGACCGAGGGCGAGACCTCGCGCGTCATGACCTACCAGGGCTTCCTTCTGCGCCAGACCGGCCGGATCGAGGAAGGCATCGCCGCCTACGGACGCGCGATTGAAATGGACTCCCGGAACATCCTGGCCCGCAGCTACTACGGCCAGCTTCTCGTCCAGATGGACGAGGTTCAGCTTGCCCAGGCCCAGCTTGACGCGATCCGCAAAAGCGGCGGTCAGGGCACCTGGGCCGAAACCGCGCTTGCCACCGCGATCACGACCGGAGTGACCTATACCTACTGACCCAGAAGGAGGACGACCGATGAAGACTGCAACCACCCTCGCCGCTTTGGCGATTGCCCTTCTCCCCGGCTTTGCCTTCGCCCAGTGCGTTGGCCAGCATAGTGAACAGACTGCCGCCAGTTGCATGGCAGGGACGACCTGGGACGCCGCCAAGGGAACCTGCGTCGAAACGCCCTCCAGCTGACCTTTCTCGCATCCTTGCGAACATCAAGCCGCCGTTAACCCCGGGGCGTCTAGGGTGACCTTGTCGAATCGATGAGGACCGGATGCCGCAAGACATGGTGCCCCTGGCACGGATCACCCCGGAACGGCGCGTGGCGCAGGTGCCGATACTGCCGAAGCGGGGTCTCACGTCCCGGCAAAAGGCGGCCGTGATCGTGCGCTACCTGCTCACAGAGGGCACCACCCTGCCCCTGTCATCCTTGCCCGAACACATGCAGGCCGCCTTGGCCGAGCAGATGGGCCAGATGCGGCTGGTCGACAGGACCACACTGGACGAAGTGGTGTCTGAATTCCTGGCCGAACTGGAATCCGTCGGGCTTGCCTTTCCCGGCGGTATCGAAGGCGCGCTGGCCATGATGGACGGACACATTTCGCAGTCCGCGGCCCAGCGGTTGCGGCGGATGTCCTCAACCTCGTCCAAGATCGACCCTTGGGAGCGGATCACCCAACTGCCGCCTGACCGGCTGCTGCCGATCCTGCTGAACGAAGCGGTTGAGGTGGGGGCGGTCATGCTGTCGAAGCTGCCTGTCGGCAAGGCGGCTGATCTTCTGGGCAAGCTGCCCGGCGACCGCGCGCGCAGGGTCGCCTATGCGGTGTCGATGACCGGCAATGTCGATCCCGAAACGGTCCGGCGCATCGGCGCGGCCCTCTTGGCGGAACTGGACAACCAGCCGCCCAAGGCCTTTGACCAGGGGCCGGTGGAGCGGGTCGGCGCGATCCTGAACGTTTCGCCTTCGATGACGCGCGACGACGTCTTGCAGGGGCTGGAAGCCGACGATGCCGCCTTTGCGGCAGAGGTGCGCAAGGCGATCTTCACCTTCGTCCACATCCCCGCCCGCCTGAACCCGCGCGACACGCCGAAGATCACCCGCCTGGTCGAACAGCCGCAACTGGTAACCGCGCTGGCGGCTGCAGTGGGCAAGCCGGGGCTGGAAGATGCGGCAGAATTCATCCTTGCCAACATCTCGCAACGCCTGGCCCAGGGCCTGCGCGAAGAGATGGCTGCCCGCGGCCGTGTCAAGGACAAGGACGCGGAAGAGGCAATGAACGCCATCATTGGTGCGATCCGTATGCTGGAAACCTCGGGCGAGATCACCCTGGTTCAGGAAGAGGAAGACTGATAGACGGCCCGCCCGCTTGTAAAAAAGACCCTTTCTTGCACCGTACGACGCTGCAAGGCGGCGCGCTTGGGGCGCTTCGGATAGCCCACCCGGAAGATCGCCTGAAGCTGGCGACTGGCCAACAGTCCGGCCCTGCCGACCGTCAGGTCCCGACGCGAATGGAGGAGAAGCACCTGACCGGAATAGCCAGCCTGGTGCCAGCGGCAAGGCCCACCTGACCTTGGCGATTGCCTCCCGACCGTCACATCGCGCGCCGGCTGCATCCGCGCTTGCCAATCCTTTCCCAGACCAGACCGAGGTCGAGGCGGCACCCTGAACGGCACCATCCGGCATGTAGCTGGTGCGGGCCATGGACCTGGCGACCGACGGCGCCCCGCCCGCCCCTTGCGGCCCCGCGGCCCGCCGCCTAGAACGAAGCCATGTCAGCCGCCCCTCTTACTTCCGTCACGCGCGGCGTGGCGCTGATGGTCCTCGCGATCTTCCTCTTCACTGCGATGGACGCCACCGCAAAGGGCCTGATCCAGCGCTATCCCGCGCCGCAGGTGATCTGGGTCCGCTTTGCCGGGCAACTGGTGCTGGTCCTGCTGATCCTGCGCCACCACCTTGGCCCGGTCCTGCGCACGCGGTTTCCGGTGCTGCACTTCTGGCGCTCGGCCTCGCAGTTCGGGGCAACGACCTTCTTCTTTCTCTCGCTTCCCTTCATCGGCCTCGCGGAAGCCACCGCCATCGCCGACATCAACCCCGTTCTCATCACCCTTGGCGCGGCGCTGTTTCTTGGCGAAAAGCTTGGCCCCCGCCGCATCGCAGGAGTGGTCGTTGCCCTGATCGGCGCGCTGATCGTCATCAGGCCGGGGGCCGGTGTCTTCACCTGGTGGGCCGTCCTGCCCTTTCTTTGTGCTCTGTCCTACGCCACCAGCGCGCTGCTGACCCGAAAGATCGGCGCGCAGGAAAGCGTCTGGGCCTCGATGATCTATGCCGCACTTTTCGGCACCATCGTGGCGGGGCTGGCCCTGCCCTTCTTCTGGGAGCCGATCGCAACCGATGATCTTTGGCAGTTCGCCCTGATCGCCTGCCTCGGCACCGGGGCGCAACTTTGCATCATCCGCAGCTTTTCGATCACCGAAGCATCGATCGTCGCCCCCTTCGCCTATCTGGGAATCGTCTTCGCGACCTTCTGGGGTGCGATCCTTTACGACCAGTGGCCCGACCGCTGGACCGTGCTCGGTGCGCTTGTGATCGTGGCGGCGGGACTTTATGTCTGGAACCGCGAACACCGGGCGTCGCGCGCGCCTGCATCTTAAGGCCAGCATGTCAGACGGCGCAGACCCTCGCTTTCGCCCCGACCATCTCTTGGTCAACCTCGCTGCACGCGGTCTGATCGGTCTGGCGCTGGTCCTGCCCTATCCTTGGCGTGTGGCCTTTGTGGGCTGGGTCATGCGCCGCGTGATCGGCCCGCTGGCGGGATACCGGCAGCGCGCGCAGGAAAACCTCGCCTTGATCTGGCCCGACCACCCCGAAGCCGAGCGCCAGGCCATCGCAGAGGCTTCCCTGGACAACGCCGGGCGGACGCTGATCGAGAATTACTCCACCCGCGCCTTCACAGCGCGCGCCGCCAGGTTAAAGCCGGAAGGCCCCGGCTACCCCGCGCTGGTTGCCGCACGCGAGGCGAAACGTCCGGTCATCCTGGTGTCCGGCCACTTTGGCAATTACGAGGCCGCGCGGGCGGCCCTTGTCGCGCGGGGGTTCGACATTGGCGGGCTCTACCGGAACCTCTCCAACCGCTACTTCAACGCACATTACGTCAAGACGATGGAGGCATTCGGCGGTCCGGTCTTCCCGCAAGGCCGCGCAGGAACCGCCGGCTTCGTGCGGCACCTGAAAGCGGGCGGGCAACTGGTGTTGCTGTTCGATCAGGACGTCCCCGGCGCCCCGGTGCAAAACTTCCTTGGCCATCCGGCCCGCACCGCTCTGTCAGCGGCCGAGCTTGCACTTCGGTTGAAGGCCGACCTCATTCCGTTCTTTGCCACCCGCCAACCTGACGGCCTAGGGTTCCGGGTCGAACTGGACGCGCCGATCCCGCACAGCGACCCCGGGACGATGATGCTGGCTGTCACCCAGGCGCTGGAGGCGCGTGTTCGGCAAGCTCCCGGCCAATGGTTCTGGATCCACCGGCGCTGGAAGGGCGGCGCACAATAGGCCGGGTCCCCCCGCGCCTTGGCGCATGTTGCCCCACCACCCGGTCACGGATCAGTCGACGCGCGCCGCAGCCAGAATGGCAGACGGCCCCGCCTTCTGCACGATCACCGCCCCCGGCTCATCGCCGAGGTAGGGCGCCGATAGCTCCAGCGGCTCCTGTCCGGACCAATCTTCCAGCCGCTCCCAGGACGTGACGATGTTGGTGTAGGTGACGGTCTTGCCGGCATTCTCGCCCCGCTCGATCATCACCGTCTCTTCGGGCTTGAAGCGCACCAGTTGCACCCGGACCGGTTCGGTCAGAGGCGGATCGGCCTCGGCCCGGATCACCAGCCGGTCGCCCTCACGCGTCACGGTCAACCGCACCGGAGTGCCCGCCTCCATATGCGCGCGCAAACGTTCTGCCGTCTCTTCGGGTGCGAATCCCTCGATCCGGTCCGACCCTCCGATGATCAACTGCGGGGTATAGATCGTCCGTGACCCGACCGCCTTGGCATAGGCGCGCTGGCGGTCGGTGAACTTCGGTTGGGCGAACTTGTCGGCCCAGCCGATGTAGTCCCAATAGTCGACATGCAACGCCAAGGGCAGGATCTGCGGGTTCGACGCCAGCATCGCCACGAAATCATCCGCCGGAGGGCAGGACGAACAGCCTTGCGAGGTATAAAGCTCGACAACCACCACCGGTTCGGCCTGAACCTGCGCCGCGGCGGCAAGCCACAACCCGCAAGCCGCGCTGACGAAATGTCGCATGGTGCCTATCCTGATCATTGATCCCCGGTTCCTTATAGGAAGGTGCCATGACACGAGCCAATCAAGGTTTTGCGAGAGACCTGTCACATGCTGTAGGAATGCCACAAACCGGGGCTGGATATTCGGCATACAATTGCATACAATGCCGCGCGAAGCCGCCTTTCAAGGGAGCCAGAGATGACCGTCACCGTTGGACATGACCTGTCGAAGACCCGCACGACACTGACCGCAGGGGGCCAGACGGTCCACTACTATTCCATCCCCGCCGCCGAGGCCGCAGGCCTTGGAGAGTTCTCCAGACTTCCCGCCGCGCTGAAGGTGGTGCTGGAGAACATGCTGCGGTTCGAGGACGCGAAGACCGTCACCGTCGATGACATCAAGGCCTTTTCGACCTGGGGCAAGAACGGCGGACAGAACCCGATCGAGATCGCCTACCGCCCCGCCCGCGTACTGATGCAGGACTTCACCGGCGTCCCCGCCGTCGTCGACCTGGCCGCGATGCGCGACGGGATCAAGGGCCTCAAGGGTTCGGCCGCCAAGATCAACCCGCTGGTCCCGGTCGATCTCGTCATCGACCACTCGGTGATGATCGACGAATTCGGCCACCCTCGCGCCTTCCAGATGAACGTGGACCGCGAATATGAGCGGAACATGGAGCGGTATGTCTTCCTCAAGTGGGGTCAGAACGCCTTCAACAACTTCCGCGTCGTGCCGCCCGGCACCGGCATCTGCCACCAGGTGAACCTGGAATACCTGGCGCAGACCGTCTGGACCGACACCGACCAGAACGGCAACCTTGTCGCCTACCCCGACACCCTCGTCGGCACCGACAGCCACACCACGATGGTCAACGGCCTGGCCGTCCTGGGCTGGGGCGTCGGCGGGATCGAGGCGGAGGCGGCCATGCTTGGCCAGCCCGTGTCGATGCTGATCCCCGAGGTCGTGGGCTTCAAGCTGACCGGCCAGATGATGGAAGGCACCACTGCCACCGACCTCGTCCTCAAGGTCGTGCAGATGCTGCGCAAGCACGGCGTGGTGAACAAGTTCGTCGAATTCTACGGCGACGGCCTTGACCGCCTGCCCCTTGCCGACCGCGCCACCATCGCCAACATGGCGCCGGAATACGGCGCCACCTGCGGCTTCTTCCCGATCGACGATGAAACCCTGCGCTACATGCACATGACCGGCCGCGACGTGGGCCGCATCGCGCTGGTCGAAGCCTATGCCAAGGCCAACGGCATGTGGCGTGGGCCGGACTATGATCCGATCTACACCTCGACCCTGCATCTGGACATGGGAGAGATCGTCCCCGCCATCTCGGGCCCGAAGCGTCCGCAGGACTACCTGCCGCTGACCGATGCGAAAGCCAGCTTCGCGCGTGAGATGGACACCAGCTTCAAGCGACCAAAGGGCGTGGATGTGCCCGTCGAAGGTCAGGACTACACGCTGTCCTCGGGCAGGGTCGTGATCGCTTCCATCACGTCCTGCACCAACACCTCGAACCCTTACGTGCTGATCGGCGCCGGTCTGGTCGCGCGGAAAGCCCGCGCTTTGGGTCTGAACCGCAAGCCCTGGGTCAAGACCTCGCTCGCGCCCGGATCGCAGGTGGTCAGCGAATACCTGAACGCTGCGGGCCTTCAGGAAGACCTCGACGCCCTCGGCTTCAACCTTGTCGGCTATGGCTGCACCACCTGCATCGGCAACTCCGGTCCCCTCCAGCCCGAGATTTCCAAGGCGATCAACGAAGGTGACCTGGTGGCCGCCGCCGTCCTGTCGGGCAACCGCAACTTCGAGGGCCGCATCAGCCCCGACGTCCGCGCCAACTACCTGGCCTCTCCGCCCTTGGTCGTCGCCTATGCGCTGGCCGGGGACATGAACATCGACCTTACGACCGAACCTCTTGGCACTTCCAGGGAGGGCAACCCGGTCTACCTCAAGGACATCTGGCCTACGACCGCCGAAATCGCCGAGCTGGTGGAGCGCACTGTCACCCGCGCTGCCTTCCAGAAGAAATATGCCGATGTCTTCAAGGGCGACGCCAAGTGGCAGGCGGTCGAAGTGACGGATAGCGAGACCTATGACTGGCCGCCCGCGTCGACGTACATCCAGAATCCGCCCAACTTCCAGGGCATGTCTAGAACCCCCGGCACCATCAAGAACGTAACCGGCGCCCGGATCCTGGCCCTTCTCGGCGACATGATCACCACCGACCACATCAGCCCGGCCGGTTCATTCAAAGCCTCAACTCCGGCGGGCAAGTATCTGACCGAACGGCAAGTTCCGGTATCCGAGTTCAACAGCTATGGTGCGAGGCGCGGCAATCACGAGGTGATGATGCGCGGCACCTTCGCCAACATCCGCATCAAGAACGAGATGCTGGATGGGGTTGAGGGCGGCTACACGCTTGGGCCGGACGGCGCGCAGACCACCATCTTCGACGCATC
>JANOCQ010000122.1:0-17569 GCA_031412255.1 Paracoccaceae bacterium | reverse complement strand
ATCTCGGTGTCGTGGAACAGCTTCCCCTCGACCATATCGACGGCAATCATCTGCCCCGGCCCCAGCGCGCCCTTCTCGCGGATCGTGGATTCGTCCACCGGCACCATCCCGGCCTCCGACCCCGCGATCAGCAACCCGTCGCCCGTCACGACATAGCGCATCGGCCGCAGACCATTGCGGTCAAGGCCCCCGCAAACCCAACGCCCATCGGTCATCGCCAGGGCCGCCGGACCATCCCAAGGCTCGATCACCGAGTTGCAATAGGAATACATGTCCGCCCAGGCCTTGGGCATGTTCACCGTCTGCTTCGACCAGGCCTCCGGCACCAGCATCGTCTTGGCCATCGGAGCAGAACGTCCCGACCGCACCAGAACCTCGAACACCGCATCCAGCGCACCGCTGTCCGACGTCCCTCCCGGGATGATCGGCTTGATGTCCTCCGCCGCCTCACCAAAGTTGTTCGACGCCATCCGGATTTCGTGGGACTTCATCCAGTTGACGTTGCCCTTCAGCGTGTTGATCTCGCCGTTGTGGGCGAGCATGCGGAAGGGCTGAGCCAGCCACCACTGCGGGAAGGTGTTCGTCGAATAGCGCTGGTGATAGATCGCAAAGGCGCTTTCAAACCGCTCGTCCATCAGGTCGGGGTAGAAGGTCGCGACCTGCTCGGCCAGCATCATGCCCTTGTAGATGATCGACCGGCAGGACAGCGAACACAGGTACATCCCCTGGATCTGGCTGGCGATGGCCGCCTTCTCGATCCGCCGCCGGATGACATACAACTCCCGCTCGAAGTGATCCTGATCGATGTCCTTCTCGCAGCGGATCAGGATCTGCTCGATCTCGGGCCGCGTCGCGTTGGCCTTGTCGCCCAGCACCGACACATCCACCGGCACATGCCGCCAGCCATAGATGTAATGGCCCATCCGCAGGACTTCGGTCTCCACGATGGTCCGGCAGCGTTCCTGAGCGCCAAAGTCCGTCCTCGGCAGGAAGACCTGCCCTACGGCGATCAGCTTGGCCGTATCCGGCTCATGCCCCGTGCGGCGCACCTGATCATAGAAGAACTTGACCGGGATCTGCACATGGATCCCCGCCCCGTCGCCGGTCTTGCCATCCGCATCCACCGCGCCCCGGTGCCAGACCGCCTTCAGAGCGTTGATGCCGTTCTCCACCACCTTGCGCGACGGCTTGCCGGAGATGGAAACCACCAGCCCCACGCCACAGGATGAATGCTCATCCTCGGTCTTGTAGAGACCATTCGCATCCAGCCAAGCGCGCTTTTCTTCTTCGGCCTTCACCCAGGCGGCATCATAGTTGGTCATGGGCTTCTCCTTCATCACTGGCCAGCAGCGGGAACTTCTCCACGCACTGCGCTCGCGTCAAAACTTGCCGATCCGTCGCCGCGAAGGGGCCCGTCCACCGTCACCCGGAACCAGATGTTGGACCCGCACTCCGCGCACCAGGCCCGCTCACCCCAGGCCGAGGACTGGCGCTTCGCCACATGCTCAAGACCCACCCACGCCAGGTTGCCCTCTGGCACCGTGATCCCCAGCAAAGCCGAGCCGGTCCACTTTCGACACATCGGGCAATGGCAGATTCCGAAATTCGGCCCCGTCAGCACGGCCTTGAACCGCACCGCGCCGCAGAGGCACCCGCCGTCCCGCTCAAGGCTCATGGCGTACCCTCCAGACCGGAAGCGATGCCGTCAGCGCGTCGCAATCGAACATCGGCTGGGTGGAGAGAAACCCCTCTTCTCCAGGAAAGAAGAACTGCATCGGCGAGCCATCGATCGGAAGCCACTGCCCGTCGCCCAGGTCGGTCTCGCCCGGACCCGCAAAGAACAGCCGCCACTTGGCGTGGATGTATTCGCTGCCGCGCGACCGGCGCAGGACGGTCCCGGACAGGTCGTATTCGGTGAAATCGACCTCGGTCTGCTGCAGCGTGATCCCGTCGATCAGAACCGAAGTCCCTGTGAGCCTGTCATAGCCTTCGGCCCGGGTCCCAGAGCCGTCATCCTTCGACAAACTGAAGCTCCAGGTGTCCACCCCTTCGCCGATCAACTCGGACATGCTGGCCGCGTCAGCGGGGTTCGGGTCCAGCACCTGCTTCACCGGGTCATAGCTTTCCAGCCACTGCCCCTCGGCGTCGATCTTCGAATAGAAGAACGGTCCTTCCTGATCCAGGTCCACCCGCCACTGATCGCCCGGCTGATCTGCCGCACAACGGTAGTAGTGCGAGACGCGGCAGGCTTTGGACTGCACTGTCAGAAATGCCTCGCAGCCCTCGGGTGCGTCCCAGGTACCGGCCAGCGCGGGGGCGACCGGGGCGGTCAGGCAGGCAAGGATCAGAAACTTCCGCATCGCCGTTTCACCAATGGAGTCAGGTCACAGATCCCGACGTTTAATTTTCCCTGCATCATCCGCGCGTATGCACGGGATGCATACGCGATGTAGACAGGTTGTAGCCTACTCTGCCGCCACTGCTTCGGTCTGGGTAAGATAGCCCAAAATAGCCTCGGCCGCCTCTCGCCCGTCGCGGATCGCCCAAACGACCAGCGAAGCGCCACGCACGATGTCGCCCGCCGCATAGACCCCCGGCAGGCTGGTCTCATGGGTGCGGAAGTCGGCCTTGATCGTGCCCCATCGGGTCACTTTCAGCTCGGGCACACCCCACAGCGTCGGCAGGTTCTCGGGCTCGAAGCCCAGCGCCTGGATCACCAGATCGGCGGGTTCGACATAGTCGGCGCCTTCGATGATCTCGGGCGTCTGGCGGCCGGTCGCGTCCGGGGCACCCAGGCGCATCTTTTGCACCATCACGCCGTCGACTTCCGTGCCGCCAGTGAAGCCCTTGGGTGCCGAGAGCCAGACGAATTCAACGCCCTCTTCCTCGGCGTTTGCCACTTCGCGTTGCGAGCCCGGCATGTTCGCCCGATCGCGGCGGTAAAGGCACTTCACGCTGAGTGCGCCCTGCCGGATCGCTGTGCGAACGCAGTCCATCGCAGTATCGCCGCCGCCGATCACCACCACGCGCTTGCCGCTGGCGTTCAGCTCACCCGACTCATACTCCGGCACATCATCGCCAAAACCGTGCTTGTTCGACACCGTCAGATAGTCCAGCGCCTTCACGATGCCGCGGGCGCCCACACCCGGAGCTTCGATGTCACGCGCTTTGTAAACGCCCGTGGCGATCAGCACCGCATCGTGCTGCCCGCGGATCGCGTCAAAGGTGATGTCTTCGCCCACGTTGCAATTGAGGACAAAGTTCACGCCCCCCTCCGCCAGCTGCGCGTTGCGGCGTTCGACCACGTCCTTCTCCAGCTTGAAGCCGGGGATGCCATAGGTCATCAGCCCGCCCGAGCGGTCGTAGCGGTCATAGATCGTCACCTGCACGCCCTGCCGCCGCAGCATGTCCGCTGCTGCAAGGCCCCCCGGCCCGGCGCCGATGATGCCCACGCTTTCGGGGCGTTCCGCATAGGGACGGATCGGCTTGACCCAGCCTTCCTCCCAGGCGGTGTCGGTGATGTATTTCTCGACTGCACCGATGGTCACGGTGCCATGCCCCGACTGCTCGATCACGCAGTTGCCTTCACAAAGGCGATCCTGCGGGCAGATGCGGCCACAGATCTCGGGGAAGGTGTTGGTGGCCTGGCTTAGCTCATAGGCCTCTTGCAGGCGACCTTCGGCGGTCAGCTTCAGCCAGTCGGGAATGTTGTTGTGCAACGGGCAATGCGACTGGCAATAGGGCACGCCGCACTGGCTGCAGCGGCTGGCCTGTTCGGCGGCCTTGCGAACGGCGTACTCCCGATAAATCTCGTGGAAATCCTGCGCGCGTGAGGATGCGTCGCGCTTCTCGGGCATTTCCTTCCCGACGGTGACGAACTTAAGCATCTTCTGCGTGGCCATGGCTACGTCCCTGCAAAGGTCTTCCGGGATCGACGAGATACAACCGTTCGGCCAACATGAAAAGTCAGCAATGCTTACCTATTTAGCGGTTTTCTGCGGGATTGGACAGCGGTCCTGACTTTTTTCAATGGAAATAGGTCAACACAGTTTCCGAATGCCGTTAATAGCCCTGCCAAAGGGCCACCACCGCCAGCGTGCCAACAGCGATTCGCCACCAACCGAACAGCGCATAGCCATGTCTGCTGATGAAGTTCAGCACCCAGCGGACAACCAGCGCGGCCGTCAGAAAGGCGACGGCAAACCCGACTGCGATGTCCCACACCGCCGCGAAATCCAGCGCATCCCGAGTCTTGTAAAGGTCATATACCACCGCCGCCCCCATCGTTGGCAGGCTGAGCAAGAACGAAAATTCGGCCGCCGCCCGCTTCTCGACTCCCATCAGCAGAGCCCCCACGATGGTTGCCCCAGACCGAGATACCCCGGGAACCAATGCCAGGGTCTGACAAAAGCCGATGGCCAGCGACTTGCCAAAAGGCAAAGCCAGGGCCTCGCGGTGCACGGCAGCGGGGGCGATGCGGTCGATGACCAACAACACGAACCCACCCAGGATCAGCATGACTGCGATCAGCATGGGGGTTTCAAACAGCACCGACTTGACGAAGCCATGCGCAAGGACTCCGATGACCACGGCCGGCAAAAACGCCAGCAGTAGGGAAACGAGCGACCGGCGGGCCGCGTCGTCGTGCCGCGCATGCAAGACAATTCGCAAGATCAGCGTGGCATAGACCGAAAACAGCGCCAGTATCGCACCAAGCTGAATCACCACCTCGAAGGTTTTTCCTTCGGATTCGAACCCCAGAAAGTGCCCCGCCAAAAGCAGATGTCCGGTCGAGGAAACGGGCAGAAACTCGGTCAGCCCCTCAAGTAAGCCAAGGAAAGCCGCGGTAAGGGTGTTCTCCACACCTCAGGCCTTCTTCAGGTTCTTGGCCGAATCCTTGATCGCGGCATACTGGCCCGAGGGGCGATAGCGCCAAAGGTATTCCGGCAGCACACCCTCCATCGCCGTGGGCGTGATGCCAAGATCGGAAAAACCGCGGGCCGTTGGCGAAACCACGTTGTCGCGCGCCAGGTTCCGCACCTGGTCACGGGTGATCATCTTGTTCTCGATCAGTCCCAGAGTCACCGCCTGCAGCATGTCGAACCCGAACCCCATGATGCCGGCCACCAGGAACGGCATGTTCACCACCGCCCGGCGGCGCTGGATCACCTTCAGCATCCGGCCCATCAGCCCGCGGAAGGTGTCGACCTCCGGCCCACCAAGCTCGTACACACCGGGCGCTGCTTCGCCGTTGACCGCCTTTACCGCGGCGTGCGCGACGTCATCGACATACACTGGCTGGAACCGGGTGTTCGCGCCAACCACGGGCAGGACCGGCCCCATGCGGGTCATGGCCGCAAAGCGGTTGAAGAACTGGTCCTCGGTTCCGAAAATGATCGATGGGCGCAGGATCACCGCCGACGGGAAAGCCGCCAGCACGGCAGTCTCGCCATCAGCCTTCGACCGGGCATATGCACTGTCAGACTGCGCATCCGCTCCGATGGCCGAGATTTGCACCAGACGTGTCACGCCAAGCTCGGCCGCAATGCGCGCCACCCGTCCCGCGCCACCGGCCTGCACCGCGTCGAAGGTGTTTGCACCAACACTGTTCAGGACGCCAACGCAGTTCACGACCGCATCCGCGCCCCGGATCACCGCCCGCAGGCTGGCCTCATTCCGGATGTTGCAGGCCACCGGCTCTACCTGCCCGGTCACGCCGTAGGGCCGAACGAACAAAGCCTCGTTCGGACGGCGGACTGCAACGCGAACCCGCCAGCCATCTTTCGCAAGGCGACGGGCGATGTAGCGACCGACAAAGCCCGAACCGCCGATGATGGTGACCAGCTTGCTCATGCACGCACTCCTTCACGGGCACCTTTCGGGTGCCTGAAACCTGCCGGATGAATATCCCTGCGGCATGGTTCGGGCAAGGCCAAAGCACCACCGACAAATTTGCTTAGGGGGCCGTTGACTCTGCCAAACCACGCCGTTACATCGCCCATCAGTGCCCAGATGGCGGAATTGGTAGACGCACTGGTTTCAGGTACCAGCGCTGCAAGGCGTGGAGGTTCGAGTCCTCTTCTGGGCACCACTACCATTCAAAGGCCCGCAGCCCCAGCAGGTTGCGGGCCTTTGCAATTTCCGCACCTGAAGCGTCGAACCAGGCTTAGGCCGGAACTGCATCCTCGATTCTGACGCGGTCGAACTTGCCGCAAAGGGCGGCAAGCGCCTCCGTTGTAGGGGTCAGGCAACCAGCCGTCGACAAGGCATCCGCCAAAGCCGCCGAGGTGGCTGACACCGAGACCGATCGCCAGTGTGAGCGGATCGGATAGCCTGTTTCCGGGTCAAGGATATGGCTGCTTCTGCCATCCCCTCCGAAGGTCATCCCCAAAGGTGCCGAGGTCGCCAAGGCGCGGCTTTGCAAAATGATCGCACCGCCCGTGGCCAGTTTCACCGGCCATTCGCCACCGGGCAGGGCGACCATCTCTCCGGTGTCGATCAGGGCATGCGCCAGTCCATGCCCGGCAAGCAAGGCCGCGACCCGGTCGGCGATATAGCCTTGCGCGATCCCGTTCAACGTCAAGGCCATACCTGGACGCAGAGTGATGGCTTCGGATTCCACGACGACGGACGACCAATCGACCAGCGCCAGGGCTGCCGCACGTTCCGCCCCAGGTAGTTCCTCCCCCGCATCCCGCGCCAGGGCCTCGGCGCGCCAGAGAGGCTGGATCGTGGGGTCAAAGCGGCCGTCGCTGGCAGCATACACAGCGCCCGCCAGGCCCAGACATTCCAGCAGTTCGAACGCTGGCTCGACAAGCTGACCATCGCGATTCAGCCGGACGAGGGCTGATTCCGGCAGGTAAAGCGAGAAAATCTGTTCCAGCCGCCGGATCTCGGCCATGGCCAGATCGGCAAGGCGTGGGGCGTCAGGATGAAGCAGCCTCAGTGTGACTCGGGCGCCCAGGGCAAACCCGGTTTCCACATGAAACGCTGGCGTCTGGGCCAGTGCCAGCGACGGCGCGAGAGCGGCGGAAATGGCGATGAAACGGCGGCGGGTCAGCATGGATTAACCCTCCGACAGCGATTTCAGGCGGCGGGAATAGTCGTCCTCGCCGTCTGGCACGGTGCCATCGATGGCTGTTATCGCACTTGCCGGGATCACATCCAGTGCCATGATGTCACCGCCATGCATGGCCGCAAAGGCTTTGGCTTTGACTGGGTCGGCGAAGGGGACCAACTCGGGCGCGCCCATGCCACCCGTGACGTCAGCACCAACGACATAGGTTGCCGTCTGCGCATCAATCCAGTTCGCGGCCCCCGGCTCTGCCCAGGTCGCGCCCTCTGCCCCCATGTCGCTGACATAGACCGCCAGCACCACGTTACTCTGCTCCGGCAGGCGCAGGTAGGTGACGAGGTCGCTGACCTGACTGAAGAACAAAGGTGCCCCGGGCAGGCCGTCAAGGTGGACCTGGCCCTTGGGGCCTTCATGTTCCAGAAGGTTCATCTGGCAGAAATGGCCCAGGGTTTCTGGCGTCAGGGGCAGAGGGTCGGTATTCTGCACAACCTCTTCCTGGCAGGCGGTCAACAGCAAGGCTAACAGCAATGCGGGTTTCATGGGGTGACCTTTCGGAAGGCGGCGGCCGCCAAGGCAAGTGCGGCAAGTGGCCAGAGTAGGACCGAGGCGAGTGATTGCCAGAGCGGGATGGCGTCTGCCGCGCCCCCTACACCTGCAGCCGCGGCGGTCGCACCGGAGGCGGTGAGGTTGAAAAGGCGGAAGGCATCGGCGGGGTTGGCGAGAAGCGCGACCGGAAAAGCCTGGGTCGTGAACCACCCGCCGTTGTCGGCGACGATGACCGAGAGGAGGACGAGATCATAAAGCACCACGAGGCCAAGCCAGAGGCCAATGGCAAGGCCCGCGGCACCCGACGGGCGACGCGACAACGACGAAAGCGCATAGCCTGCGCCAAGGAAGGTCGCGCCCAGCAGCACCGAGGACCACGAAAGCCGCAACATGGCCGGAAGACCGGCAAGTGAGGTCTCATCCTTCGAAAGCGCCACTCCGGCGGCCAGTCCGTGCCCGAGAACGACCGCCAAGCTGAGGATTGTCAGATGGGCGAGAAGCTTGCCTACCAGGATCTCCCACCGTGCGATCGGGTATGCGAGGAGGAGCGACATCGTCCCGCGCTCGGTTTCTCCAGCAATAGCATCGAAGCTCATCAGGAGAGCGAGAAGGGGAATCAGGTATACGGAAAGCGAAGTAAGCGAGGCGACGGTGACCGACAGCCGGTCGACGCCAAGGCCGCCGGTCGGCGACGAACCGGCCATCGACAGGACCAGCGAGAAGACGGCCATCAGGACCATTGCGATGGCGACCCAACGGTTGCGCAGGGCGATGCGGAACTCGGTCCGCGCGGTGGAGAGGATGCGGATCATTGCGCGGCCTGCTGGCTGAAGTGGGCGTAAAGGTCTTCCAGACTGGGCGGCAAGACCTCAAGGTCGGCCACCTTGTCGCCAAGCCCTGCGATTAGGCTGAGTGCTTGCAGCTTGTGCGATTGCGGACAGGTCAGATGCAGCGCGCCATTGACCAGAATGGCGCCGGGAAGCGCGCGGGCGATGTCAGAGGCATAGCCGTTGCGGGCGGTCACATGCAGCGCGACCGGCAGGTCGGCGCAGCGGCGCAGGTCGGGAAGCGAGCCCTCGGCCACCAGCCGACCCTTGGACAGGATCACGATACGGTCGGTCCGCGCCTCCACTTCCGTCAGCGCGTGGGAGGAAAGAAGGATCGAGGCACCATGGGCGGCAAGGTCATCAAGCAGCGCATAGAACTCGCGCCGGGACACGGGGTCGAGGCCGGAGGTCGGTTCGTCCAGCACCAGCAGGCGGGGGTGTCCGATCAGGGCCTGGGCCAGACCGACACGTTGCCGCATCCCCTTGGAATAGGTGCCGATACGGCGGCGGGCGGCCTGGGCGAGGCCGACCTTTTCCAGAAGTGGCATGGCTTGGGACTGGTCCTCGCCGCGCAGGGCAAGGTAGTGCCTGATCTGCTCCAGCCCCGTCAGCGCTGGATGGAATGCGGCGTTCTCCGGCAGGTAGGCCACCGAGCGGCGGGCGGCTTGCGATCCTGGGGTGGCATCGCAGATCGTGACCTCGCCACTGGTAGCCGGGATCAGGCCGAGAATGATCTTCATCAGCGTGGATTTCCCCGCGCCATTGTGGCCGAGCAGGGCAACGCGTTCGCCGGGTGCCACGGACAGGCTGACGCCGGTCAGCGCCGCGACCTCGCCGAAGCGCTTAGTGAGAGCCGAGATCGTCAGTGTCGATGTCATCGAATTCGCCTTGTGTCCAGCGTCCCGCCGCCTCGGCCTCGAAAGCCGCAATGTCGTCGGGAACGGGAATGGTGATGGGTTGCATCAGCGGGTGGCTGTCGGTCACGCCACCGGGCATGATGGCAGGGAAGGACGATTGCGACCATCGCACCAGCTGGACCGCGGGTGAGCCGGTCAGCAGCGCGGCGGCGGGCTGCGACCAGAGGATGTGGTCCATCAGGTCATTCGGGCGGTAGACCCCGTCGGCAAGGCCGTCGCCGTTCAGATCGAAGGCCGGATGGTCGGACCAGAAGTTGCCTTTACCTTCGAAGCTCCACTCCATGAACCGGGTGCCGACGTATTTGACCTGCTCCTGGTTGGCAATGAATGCATTGCCGGTCAGCATGTTTCGCTCCGACCCGGCGGTGAAGTGGATGCCGATGCCGCAGCCTTCGAAGCGGTTGTTCGCGATCAGGTTCTTGTGCGCGTTGTAGATGAAGAGGCACTTCTTCGTGCCGCCGCGCACCAGGTTTCCCGCCACATCGGCGCTGTTGGCGAAGTTCAGCATCACACCGTGCTCGCGGTCGCCCAACGACTGGTTGTTCTTCAGCACGACCCGGTCGCTGAACATGATCGCGAAGCCAAGGTGATTGCCGATGCTGATGTTGCCCGAAACTTCGCTGTCGTGGGTGTACATGTAGTGAACCGCAAAGCGCAGGTCACGGAACACGTTGTTGCGGTAGATCCCCTTCTTTGACGCGTTCGAGAAAATTCCATCGCGGCCCCAGCGGACGCTGTTGCCTTCAACCACCGTGCCGGGGCTGTTCCACACATATATGCCATTGCCGCGCTCGTTCATGCGCGGGTTCCTGCGGCCCTCGATCATGTTGTCCTTCACCAGAGTGTCCAGTCCGCCATGTACGTCGATGCCGTGCATGTTATCGGTCAGTCGGTTGGCCTCGATCCGCGCCCGGTCGGCACCTTTGGTGATCTTGATCCCGGCGTCGATGTTCTGGTTCAGCTTGCCGGAATGGGTGATCTGCAGGCCGGTCACGACGACATCATCGGCAGTGATGGTGATGACGGTGTCCTCACCCTGGCCGTCTATGGTCGCCGTCCCGTCGCCCTGCAAGGTCAGCGTCCGATCGACAATGACGGGGCCGAGAAAGGCCCCGCCGGTCAGTATCAGCACATCGCCAGGGGATGCCCCGGCGATGGCTTTGGCAAGCGTGCCCGTGCCCGGTGCGACATGCACCTCGTCCGCCCAGAGGGGCGTTGCGAGCATGAGAAGGGCAAGGACACGCAGCATCGGTCAGGCCTCCGCGGGTTCCACGAACATCCGGCCGCGCATCTCCATGTGAAGCGCGTGGCAGAACCACTGGCAGTAGTACCAGTAGACCCCGGCATTGGCCGCGACGAAGGTGGCAGAGGCGGTCGCCTGCGGCCCGATCTCCATCGCCACGCCGTGGTTGCCCATGGTGAAGCCGTGCGTCAGGTCGTCGATGTCGTCAAGATTGGTGACGATCACCGTGACCTCGTCGCCTTCCTTCACCGTGAAGGTCTCAAGCGCGAAACTTGGTGCCTGGCTCGAGATGTAGACGCGCACCTTCTTCGGGTCGTCCTTGTCGCGAATGACCATGTCCTGCCAGTCGTCCAAGTTCACTCCGTCCTCCTCGGCCTGCTTGCGGGTTTCGGCCCACATCTTGTCCTGCCGATTCCAGACGGACAGCGGGTTCAGTTTCGATGCCGCCACCGCGATGGCGTCGTGCGGTTCGGCGAAGTTCGGGCCGTCATGGACGATGACCATCTTGTCGCCCGAGATGTCTATCAGCTGATCGTTCTCGGGTTTCAGCGGGCCGACGTTCAAGAAGCGGTCCTTGGAAAACTTGCAAAGGCAGACGAGCCAGTTGTTCTCCGCCTCCAAAGTCTCACCCATCACCGTCTTCAGGTGGCCGGGCTGGTAGTGCACGTCGATCTTGTCCTTGATCGGGTCAACCGCCTCACCGGCATAGGCCTTGATCGCGTCCTCGATGTTCCACTTCACCACCTGGCTGTCCAGGAACAGCGAGGTGTAAGCGTTGCCGCGGCCGTCAAAGGCGGTGTGCAACGGGCCAAGACCAAGCTCGGGCTCTGCCACCACGACGCTGCGCGGATCGACCTCGCCGTCAAAGAGCGTGTCGAACTTGGTCACGTCCAGCACCGTCACCGTGGGCGACAGCTTGCCGCCGATGCAGAGGTGCTTCTTGTCCGGGGCCATGTTGCAGCCGTGCGGGTTGTTGGCGATCGGCACATATCGGGTGAACTGGCTCTTGGCGTCCTTCCGGCCGTCCAGGACGCGGACACCATTCAGTTCCTGCCCTTCGCCCGCCGCGACGGCTGCTTCGATGGCGGCGACGTTGAAGATCACCACATGGTCCATCTCGGCCGCGGTCATGTCGGACAGGGTCATGCCCATCTCCGAGTTGTAAGACGTCGAGAAGGCCCACTTGCCCTCGTAATCCGCGTCGCAGTTGTCGAGGTTGCCCGAAACCATGACCTGCCATGCCGGCAGCATCGCCTCGGCGTCGACGGCCGTGAAGATGTTCACGTAGGTGCCGACGTCCTGCATTGTGGTGCCGTCGTTGACCAGCGGGGCTTCATCCTCGCCGTTGCAGAAGACGTATTTGGTCGCCGGGAACTTCTGCGGCCGCATCCCATGGATCGCCTTGGCGTTCGGGATCTCCAGGATAGCGTCGGTCTTCATGACGTCGCAGCGGACACGGGCAACGCGGGTGTTCGCCTTGTCGTTCATGAACAGGTACTTGCCGTCGTACTTGCCGTCGGTGAACGACATGTGGACGTGGTGCAAATCGCCGTTGTCGTGAATCTTCTTGCCGTTGGCGGCCAGCTGCTTCTTGGTCTTTTCCGTCATCGTGCGCTGGTGGATGCGCAGCGATTCATTCGTTTCGCCCCAGCCGGTGGCCGAGCAGCGGTTGAATACCGGGACCCGCATCAGCTCGCGCATGGACGGGATGCCAAGGATGCGCATCTCGCCGGTCTGGCCCGAGGACCAGAAGCCGTAATGCGTATCCAGCTGGCCGGGCGGGACGTTGAAGCCTTCCCTGGCCGCCTGCGCCACTGCGGCCGAGGTGCCAAGCGCCAGTGCTCCAACGCCTGCGCCGGTGCCAAGAGCAAGGCGGCCACCGAGTGCGCCCGCCAGTGCTGCGCCACCTGCCGTGGCACCCAGAAGGCCGCGGCGTGATATCCCCGAGATGGATTGTTCAGACATGATCTGTCCCTTTCATTCAGCTGGTTGGGGTTGTTTGTTGTTCGGATGGCCCGTGAGGTCGCGGACCGGGCTGGCGGCCGCAGTCTCGCGCCGCTTCAGTTTCTTGATGACCACGGGGCACTTGGTCGTGGACTGGTACAGAACCTGGCAATGCAGGCAGTCAATGCACTCGTTCGGATTGATCTCCCCCGTCGGGTGGATCGCCTGAACCGGACATTCATGTGCGCAGGTCTGGCAAGGATTGCCGCATTCGCGGTAGCGCTTCAGCCAGTCGAACATCCGGATCCGCGCCGGAATCGCCAGCGCCGCGCCCAGCGGGCAGAGATAGCGGCAGTAGAAACGTTCCACGAAAAGCCCGGCGACGAGAAGCGCCACCGCATAGGCGACGAAAGGCCAGGCCCGCACGAATTTAAGGATGATCGCGGTCTTGAATGGCTCGACTTCTGCCAGCTGCTCGGCCTGCTCGATGCTCATCAGGCTGACGCCGAAGAGGCCAAGGAAGATCATGTACTTCACCGGCCACAGCCGTTCGTGCAGGCCCCAGGGCAGCGTCCATTGCGGGATCCGGAGTTTGCGGGCGATCTGGTTGGTCAGTTCCTGCAGGGCACCGAAGGGGCAAAGCCAGCCGCAATATGCCCCGCGTCCCCAGAAGATCAGCGCGGCTGCCACGCTGAACCACAGGATAAAGGTAAGCGGGTCCAGCAGGAACGCCTGCCAGGAAAAGCCCGAGGTCAGCGCCCCGAAAAGCGCCATCAGGTTGACAACCGACAATTGCGCATTGGCGTACCAGCCCAGAAACACCAGCGTCACGGTCAGGAAGCCCATGCGGAACCAGTAGAAGTGCCGCTCGTTCCGGGTTGCAAAGCCCTGGAAGAAGAAGACCAGCGTCAGCACGGCAAGCATTCCGGCGGTGATCGCGATCTCCACCTGCTTGTCGGCCCAGATGCGCTTCCACAGTGCCTGGTGCGCTGCCGTTTCCTCTTGTGCGGCCAAGGCCTCGGCGGGACCGCTATCGTCGGCGGCCATGGGAGCGGCAAGGGGGCGGAGGTATTTTTCGGGCAGCTTGTAACCCAGATCGAAGGTGGTGAAGAGCTTCTCTATCGGTCCAACCTCACGGTGGACCAGAAGCTGGATGCGAAACGGCCGGGCCGGATCGAACCCCACGTCCGCCGGGATCTTGAACAGGTCAGCCTCGGTAAACCCAGGCGCGCCCTCGGCCTGCACGGCCACCAGCCGCTTGTGCATCTTGTCGTGGAAACGGACCGAGACATCGTCCTGGATCAGCACGATCCGGTCAAAGATCCCGCCCCGCACGTAGCCCGAGCCCTTGAAGCTATAAAGCCCGCGGCCGGCGATCATCAGGGCATGCTCGCCCGGCTTCAGCCAGGTGGCCAGGTTCGCGGCCTCGCCCTCTCCCAGAAGCGCCTTGGCGATGGCGGGGTGCGACACGAGGGCCGTCTGCATTTCGATGAAAGTGGTTTCCGGGGCCTCCGTCAGGGCGCGGGTCGTGGCGCGGGGATCGCCCATGGCTGCGAAGGCGGCGTTGACCTGGCCTACGTCCAGCGACAACCTGCGAAGCGTCCCGTCACCTTCCAGCGCCATCCAGTCCTTGGCCGCGTCGGCGTCCAGATTGAGTTCGAACGCCGGACCCGTGGCCGCTGCATCGGGGGCCAATCCCCCCAGCCCCAGCACCCGAGCCACCTTCAGGCCGGCCCGCACGATGCTGTCGTCGATCACCATCACCGTGACCGTAGCGCCCGAGATGATGTCCAGGTCATGCGTCGAGCCACCCGACTGGGCCTCGGCCACCAGATCGACACCGATATAGCCTTGCGCCAGCGCGTCGATCTTGGCCTGAGGAATGCCGATCAGCACAATGGGCTCGGAGTGCTTGAACAGCTTTACGCCGATGACCTTTGCATCCTTGTCCACCGCCACCATCGTGTGGATCGGTTTGCCCGAATACCCGGTTGTCGACACGAAGTCGCTGGTAATGAAGGCCCAGCCGATGGTCTCGGTGCCCTTCAGGACCGGAGCGACCGGGGTATCCTCACGGATCGGTCCGAACCCCTCGGCGCCTTGGACAAGCTCGGATGCTGCGACTTTGTCCAGCGACGTGGACAAGACAGACTGCGCCAGCCCCGGCAGCGGAAGCAGCAGGGCGACAAGGATCAATAGCAGACGGGAAAGCGTCATCGGGCAACCTTATGGGTTACCCTGCCAATGCCAGACCCAGCGACCCCGCGCCTTGATCAAAATCAATGCAACGGTTTGATTATTTTTTAGGCGATTCTTTTTCGGCAGCGCCGGCCACGAAAAAGCCCGGCCGCATCGCGCGACCGGGCCTTGAATGCTGATAATCTTGCGAGATCAGCGGCGGCGGGTGTCGTCGTCCTCGTCGTCGTCGTCGTGACCGCCAGCCGGAAGATTGAAAAAGCTGTCCGCATCCGAAAAATCGGACGCCTGGCTGTCGTCCTTTTCCTCTTCGCCAAAGACCTCAAGTCCCGACAGTGCCGGCGGCATCCGCGAGTCCGGAGCCATTCCCAAAGATTGTTCGGTCGACACCAGCTTGCGCCGTTCGTCGTCCGACATCACGCTGCCTTCAGCCGCCTTCTTGCGGGCTGCTGCCTGCACTGCGGTGTCAAGCTCGGTCTGCTTGCAAAGCCCTAGTGCGACGGGGTCGATGGGCTGGATCGAGCCGATGTTCCAGTGAGTGCGCTCACGGATCGACTGAATCGTTGGCTTGGTGGTGCCAACCAGCTTGCCGATAGCGCCGTCCGACAGTTCCGGGTGAAACTTCACCAGCCAGAGGATCGCCGCCGGGCGGTCCTGACGCTTGGACAGTGGGGTGTACCGCGGCCCGCGGCGCTTTTCCTCGCCCACGGCAGCAGCGTTGAACTTAAGCTTCATGCGGTAAAGCGGGTCGGCTTGGGCGCGGTCGATCTCGATCGCGTCAAGCTGGTTGTTCCCGACCGGATCGAACCCCTTGACGCCCGTAGCGACGTCCCCGTCGGCGATCCCCTGGACCTCAAGCTCGTGCATTCCGCAGAAGTCGGCGATCTGGGCAAAGCTCAGCGTCGTGTTGTCCACAAGCCAGACGGCAGTGGCCTTGGCCATAAGCGGTTTCGTCATCGGATCTCTCCTTTACAAACCTGTCCCGTGCCGGGAAAACGGCTGCGGGCCTGGCCCGCGAGTTCCACGATTTCGGGGAATTCACGCGCTCGTATAGGGCTGAATTCCGAGAAGGGGAAGCGAAAATGCGCCTGTTCCTGTTGGCCATTGCGGCTTTCTGCTGGTCTGGCGCCGCCACGGCCGAAGGGGAACGCGCCGGAAACTTCGACTATTACGTGCTGTCGTTGTCCTGGTCTTCGGCCTGGTGCGCATTGGAGGGTGATGCCCGCGACGACCCGCAATGTGACATGGGCCGCAGCCTGACCTTCCTCCTGCACGGGCTTTGGCCGCAGTACGACAAGGGGTGGCCCTCATACTGCCGAACAGTAGAGCGTGACCCGACCCGCACGGAAACCGCCGCGATGGCCGATATCATGGGGGGACCGGGGACTGCATTCTATCAGTGGAAGAAGCACGGCCGCTGCTCGGGCCTTGGCGCTTCCGATTACTATCGGACGGCGCGGGCGGCCTATGATCGCGTGGAGATTCCGGATTTCCTCGCCAAGGTCTCACGCAAGCTGGAAGTTCCTGCATCGGTGATCGAGGACGCCTTTGTCGATGCCAACCCCGGTCTCAGCCGCGACCAGATCACCATCACCTGCAAGGACGGTCTGATCCAGGAGGCGCGCGTTTGCCTGACGCCTGACCTCGGGTTCCGCCGTTGTGGCGAGGACGTGATCCAGGACTGCCGGCTGGACAATGCGGTGCTGGAGGCGGTTCGGTAGGCGGGACCGGGGAATGAAACGCATCTGTGAGGGGGATTCGGGGAAAGTGCTGTTTCAAATCTGCAGTGCCCTTGAACGGCTGGGTCCGTCTTCGGGCCAAGGTCTGGATCGAAAGAAACCGATCCCGCCTGACCTTGGTTTACCTTACGTGAAGCGCGATCGCGCGTGAAGAAACCGTCAACGCGCTTTTACCCGAGGGAGGGTATGGAATCCCTTACGGGTTCACGGTCAGCACGATCTTGCCGACGTGCCCACCGGACTCGATGCGCCAGTGCGCAGCAGGCGCATCGGGCAGCTTGTACTCACTGTCCATGACCACTTTCACGGCACCGCGTTCGATCATGGGCCAGACGTTTTCCTCGACCGCCCTTGCAATCCTTGCCTTGGCCAGATCCGACTGCGGCCGCAGGGTCGATCCCGTCAGTACCAGACGACGTGTCATCAATTCCGCCAGGTTCAATGTGACCTTGGCCCCTTGCAGAAAGGCGATCTGTACCAGCCGTCCGCCGTCGGACAGCGCCTTGAAGTTCCGCTCGATATAGGGACCGCCAACCATGTCCAGGATAAGGTTCGCACCCCCGAACCCCTTCATCTCCGCAACGAAATCCGCTTCGCGATAATTGAAGGCGGCCTCAGCACCCAACCCGCGGCAAACCTGACACTTTTCGTCCGACCCGGCAGTCGCAAAGACCCGAGCCCCAAGCGCATGGGCGATCTGGATTGCCGTTGTTCCAATCCCGCTGGTCCCGCCATGAACCAGGAACCGCTCACCTCCGCGCAGACCTCCTCGCATGACCACGTTCGACCAGACGGTAAAGCAGGTCTCGGGCAGGCAGGCAGCTTCCTTCAGCGACAAGCCCTTTGGAATCGGCAGGGCATGTGCCTCGGGCGTCGCCACGTATTCGGCGTAGCCGCCACCAGGGAGCAAGGCGCAGACCTGGTCACCTATCTTCCAGCGGTTCACGCCCGGCCCGACCTCGACCACCGTGCCGGAACATTCCAGGCCCGGCAAAGGCGATGCCGAGGGTGGCGGCGCATAGGCCCCGGAACGTTGCAGGGCATCGGGACGGTTCACCCCGGCATAGGCCACCCGGATGATG
>JANOCQ010000121.1:0-20373 GCA_031412255.1 Paracoccaceae bacterium | reverse complement strand
CAAGGGCCTTGAGACGGAAACCACCGTCGTCGAAGGCATGCAGTTCGACCGCGGCTACCTGTCGCCCTACTTCGTGACCAACGCCGACAAGATGGTTGCCGAGCTGGAAGACGCCTACATCCTGCTGCACGAGAAGAAGCTTTCGTCGCTGCAGCCGATGGTTCCGTTGCTGGAAGCCGTGATCCAGTCGCAGCGCCCGCTGATCATCATTGCGGAAGACGTCGAAGGCGAGGCTCTGGCCACGCTGGTCGTCAACAAGCTGCGCGGCGGCCTCAAGATCGCTGCCGTCAAGGCCCCGGGCTTCGGCGACCGTCGCAAGGCGATGCTGCAGGACATCGCGATCCTGACCGGCGCTCAGGTCATCTCGGACGACCTTGGGATGAAGCTGGAAAACGTCACGCTCGACATGCTCGGCCGTGCCAAGAAGGTCATCATCAAGAAGGATGACACCACGGTCATCGATGGCGCGGGCAACAAGTCGGAAATCGAAGCCCGGGTCAGCCAGATCCGTGCCCAGATCGAAGAGACCACGTCGGACTACGACAAGGAAAAGCTGCAAGAGCGTGTGGCCAAGCTGGCTGGCGGTGTCGCGGTCATCAAGGTCGGCGGCATGACCGAAGTCGAAGTGAAAGAGCGCAAGGACCGTGTTGACGACGCCCTGAACGCGACCCGTGCGGCCGTTCAGGAAGGTATCGTCGTCGGCGGTGGTGTTGCTCTGATCCAGGCTGGCAAGGTGCTGGAAGGCATGACCGGCGCGAACCCGGACCAGAACGCGGGGATCGCCATCGTGCGCCGCGCCCTGGAAGCCCCGCTTCGCCAGATCGCCGAGAACGCTGGCGTCGACGGCGCTGTCGTCGCGGGCAAGATCCGCGAATCGAACGACCTGACCTTCGGCTTCAACGCGCAGACCGAAGAGTATGGCGACATGTTCGCCTTTGGTGTGATCGACCCGGCCAAGGTGACGCGGACGGCTCTGGAAGATGCGGCTTCGGTCGCCTCGCTCCTGATCACCACCGAAGCGATGATCGCTGACCGTCCGGAGCCCAAGTCGGGCGCTGGTGCCGGTGCCGGCATGGGCGGCGGCGGCATGGGCGGCATGGATTTCTGATCCAGCCCCCAAGGCTCGAATTGAAAGGGGCGGCCTTCGGGTCGCCCCTTTTCCTTTGCGCAGTCTGCGTACAGGGTGGGCCATGCGCCTGTTCCTGCTGACTGCCCTTACCATGCTGGCCTTCGCGGCAAACTCCGTCCTGAACCGTTGGGCGGTCGGTCCGGGGCACATCGGCGCGGTGGAGTTTGCCTGCGTCCGGGTGGTGGCTGGCGCAGTCATGCTGCTGGCCTTGGTCCTGTGGCACCGTGGTGGGATGCTCTGGCCGGGCTTCAAGGGCCGAATTGCAGGCGTGTCTGGGCTGTCGGTCTATTTGATCGGGTTTTCGCTTGCGTATCGAGGGATTGATGCCGGAACGGGGGCTCTGGTCCTGTTTGGCACGGTGCAAGTGACGATGTTCAGCGGGGCGCTCGTGTCGCGGGAGGCGGTTCCGGTCAGGCGCTGGGCAGGGTCAGGGTTGGCGCTGGGCGGGTTGGCGGTGATCGCTGCTCCCGGCGCTGTGGGCTGGGGACCGCTGGCGCTGATGGCGGTCGCGGGACTGGGGTGGGGGATCTATTCGCTGGCGGGGCGGTGCGCGGTGGACCCGCTGGTGGCGACAACCTGGAACTTCCTTCTGTCGGTGCCTCTTGTTCTGGCATTGGCTGCCGCGGCGGGAATGACGAAGCCCGACGCGTCGGGAGCTTTTCTGGCCGTGGTATCGGGGGCCCTGACCTCGGGCCTTGGTTACGCGCTTTGGTATCATGTCTTGCCCCAACTCGGCGCAGCGAGGGCGGCGGTGGCCCAGTTGACTGTGCCGGTGATTGCGGCTTTCGGCGGAGGGACACTTCTGGGCGAACTGCCGGGGCTGCGGTTCTGGCTGGCTTCTACATTGGTGCTTGGAGGGGTCGCGCTGGCGAACCTGCCCTACAGGGGCTTGCCCAGCCGGTAAGTCGTGTGGCCGGTCAGCGCATCCTTTCGGGACAAGCCAGTATAGGTGAAACCCTCACGCTCCCAGAATGCGCGACCACGCGGGTTTACGTCGAGCACGGCGAGGAAGAGGCGGGCGGCGTGACGTTTCCGGGCGAGCATTTCGACATGGGCCAGGAAGGTCCGGCCACGCCCCGCGCCCTGTGCCCAGGGACCAAGGAGCATGAGACCGAGATAAGCGTCGCTTAATTCGGGAAAGCCATAGGACACTTCGGCCACTCCTGACAGGCGCTGGTTGACGAACAGGCCCAGCCGGTCGCTTTGGGCGGGATCGCAGTTCGGGGGAGCGTCGGTGAAGAACTCCTGCGCCTGCCGTTCGGGATCAGCGCGGCCCTCGGCGAGGAGCCAGTAGTCGGGCGCCTCGCGGTAGAATTGCGCGACGAGGGCGGTTTCAGTGGGGAAAAGCTCACGGATCCGCATGGGTGATCCTGATGACTTCCAGTTCGATGTGACCGGAGGGGCGCTTCCATGTCACCACGTCTCCGACTTGCGCGCCAAGAAGGGCGCGGGCCAGCGGGGAGTTCGGTGCGATGCGGTGGCGCGTGGCGTCGGCTTCATCCTGGCCTGTGATCTGATAGGTGGTTTCGGCTCCGTCTTCGTCGGCTACGGTGACGGCAAGGCCGAAGCCCACCTCGGCCAGGTCATGGGTGGCTGGGTCGATGACGACGGCTGCTTTCAGTCGGGCCTCAAGCCAGCGGAGGTCACGCTCTGCCGCCGCTTCGGGAAGCCTGTCCAGTCGGTCGGGGCGGGCTTTCAGTGCTGCCAGATCCGCTTGGCGCTGCGTAATCCGGGTCTGCAAGAGACCCAGCCCACGCGGGGTAACGAAGTTCGGGCCAGCGGGAACCGGCAGTTCGGGCAGGTCAGGCCGGTCGTTCCCGGCATCCTCGTTCACGAACGCTCGGCTCATCGGGTAAGAAGCTCCAAGGGGTCATAGATCGTCCCATCGCCCCATGCGGCGGTGGCAACGCTGCCGGGCTTGAAGCGATAAAAGCCGCTCTGCAATTCTTCGCGCGAGAAAAAGCGTCGCTGAGTCACCACACGCTCGGGGTCGCGCCAGTTGTCGGAAAGCGTGCCTGCAGTGATGCGGCAGCGGAAGAACACCTCGACCTGATGAAAGCCCGATGGTGGATGGTGGAATTCGTTGACGAGCGCCGGCGTCCCGACAGCGATGGTGAGACCGGTCTCCTCATGCACCTCACGGATCAGGTTGGCAGGCAGCGAGCTGCCAGAGTGGACGCCGCCGCCGGGTGCGCACCAGAGGTCGGATTTCGCGTTTGCCCATGCGTTGACCAGCAGCAGTCGATCGTCCTGCAGGATTAGGGCGCGGACGGCGATGCGAGGGCTAGCGGCTTGCGGCATGGTAAAACCCTGTGACGCCGCGTCGGATTTGTCCAGCGATAGGAAATCCGGGCTTGCCGGGGCCGGGTTGGCGCGGGACAATCGACAGATGTGGTTGACCGGACGCCTTTCGCGCTTTCTGCCCGCCCCCGCGACCGAAGAAGGGGCGGGACTGACAGATGCCGTCGTCCTTCTGCACGGGCTGGCGCGGACCGATGCCTCGCTCGCGCCTATGGCGATGACGCTTAAGGCTGCGGGATTCCGGGTGGTGAATTGGGCCTATCCCTCGACCAAGTCCGAGCCCGAGGCGCTGGTGGCCGAGGTAGGCAGAGCGGTCGAAATGGCGAGGCCGGGGCGGGTGCATTTTGTCACGCATTCGATGGGGGGGATCCTTTTACGCGCGTGGCTGACGGAGAGCCGTCCCGAACAGATGGGCCGGGTCGTGATGCTGGCCCCGCCAAACCACGGCTCCGAGTTAGTGGACAAGCTGGGCGACAACCCGGTGTTCAGCATGGTGAACGGCAGGGCGGGTCTTACTCTGGGCACAGGTTCCGAGAGCTGGCCGAACCGCCTTCCCGCCGCCGACTATCCGCTTGGGATCATCGCGGGCACCCGCTCCTTGAACCCGGTCTGGAATTCGATGTTGCCGGGACCGAATGACGGCAAGGTCACAGTGGAAAGCACGAAGCTGGAAGGAATGGCCGAGCATCTAGTCCTGCCGGTGACCCATACCTTCATGATGGTGAACCCGGTGGTCATTCGGCAGGTTCTGGCTTTTCTGCGTGAGGGGCGCTTTGATCCCTCACTAACACTGGCTTCTGTCGTGAAAGAGACTTTTCAGGCGGTTCAGTCCGGCTGACCACCTCTGGCGTTCCGGTGTCAGGTTTGCCTGCATCCAGCTGTGCCCGACCTTTCGCGGCCAAAGCCTCGTATTGGTGGACGAAGACGGCAAGTTCGCGCTCCTCCAGCTGCTCCAGGTCCAGAAGCGAGAGGTGGGCACCTTTTGTGGCGCGGATCAGCTCGTCCAGCTTGAGTTGCATGGCAGTGGTATCCCGGTTCTGGGTATTCTGGATCAGGAAGACCATCAGGAACGTGACGATCGTGGTGCTGGTGTTGATCACCAGCTGCCAGGTGTCCGAAAAGCCGAAGATCGGGCCGGTAACCATCCAGACGATGATGGATGCGACAGCCAGCAGGAAGGTAATCGGACGGCCCGATAACTGGGCAATCCAACGGGAAGAACGGGTGTAGATCGAAGCTTTGTCGGACATGATGATACCCAAGGCGCAGCAACCTGTCGGGCAGCAACGCACGAAAGCCGTTTTGGTGCCGCTGATTGGGATCAGCCTCGGTTGATGCGGTTTACATGGCCCATCTTGCGGCCAGGGCGGGGACTGCCCTTTCCGTAAAGATGCACCGCCGTATCACGGGCTTTGAGGAGTTGGGGGACGCGCAGGACATCCTCGCCGATCAGGTTCTCCATCACCACGTCCGCATAGCGGTTGCCGTCGCCGAGGGGCAGTCCCGCCACGGCGCGGATGTGCTGTTCGAACTGGTCCACGGTGCAGCCCTGCTGCGTCCAGTGGCCAGAGTTGTGCACGCGAGGCGCGATCTCATTGACCAGCAGGCCGCTCGATGTGACGAACAGCTCGACCCCCATGACACCTACATAATCCAGCGCGTTCAGAATCCGGGCCGCAAGCAGCACGGCATCGGCGCGCTGGCCGGGGTTCAGCCTGGCAGGCACGGTGGTGGTGCGCAGGATGCCGTCGCGGTGGATGTTCTCACCGGGGTCGAAGCAGGCGACAGATCCATCCAGCCCCCGGGCGGCGATGACGGACACCTCTCGGTCAAAGACGACGAAGCCTTCCAGCACGCAGGCGGCATTGTTCATGGCAGCCCAGGCGGCTGGAATGTCCGCCGCACTGTCCAGCCTGACCTGACCCTTCCCGTCATAGCCAAGGCGGGTCGTCTTCAGGATGGCAGCGAGGCCCAGGGTGGCGGCAGCCGCGCGCAGGTCTGCTTCACAATTCACGGCGGCCCAGGGAGCGGTCAGCAGGCCAAGTTCGTTCAGGAAGGTCTTCTCGCTGATCCGGTCCTGGCTGATCGCCAGCGCCCGGCGGTTCGGGCGGATCGGCTTCAGGCTTTCAAGCAGGTCGAGTGCCGAGGTCGGGACATTCTCGAACTCATAGGTGATCACGTCGACGCTGGCTGCGAAGGCCCGCAGGCTGCTTTCGTCTTCATATGTCGCGGTCGTGACGTGGTGGGCGACATCTGCCGCAGGGGCCGGGCCGGGTTCGTAGATGTGGCAGCGATAGCCCAAACGACTGGCCGCAACGGAAAGCATTCGGCCTAGCTGCCCACCACCAAGAATGCCGATCACCGAACCCGGTGGAAGTTCACTCATCCTTCGGCTCCTCGGGGATCGACGCAGAAAGAGCCTCGCGCCAGGCATCCAGTTTCGCGGCGACGGCGGCGTCCGAAACAGCAAGAATCGCTGCCGCCATCAACCCCGCATTCGCGGCGCCGCCAATTGCCATCGTCGCGACGGGGTAGCCCTTCGGCATCTGCAGGATCGAGTAGAGCGAATCGACGCCAGACAGTGCCTTGGTCTGCACCGGGACTCCGATCACCGGAATGCGGGTCTTCGATGCCATCATGCCCGGCAGGTGCGCGGCCCCGCCAGCGCCCGCGATGATCACCTTCAGCCCACGGGAAACGGCCGTCGTGCCGTATTCCCACAGACGATCCGGTGTGCGGTGGGCGCTGACGATTCTTGCCTCGTAAAGGATGCCAAGCTCATCCAGGATGTCGGCGGCAGCCTTCATGGTCGGCCAGTCGCTTTGCGACCCCATGATGATTCCGACGGATACGGACATGTGCGCCCCCTTGGTTCAAGGCGCGATTACCGGGAACCGCGCGCAGGGGCAAGCGTCAGGAAACGATGCTGGTCAGGCAATAATGTCCGGGATCAGCATATCTTCGATCTTGACGATATGGTCCTTTAGCGACAGCTTCTGCTTCTTGAGGCGGCGAAGGGTCAGTTGGTCGGGGCGACCGTTGGTCTCAAGCGCATGGATAGCCTCATCCAAGTCGCGGTGTTCGCGGCGAAGCACCTCGAGCCTGATGCCGAGCATTTCGTCGTGGCTGAGTTCGGTGGGAGCGTTCATGGTTGGGCGAATCAATTCCTGCCTTTGCCAGAGGATATCGGAAAGCGTGACCGCTGGGTGAAGGTTTCTGCGCAGTTTTTGGATGAAACACGCGTGTTGCACCCTCTCTCGTGTCTTGCGAGGTGGGCCGGTGCCCCCCATATTCATGACATGCGGTGCCTAGATAAGGGCCGCAAGACCGAACTGTCGCTTATGTCAAGGACTGTCCGAATGACGAAACTGAGCATTGGGGCCCAACCCTATCTTCTGGGGTTCGAGCAGATGGAAAGGCAAGACGAACGCACCGCGAAATCGGGGTCAGAGGGCTATCCTACGTTCAACATCGAAGCCGTTGCCGAGAACGCGTATCGGATCACCCTCGCCGTCGCTGGCTTTCGTGAGGAAGACATGTCGATCACGGTGGAAGATCGTCAGCTAGTGGTTCGTGGTCGTCAAGCCGACGACATCGGCGAAAGGGTGTTTCTTCATCGTGGCATCGCGGCCCGAGCCTTCCAGCGCAGTTTTGTGCTGGCGGACGGCGTCGAGGTCGCGGGGGCAACGATGGAACACGGTCTCTTGCATGTCGACCTGCGTCGGCACGTGCCAGAGACTGTGGTGCAGACGATCCGGATCGGTCGCAAGGATGCCGCGTCAAACGGGATGGGCGAAAATGAAAGGCTCAAGAAATGAACACTCCATTCAACGGGCTGCCGCAAGGGGCCGACCGTATCGTATATGTCCGCGAAGTTGCGGTGATGGACCTGCCGGACGAAGTCAGGGAACAGATGGACGGGCTGGACGTGATCTGGTCGGTACACGGCGCTGACGGGCGTCAACTGGCGCTGGTCGCTGACCGGGACGTCGCGTTTCATCTTGCGCGGGAACATGACTTCACACCCGTAAGCGTGCACTAAGCCCGACCCCGCCAAGGTGCGTGTCGTCCGGCACGCTTCTTACCAAAACTGGCCTTTAGCGTCGGAACGGCTACGTTAGGAAGCAGGTGTCGTGACGTTAATGGAGGCTATCTTGAAAACCGCAACGGGATACTCGGGCATCCAGATTGCCTTTGCACTGGCTGATTGCCGTCCTGATCGTGACCGCCTGGTTCACGGGCGATGGTGCTGAAGTGGCGATGGAGGCGGTCGAGGAGGGGGGCGTTGCAGGCTTTGTGCCGCATGTGGCCGTCGGGCTGTCGATCCTCGCGCTGGTCGTCGTCCGGATCGCGTTGTATTACCAGTATGTTCTGAAGGATGGCCTTCTGCGTCGGATGATGAAGGCGGGTAGAACGACAAAGGGCCGCGTCCAAATACGCGGCCCTTTTCCATTTCGCGAGCCGGGTTAAGCCTTGATCAGGCCCATCTGCTCGAGCTTCAGCAGAACCTGATGCGCGCAGTGGTCGACGTCCACATTCTCTGTATCCACCACAAGCTCTGCTTGGGTCGGCGCTTCGTAGGGGTCTGATATACCGGTGAATTCCTTGATCTTCCCCTCGCGCGCCAGCTTGTAGAGCCCTTTGCGGTCGCGGCGTTCGCATTCCTCAATGCTGGTTGCCACGTGGACTTCGATGAAAGCCCCGAAAGACTCGATCATTTCGCGCACGGCGCGGCGGGTTGCGGTGTAGGGAGCGATCGGGGCGCAGATCGCGATTCCGCCGTTCTTGGTGATTTCACTGGCCACATAGCCGATGCGCTTGATGTTCAGGTCGCGGTGTTCCTTGGAGAAGCCGAGTTCCGAGGACAGGTGTTTTCTGACCACATCCCCGTCCAGAAGCGTGACGGGGCGACCGCCCATCTCCATCAGCTTAACCATCAGCGCGTTGGCGATGGTGGACTTGCCCGACCCGGAAAGCCCGGTGAAGAACACGGTGAAGCCCTGCTTCGACCGCGCCGGGCTGGTCTTGCGCAGCTCGCTCACCACCTGCGGGAAGCTGAACCACTCCGGAATATCCAGCCCTTCGCGCAACCGGCGGCGCAGTTCGGTGCCCGAGATGTCCAGCACGGTCGAGCCTTCGGGGATCTCGTTTGCGGGGTAGTACTGCGCCTTCTCCTGCACGTAGACCATGTGCTTGAAGTCGACCATCTCGATGCCGATTTCCTTGGCGTGCTGGGCAAAAAGCTCTTGCGCCGCATACGGTTCGTAGAAATCTTTACCGGCAGAATTCTTGCCAGGACCTGCATGGTCGCGGCCGACGATAATGTGGGTGCAACCGTGGTTCTTACGGATGATGCCGTGCCAGACGGCTTCGCGCGGGCCAGCCATGCGCATGGCGAGATTCAGAAGGCTCAGGGCGGTGGTCTGCGCAGGGTACTGGTCAAGGACCGCCTCATAGCAGCGGACCCGGGTGAAGTGGTCGACGTCGCCCGGCTTTGTCATGCCGACGACCGGGTGGATCAGCAAGTTCGCCTCGGCTTCGCGTGCGGCGCGAAAGGTCAGTTCCTGGTGCGCGCGGTGCAGGGGGTTGCGCGTCTGGAAGGCGACGATCTTGCGCCAGCCCAGCTTGCGGAAGAGGGCGCGGAGTTCGTTCGGCGTGTCGCGGCGGGCCTTGAAGTCGTAGTGCACGGGCTGTTGGATGCCGATCACCGGGCCACCCAGGTAGACCTTGCCCGCCGTGTTGTGCAGGTAGTTGACGGCCGGATGCGCCACGTCGTCGGCACCGAAGACGTTCTCGGCCTCGACCGCCTTGTTTGGAACCCACTTGTCGCTGATCGACAGGATCGCAAGGATGACGCCTTCCTGGTCACGCAGCGCGATGTCCTGGCCAGGCTCCACTTTCTCGGCAAAGGTTTCCGACACATCTAGCGTGATCGGCATCGGCCACAGGGTGCCGTCGGCCATCCGCATATTAACGACGACGCCATCGTAGTCCGCTTCTCCCATGAAGCCTTTCAGCGGGGCGAAGCCGCCGTTCATCAGCAATTCCAGGTCACAGATCTGTCGGGCCGTAAGGTCCCACGAGGGCAAAGTTCCGGCCTCGGCCTTCAGCTTCTGTGCCGAGTCGTACGAGACGTAAAGTTCCGGGATCGGAGCGTGGTTCTGCAGGAACATGAGACAACCTTTCAGGACGGACTGGGCCGCATTTGGGCGGGTCCGTAACGCGGGAGAGGGGCGGGATTCAAGCGAGAGCGGGAGGTCGGTCCAGAGAAAAGGCGGAAATGCCATCGGCTTCGAGACGGTGGGACGGATGTTCCACAAGAACGAGTCCTGCACGAACGACTGCCTCAAAGCCAGAGGTGTGGCGCGGATAACTTCGGCAACGCATGAGTGATGGCTTAGTGGGAACAGGGCTATGAAGTCAGCTGTTGTCCTCGGCATGCCGGTAACACGGAAAAGACCGATGATAGATGAAAAGCTTGGCACGGTGGTCGCCAGCGCCGAGGAGCGACGGGCGCTGGATGCAGAGGAGTGGCAGCTGGCGGACATGACGCGAGCGCCTGCGATCCGCCGCCTGACCGACGAAGAGCTGACGGCACTCATCTGGCGCCTGCGAGATCGACGCACCCGCGCCCGCGAGCTTGCCGATCGTCAGTCGCGAGAGGCGAGGTGGAAGTCCGATCCTTCCGGATCGGCTTTGGCAAGATCAGACACAGGTATGCGGTGCAAACATGAGTATCTGGCCGAGGCGCTTGAGCGCGGGAAAGCCGAACAGGAGCGCCGCGCAACGGCTTCTGCGAAGTGTGACGCGAGTCAGGCGAGGTAGGCACGGAAGCTGCGGACGACTTGATCGTAAACGGCGCGTTTGAAGGGAACGATGCTCTCGACCATCTCGTCTGCAAGGATCCAGCGCCAAGCCGAAAATTCAGGATGTTCGCTTGCGATCCTCACGTCGGCGTCCTGCCCGGTGAAGCGGAACAGGAACCACTTTTGTTTCTGGCCCCGGTACTTGCCGCCCCAGACCTTGCCCAGAAGGTCGGGCGGGAGGTCATAGGTAACCCAGCCATGGGTCTTGGCCATGAACTCCACCTTGTCGCGGGTGATGCCCGTCTCTTCCCAAAGTTCGCGGTAGGCTGCTTCCTTGGGCTTTTCTCCTTCGTCGATCCCGCCCTGTGGCATCTGCCATGCGGGCGACGGGCTGTCGATCCTCTGGCCTGCAAAGACCATGCCGCGCGCGTCGATCAGCACGACGCCCACGCAGGGCCGATATGGCAGGACTTCGTCGCCGACCATTGCTCTCTTACTGCTCTTCCTGTGCGATGGCGGTCAGGCCCTTGATGATGTCCACGGCATAGGCGAGCTGATAGTCCTCGTCCCTAAGCTTCGCAGATTCCTCGGCCCGCTGCTGCTCTTCCTGGTAAAGCCGCTTCTCCTCGTCCGTCATCGAGTCGTTGGTGATCGCACCACGCAGGTCGGCTTCCGACCGCTCGCGCAGTGCGGAGGATTTCTCATCTTCGGCCGCTGCTTCATCCACAGGGGGCGGGGCCGGTTGCTGGACGACGATATCTGGGGAAATCCCGAGCGCCTGGATCGAGCGCCCCGATGGAGTGTAGTAGCGCGCGGTCGTCAGGCGCATTGCACCATCGCCCCGCAGCGGGATCAGCGTCTGCACCGATCCCTTGCCAAAGCTCTTGGTCCCGACAACGATGGCGCGGCGATGGTCCTGCAGAGCGCCAGCGACAATCTCGGAAGCGGAGGCCGAGCCGCCATTGATCAAAAGCACGATCGGCTTACCTTCGATCAGGTCCCCTGATTGAGCATTGTAACGCTCACCACTTCCGGCCACCCGCCCCCGGGTCGATACGATCTCGCCCTTGTCGAGGAAACTGTCGGAAACCGTGATTGCTTCGTTCAAAAGCCCGCCCGGGTTGTTGCGGAGGTCGATGACCACACCGTCGAGGTTGGCCATGCCGCCCAGTTCCTCGAGACCCTTCTTCAGTTCTTCAGCCATGCCGGTGGTGGTCTGATCATTGAAGGTGGTGATGCGAAGGACGATGGTTTTTCCAACCACCCGGCCCCGTACGGCGGTCAGCTTGATCGTGTCACGGATGATCGAGACGTCGAAAGGCTCAGCCTCACCCTCGCGGACGATGGTGATGATGATCTCGGACCCGATGGGCCCGCGCATTTTTTCGACGGCCTCGTCAAGCAAAAGGCCCGACACTGCCTCGCCATCTACATGGGTGATGAAGTCGCCGGGCTGGATGCCGGCTTTCGCGGCGGGCGTGCCATCCATCGGAGCGATGACCTTGATGAAACCCTCTTCTTGGGTAACCTCGATGCCAAGCCCGCCGAACTCACCGCGGGTCTGGACCTGCATATCCTCGAAGTCCTTGGCCGAAAGGTAGCTGGAATGAGGGTCAAGCGAGGTGAGCATCCCGTTGATTGCGGCGGTGATCAACTCGTCCGTCGGGACCTCTTCCACGTACTGCGAGCGCACGCGCTCGAAGATGTCGCCGAAAAGGTCGAGCTGTTCGTAGACCGAGCTTTCCGGCACGACTTCCTGCGCGACGAGGGGGCCGGCGATCTGTGTGGTCGCAATGACCCCCGCGACGGTTCCGGCCAGGGCGGCCATCACATGCTTCTTCATCCTCGTCAGTCTCCTGTGCGGGCCAGGCCAGTGAACCATTCTGTCGGGTCTACTGGAGCGGCGCCCTGTCTAAGTTCCATATAAAGCGTTTCCGTGCCGCGCCCACCAGAGCCATCTGCCGCTTGCGCCACGAATTCAGCAGTGGCACCAGCGGGTCCGCCCATCAGGCCCAAAGGTGCCCCGGCAGCGATCACTTCTCCCACTTCGCCATACAGGGTTTCCATGCCGGCGAGCACCAGGAGATAGCCGTCACCGGGTTCAAGGATCATCACATTTCCGTAGTCCAGAAGCGGGCCCCGGTAGCGGATCGTAGCGGGCCAAGGCGCAATGACAATGGCGAGTGCCTGGGTCGCAAGCGCAACGCCGGGACGGCGGACTCCAGCGGTGTCTGCCTCGCCGGGGCTACGAAGAAGCGTACCGAAAGCAGGGAGCGGCAAGCGTCCTTTCTGGTCTGCAAAGCTGGTTCCGATCTCGGCATCAGGCGACAAGCCTGCGGCGAAGGCGTCCAGAGTGTCGGCGCTGTCCAGAAGCCCCTTCAGCACTTCCGGGTCCTCGGTGAACCGTTTTGGTAGATCCGTTCGCTCCGAGACTGCCTTGGACAATTCGGTGCGCGCGTCCTGCGCTGAAGCGAGGCCCTTCTGCAGCACGTCGCCCGCAGACAGCTGCAGAGCGCGCAGATCGGCCAGTTCCTGAAGTTCGACCTGCAGCGCAGCAGCCTCGGATTGCAGGGCAGGGGCAACGTCGGCCAGGATCATCCCCGACCGAGCGCTTCCCACCGCGCCCTCCGGGTGCAGCAGCAAAAGCGGGCCCGGATTCGCCTCCATCGTGGCAAGCACACCCAGCAGCCGTCCGATCCCGTCGCGCTTGGCGTGGAACGCTTTGGTCAAGGTGGCTTCCCGCAGGGCTGCCTTTCGCAGGGCGGTGCGTAGGGCAGCAAGGCCCGCCTCATAGGCACGGATCGTCTGGCTCAGGGCAGAAACCCGGTCGCGTGCCTCGGTGGCGGCCTCAAGCGCTGCCACGGCATGTTGTAACTCGCGCGATGCTTCTGCCGCCTGCTGGGCCACAGTCTCTGCCCGAAGGGGCAGGGCTAGAAAGCAAACAAGGGCGGCAGTGCGGATCATACGATAAGGGTCTGGCCGGTCATCTCGGCAGGCTGCGGGAGTTCCATCAACTCCAGAAGCGTAGGGGCCAGGTCGGCCAGCCGTCCGGCGCGCAGGGTGGCGCCGGGGGGGCCGCCGACCAGGATAACCGGCACCGGGTTGGTGGTATGCGCGGTGTGCGGCCCGCCGGTTACAGGATCGATCATCACTTCGCAATTGCCGTGGTCCGCCGTCAGGATCATCGCACCGCCCTTTGCTTGCAGCGCGGCCAGCGCCCGGGTCAGGCCGCGGTCTACCGCCTCGCACGCCTTGATCGCGGCGGGCAGGCTGCCGGTATGCCCGACCATGTCCGGATTGGCGAAGTTCACCACGATCAGGTCGTAGCCCCTTTCGATTGCCGCGACGAGGTGGTCGGTGACCTGGTCTGCGCTCATCTCGGGTTGCAGGTCGTATGTCGCGACCTTGGGCGATGACGGCATTGCGCGATCTTCGCCAGGATAAGGCACCTCGCGCCCCCCGTTCAGAAAGAACGTCACGTGCGGGTATTTCTCGGTCTCGGCCAGGCGGAACTGGGTGCGACCCTGAAGCGAGACCCATTCCCCCAGCGTGTTGATCAGCACGCGTTTTGGAAAGGCAGCGCCGATATATGCGTTCAGGAGGTCCGAGTATTCAACCATGCCCAGCAAGCTGGACCATTGGGGCCTGATGCCGGTGTCGAAGGCTGAAAAGGTCGGGTCGGCAATCGCCGCCAGGATCTCTCGCGCCCGGTCGGCCCGGAAGTTCAGACAGAAGACCCCGTCGCCGTCTTTTGCCCCCAAGTAGCCGTCGATTACTGTTGGCGCAAGAAACTCGTCCGTCTCGCCTTTGCCGTAGCTGTTCGACACGGCGGTCAGCGGATCAGGCGCAGTGTCGCCCTTTGCATGGATAATTGCTTCATAGGCGCGGTTCACCCGCTCCCAACGGTTGTCGCGATCCATGGCCCAGTAACGGCCTGTCACTGTCGCGATGCCAGCACCGTAAGGCAGGCGCTGCACCAACTGGGTCACGAAGCCCTGGGCCGATGAAGGCGCCACGTCGCGGCCGTCGGTGATCGCATGCAGCGCGACGGGAACACCGAGGGCGGTGATCGCCCGGCATGCCGCAAGAACATGGTTGACGTGGCCATGCACGCCGCCGTCCGACACGACACCGATCAGGTGTGCGGTCCCGCCCTTGGCTTTCACGCGTGAGGCAAAGTCCAGGATCGCCTGGTTCTTCGCAAAGCTCCCATCCTCGACAGCCAGGTCGATTGCTCCAAGATCCATCGCCACCACTCGCCCTGCGCCGATGTTGGTGTGACCTACTTCCGAGTTCCCCATCTGCCCCGTCGGCAGCCCGACGTCCGGTCCGAAGGTTGTCAGGGTCGCACGCGGGCAGGTTGCCCAAAGGTGGTTGAAGGTTGGTACATGCGCTTGGGCAGGGGCGGAGGTGTCAGGGTTCGGGCCGATGCCCCAGCCGTCAAGGATGCACAAAACGACGGGTTTCGGGGCGGGCATTTGGCAGTCTCCGGTATGGTTCCGCCGGGTTTTACGCCCTGCGGCCCTGCGGAGCAACTGGGGCTTCAGATGGCCCCGCTGCCGCCTTCTCACGCACGCGCTGGCGCCACAGCGTGAAGATCCCTGCCGCCACGACGATCCCGGCGCCGATCGCCACGTTGATTCGCAACGTCTCTCCAAAGACCAGAAGCCCGATGGCACTGGCCCAGACGAGTTGAAGATAGGCGAAGGGCTGGACGGCAGAGGCTTCGGCCACGGCATAGGACTTGATCAAAAGCCAGTGACTAAGCGCCGCGGTGCAGCATAGCAGCAGCATCCAACCCCAGTCGACCGGAGTCATCCAGGTCCAGTGCATAAGGCCGATGGGGGTCATCGCGACGGCTCCGACCACACCGGTCCAGAAGAAGCTGACCGAGGCGCTGTCCTTCTGCGCGACGAAGCGTGTTAGCAACCCGTAGACTGCAAACATCGTAGCCGACAAGAGCGGTACAAGTGCCCAAGGGGTGAACACCCCGAAGCCGGGCTGCAGGATGATCAGTACTCCGGCAAACCCGACAAGGATCGCCGACCAGCGCCGCCAGCCGACCTTTTCACCCAGGATCGGGCCGGACAATGCCGCGACGAGAAGGGGATAGCAGGTGAAGACCGCATGCGCCTCGATCAGGCCAAGCTTGACGAAGGCCACCAGCATCACCGCGATTTCCGCAACAAGGATCACCCCGCGCGCAGCCTGCACCCAAGGATAATGCGACCGCACGGCCGTCTTGATTCCGCCCGGCGATCGAGCAACCATCGCCATGACGAAAAGGGCGAAGAACCAGAACCTCACCATCACCACCATCGTTACGTGGTAGTGCGACCCCAGATGTCGCGAGATGCCATCCTGCACTGCGAAGACCAGCGTTGTGGCAATCATCAGCCAGATGCCCAGCTTTGTGTTCTGCTCTGCCTGGTGGGTCATGCCACTTTCCGTTCCAGCGAAACGGCATAAAGCCCCGCTCCCACGACGATCAAGCCACCGATAGCAACCGGAAGCTCCAGCACCTCACCGTAGACAAAGATGCCGATGCCCGTGACGAAGACAAGTTGCAGGTAGGAATAGGGTTGCACCCGCGATGCTTCGACCTGCTCGTAGCATTTCAAAAGGAGCCAATGCGACAGGATCGACAACCCGCAATAGACAGCAAGCAGTCCCATGTCAGTTGGAAGCATCGGCGTCAGGTGTGGCAGGCCGATGCCTGTCATAAGAACGGCCCCGATCACTCCGGGCCAAAAGAATGCTGGAAAAGTAGGCTCGTCCCGCGTGCTCAGGCGCGTGAGGACGGAGTAGAGCGCGAAAAGGAAAGCTGCAGCCAAAGGCAGGATGGCGGCCCAGGTGAACACCCCGATCCCTGGACGGAGAATGACCAGAACCCCGACCATACCCGCCGCGACGGCACCCCAGCGTTGCCAACTGATCGCCTCGCCCAGGAGCGGGCCAGAGAGGGCCACAATCAGCAGCGGACAAATGGAAAACACTGCGAGACTGTTGATCAGCCCGATCTGGGTGTAGCCCCAGACGATCAGGCAGATTTCGCCCACCAATAAGGCTGAGCGCACGACATGGGTCCGAAGACGGGTCGACCGGATACCAGCGCTAAAGCCCTCGGGCTGGCGGAAGGCCAGGAAAAGGACGAATCCTGCGAAAACCCAGTACCGGATCATGATGATCATCTGGGTGGAATAGGTCCCGGCCAGATGCTTGGCGAAAGCGTCCTGCGCCGCGAAAGCCGCGACGGCTGCAACCATCAGCCAGATGCCTAAAACGGGATTGCGAGAGGAGGTCATGACGCGGCTGGCTATCACCGGCGCAAGGCAGGTGAAAGGGCGGTCGCGGCCGCGTGACAGACGTAGCCGCCGTCAATGCCGTTTCGGCGATGTTGCGCCGGCGGACCTACCGAATTGTAAAAGCCACCTCGTTCCGGCGCTTCCACGGCAGGGTCAGCGGGGCATCATAAAAGTAATAATGCGGGCCGGAAAGAATCTCGTAGCCCTGCTGTTCCGCCCAGCTGCGCAGGTCGTCGGCCCGTTCAGTCAGCCCAGAGGTGCCTGGCAAGCCCGAGAATCGCTCCACCAGTTGCCGCGAGGGGCCGCCCGGCACAAAGCGGACGCGGTCGTCACGCGGGGTCGGCAGTGTGTCGGCGGTGTAGCGGGATGGCATCATGAAGCTCACGGTCCAGAAATCCCGATCTGCGGTCTGGGCCACGGGGACGGTCATGGCGATCTTCTCGCCCGAGGCATTGCCGCCAAAGATGTAACCCGCCAGCATCCGAAACCCGGCTTGGATGGCGCCTTGCCGCCCGCCGACCACCTTCACTTCAGCCAGAAGATGCGGGCCATAGTTGCGAATCTCTCGCGTGGCTTTGGACCATTCCACAGTGTAGGGCGGCATCTCATAGCCCTTGTGCGTCGTCTCGGCTACTGCAGTTCCCGCCATCACGATCCCCAAGACCCCCGCCAGCACCAGTTTACGCATTGGATTACCCCTGCTTTCAAGGGGACCTAGCTTGCCTGACACGGATTTCGAGCGTATATCGCCATCATGTCCGGGTTCATCTACTTCAATATCACCGATCACGCGCGGCTTCCGGCCCGCTTCTTCGGCATGACCCGCTCGATCCTCGCCCGCGCCTGACCTTAGCCGTCCCGCGCGCCCGCGCCGTTTCGCCTATCCCCGTCCTTCCAAGAACAGGTGAGAGCCATGGCTCCTCGTACCCTTTATGACAAGATCTGGGACGACCACGTCGTCCATCAGGCCGAGGATGGCACTTGCCTCCTCTACATTGACCGGCACCTCGTGCATGAAGTGACCAGCCCGCAAGCATTCGAAGGGCTGCGGATGACGGGTCGCAAGGTGCGCGCACCCGAAAAGACCATCGCGGTGCCAGACCACAACGTGCCGACGACGCTGGACCGGGCCAATGCCGCAACGATGACCGAGGATAGCCGCATCCAGGTGGCCGCTCTGGACAAGAACGCCAAGGACTTCGGGATCAACTACTATCCTGTCACCGACGTGCGGCAAGGCATCGTGCACATTGTCGGGCCGGAGCAGGGCTGGACCCTGCCGGGGATGACCGTCGTGTGCGGTGACAGCCACACCGCCACCCACGGCGCATTCGGCAGCCTTGCCCACGGGATCGGAACGTCCGAGGTTGAGCATGTGCTTGCCACCCAGACACTGATCCAGCGCAAGGGCAAGAACATGAAGGTGGAAATCACCGGGTCCCTGCGTCCCGGCGTCACGGCCAAGGACATCACACTGTCGGTGATCGGAGAGACCGGAACGGCGGGCGGCACCGGCTATGTCATCGAATACTGCGGCCAGGCGATCCGCGAGCTGTCGATGGAAGGCCGGATGACCGTCTGCAACATGGCGATCGAAGGCGGTGCGCGGGCCGGACTGATTGCACCTGACGAGAAGACCTTTGCCTATGTCATGGGCCGCCCCCATGCACCCAAGGGAGCCAAGTGGGAGGCCGCTCTGGCCTACTGGAAGACACTTTACACGGACGAAGGCGCGCATTTCGACAAGGTGGTGACGATCAAGGGCGAAGACATCGCGCCGGTCGTGACCTGGGGCACCTCGCCCGAAGACGTTCTGCCAATCACGGGCGTCGTCCCTGCGGCGGAAAGCTTCACCGGCGGCAAGGTCGACGCCGCCCAGCGCAGCCTAGACTACATGGGGCTGACCGCCGGGCAGAAGCTGACCGACATCGCAATCGACACCGTCTTCATCGGCTCCTGCACCAACGGCCGGATCGAAGATTTGCGGGCGGCGGCGGCCATCCTGAAGGGCAAGAAGATCAAGGTGAAGCGCGCGATGGTCGTGCCTGGCTCCGGCTTGGTGCGGGCGCAGGCCGAAGAAGAGGGTCTGGCGCAGATCTTCCTTGACGCAGGCTTCGAATGGCGGCTTGCGGGCTGCTCGATGTGCCTGGCGATGAACCCAGACCAGCTGCAGCCGGGCGAGCGCTGTGCCGCGACCAGCAACCGCAACTTCGAGGGTCGCCAGGGCCGAGGCGGCCGCACGCACCTGATGTCGCCGGCTATGGCGGCGGCGGCGGCGATTACCGGCCATCTCACAGACGTCCGCGAGATGATGGGCGAGACCGTCTGATGAAGGCAGCGGCATCCCAGGGTGCCGTGTCCGGCGGGACCGCGCGTCGGCCCCGCGTTCTGGTCATTGCCGAGGCGGCGAACCCGGAATGGGTCTCGGTTCCGCTAATCGGCTGGTCTCTGGCCGAGGCTTTGCGCGGGGTGGCCGACGTCCACCTCGTTACCCAGGTGCGGAATCGCGAGGCTATTCTGCGGGCGGGTTGGGTCGAGGGCACGGATTTTACCGCCATTGACACCGAGTCCATCGCGGCCCCGGCCTGGAAGCTGTCCCAGATCCTTCGGATGGGCGAAAGCCGCGGTTGGACAATTGTCCAGGCGATCAGCAGTCTGACCTACCCCGTCTTCGAACGAAAGATATGGCGGCAGTTCGGGCCGGCCCTGACGCGTGGCGACTATGATCTTGTCCACCGCATCACACCGCTGTCTCCCTCTGCATCCGGCCCTTTGGCCGAAAAGTGCCGGAAGGTAGGCGTGCCCTTTGTGCTTGGTCCGCTGAACGGCGGCGTTCCCTGGCCCAAGGGGTTTGAGGCCGAACAGAAACAGGAGGGCGAATGGCTAAGCCGCGCACGTGGCCTTTTGCGTATTTTCCCCGGTCGGCGCAGAATGTTGCAAGCTTGCAGCGCTATCCTGTATGCGTCAAAGTTCACACGTGGGGACATTCCCCGGGCTCTGTTGGACCGGTCGATCTACCTACCCGAAAACGCCATCGATCCGGCCCGTTTCTTCCGTCAGACCACGCCCGAACCCGGCACCTTGAAGGCCTGCTTCATCGGGCGCTTCGTTCCCTTGAAGGGGATGGGTATGCTGATCGAGGCCGCGCGGCCCTTGCTTGAAACCGGCCGGATGGAACTGCACCTTGTCGGTGACGGCACCCTGACCCCGGCTTTGAAAAAGCAAGCCGACGGTCTTGATGGCGTTCAGTTCCACGGTTGGCTGAAGCACGAAGAGGTGCAGGACGTGGCTGCACGTTGCCATATCCTGGCCTTTCCCTCGATCCGCGAATTCGGGGGCGGTGCCGTGCTTGAAGGCATGGCGCTCGGCCTTGCGCCGCTGGTCGTCGATTACGGTGGGCCCGCCGACCTTGTCACACCCGCAACCGGGATCAAGGTTCCCCTGACCACCCGCGAGGGCACAACTTTGGCCCTGCGTAAGGCGCTGGAGCAGATGGCCGCTGACCCCGCGGGCACAGCCCGCATGGGACAAGCCTCCCGCGAACGCGTGTCCGAGCTTTTCACCTGGCCCCGCCGGGCCGAGCAGATCCTTACTATCTACGACTGGGTCCTGGGCCGCCGCCCGTCCCGTCCCGAACCCGTCCCGCATTCCTGACCTGAAAGCTGACCCTGATGGAAAAATTCACCACACTCACCGGCGTTGCGGCCCCGATGCCGCTTGTGAACATCGACACCGACATGATCATCCCCAAGCAGTTCCTGAAAACCATCCAACGCTCGGGACTGGGCAAGAACCTGTTCGACGAGATGCGGTTCACCCAGGATGGGCAGGA
>JANOCQ010000120.1:0-4876 GCA_031412255.1 Paracoccaceae bacterium | reverse complement strand
TTTCGGTGATCATCTCGGGCTTCACCTCGATCAAGCTGGACGCCTACTACCAGGAGATGGTCAAGGGCGCGATCATCGTCGGCGCGGTGGTGCTGGACCAGTGGCGGCAACGCAAACGGACTCGGGGGTAGTGGCCATGTCGAAAGTCATTCTGGAAACCCGTGGCCTGACCAAGCACTACGGCGGCGTTCATGCGCTGGACGACGCCAACTTCATCCTGCACGAGGGCGAGCATGTCGCCGTCGTGGGGGACAACGGGGCGGGCAAATCCACCTTCGTGCGCCAGGTGACGGCGGTGGAGCAGCGGACCGGCGGCGAGGTCATCTTCGACGGTCAGCCAGTCCAGTTTGCCGGCCCGCTGGAGGCGCGGCAGGCCGGAATCGAGACGGTGTTCCAGACGCTGGCGCTGGCCGACGATCTGGACGTGCCGTCGAACCTGTTCCTGGGGCGCGAGCTGTTCAAGTTCAAGCTGGGACCGTTTTCCTGGCTGGACCGCAAGACGATGCGCGAGCGGACGATGGAGGCTTTGGCGACGACGGCTGTAAAGATTCCGAACGTCGACAACCCGATTCGCAACATGAGCGGAGGCCAACGGCAATGCGTGTCCATCGCGCGGACGGCGGCTTTTGCGTCGAAACTGGTGATCATGGACGAACCCACGGCGGCGCTTGGGGTGCAGGAGACGGCTCAGGTCGAGAACATCATCCGGGGGCTGAAGGAGCGCGGCATCCCGATGATCCTGATCAGCCACAACCTGCGCCAGGTCTTCGATCTGGTCGACCGGATCGTCGTGTTCCGCCGGGGTCGCATCGTCGCTAGCCTGCGGAAGGACGAGACCGACGGCAATGACATCGTGAGCTACATCACCGGGGTGAAGGGCGGCAGCGACGCCACCTACGCCTGAAGTTTGACAAACGCCGGGGACAGCCCGGGGCTAAGGAGAGACTATGACGATCAGGTTCGGGCTTCTGGGTGCGGGGCGCATCGGGAAGGTGCATGCGAAGGCGGTTTCGGGGAACCCCGGCGCGAAGTTGGTGGCGGTGTCGGATGCGATGGCCCCCGCCGCTCAGGCGATTGCGGATCAGTATGGCTGCGATGTGCGGACCATCGACGCGATCTGCGCGGCCAAGGACATCGACGCGGTGGTTATCTGCACGCCGACAGATACCCACGCAGACCTGATCGAGCAGTTCGTGAAGGCCGGGAAAGCCGTGTTCTGTGAAAAGCCCATCGACCTGTCGCTGGCCCGCGTGAAGCAGTGCCTGGAGGTGGTGCGCGCCAACAAGGGCACGTTGATGGTCGGCTTCAACCGCCGCTTCGATCCGCATTTCATGGCGGTCCGGGCTGAGATCGACAAGGGGACCATCGGGACGGTCGAGATGGTGACGATCACCAGTCGCGATCCGGGCGCGCCCCCCTTGGACTACATCGCGCGGTCGGGGGGGATCTTCCGGGACATGACGATCCATGACTTCGACATGGCGCGGTTCCTGCTGGGTGAGGAAGTCCAGGAGGTTTCGGCGATGGCGGCGGTTCTGGTGGACCCGGCGATTGGCAAGGCGGGGGACAGAGACTCGGTCCAAGTGATGCTGAAGACGGCCACGGGGAAGATGGCGGTGATCTCGAACTCGCGCCGGGCGACCTATGGCTACGACCAGCGGATCGAGGTGCATGGGTCCGGCGGGTCGGTCGCGGCGGAGAACCAGCGGCCGGTGTCGATCGAGGTCGCGACGGGGGCGGGGTATACCCGGCCGCCGCTGCATGACTTCTTCATGACCCGCTATACCGAGGCCTACGCGGCGGAAATCGGGGCTTTCATCGACGCGATGGGGGGCAAGGCGAAGGCTTCCCCGTCCGGGGAGGATGGCCTGCTGGCTCTTGCCCTGGCCGAGGCGGCGCTGAAGTCGGTGGCCGAGGGTCGGACGGTGAAGATGAGCGAGATCCTCTGACGGCTGCCCGCGCGTGGGCAGTTCTGCGGAGAGAATGAAATCAGGCACTTGCCTGCGGGCGTTCAGGATTGCTTAAGACTTGGCCGGCCCTGTGGGTCGGCCATCTTCGTTCGGAAGAAGCGCAGCATTGAGAGCAGCCCCTTGACCTGATAGAAGGCGGCAAATCCGTTTGGGAGACCCGGAAATGGCAGACGAAACCCCGGCAGGCAATGGCGCCGCCGCCGCAGCGCCGCAGATCAAGATGCAGGTGCTGGCCCAGTACGTGCGCGACATGTCCTTCGAGAACATGGTGGTGCAGAAGGGCCTGAGCGCTGGCGAAGTGCAGCCCGACATCCAGGTCGCGGTCAGCCTGGATGCCCGCAAGCGCCCGGTGCCGAACCAGTACGAGGTGATCACCAAGTTCAAGGTGACCTCGAAGAACAAGGTCAACGGCGACGTGCTGTTCCTTCTGGAGCTGGAGTATGGCAGCACTTTCCTGATCGAGGGCGTGAACGACGAGCAGATCCACCCGTTCCTGCTGATCGAATGCCCGCGTCTGATGTTCCCCTATGTGCGGCGGATCATCTCGGATGTGACGCGCGACGGTGGCTTCCCGCCGCTGAACGTGGACCAGGTGGACTTCATGGCGCTATACCGGCAAGAGCTGGCGCGTCGGGCACAGGCGCAGCAGGCTGCGGCGGCTGTGCCGGCAGAGAAGATCAACTAACACCTTCTTCTTGCCGCCCCCTCCCTGCGGGGAGGGGGCACGCTGCACCCGGGCCGTGTCACCTTGGGTCATGCGTCCTTTTTCCAGACCGCTGCATCGCCAAGCTTTGCCACCATCGCGGCATGGGCGGCGAGTTCGTCTTCGGTGATCCGCGTCGGCAGCGGTTCCGGCCTTGGACGTGGGCGCCAGGTGATCAGGTCGCCAGAAGCGCTGCGGGTCGGCGCTGGGGCGGCGGCGCTGAGGACGAGGTCGGGCTGCCGACCGCCGATCAGTTCAAGATAGACTTCGGCCAGAATTTCGCTGTCCAGAAGTGCGCCGTGCTTTTCCCGCATCGAGTTGTCTATGCCGAAGCGCCGGCACAGCGCATCAAGCGAGGCGGGTGAGCCGGGGAATTTGGATCGGGCGATCATCAGGGTATCGGTCGCCCGCGCGAAGGGTAGGCCGGGCAGGCCACAGCGCTGAAGCTCGTGGTTCAGGAATTTCATGTCGAAGGCGGCGTTGTGGATCACCAGTTGCGCGTCGCCGATAAAGTCCAGAAACGCCTGACCGATGCGGGCGAAGACCGGCTTGTCGCGCAGGGTGACGCCGCCGGGGACTGACTTCCCGGGAGTTTCCAGGATGTCGTGGCCGATCCCATGTATTTCGAACGCGCCGACCGGCATTCCGCGTTCGGGGTTGACGTACTGGTGATAGGTGCGGCCGGTGGGCAAGTGGTTCATCAGCTCTACCGCGCCGATTTCGACGATGCGGTGACCCTCGGTCGGCTCGAAGCCGGTGGTTTCGGTGTCGAGGACGATTTCACGCATCTTTGGTCCGCCCGATGTCTGCCAGCGCATCTTTCACGGCCTGGCGGGCGGCTTCAAGGCTGGTTGTGGGGATGATGTAGGTGGCGCGTTTGCGTTTTTCGGAGTCAGGGAGTTGGCGGTCAAGGATCGTCTGGAACTGGGCCTCGGTCATCTGGTCGCGGTCAAGGACACGCTGGCGCTGGGTGTCTGCCGGGGCGGAGACGACGGCGACGGCATTGCAGGCTTTGTCCAGGCCGGTCTCGAACAGCAGCGGGACGTCAAGGAGGAGGATATCGGCGGTTTCGTTTGCCCTGAGGAAGGCGGCACGGTCGGCGGCGACAAGCGGGTGAACGGCCGCATTGAGGCGGTCGAGGACGGTGGGGTCTGCCTGGATCAGCGCGCGGAGGGTGGCGCGGTTCACGCTGCCGTCCGGGTTGATGGCGGTAGGAAACAGCGCGCCGACAGCAATCGCGGCGGGTTGGCCGGGCTGGTAAAGCCGGTGGACAGTGGCATCGGCGTCCCAGACGGGCAGGCCCTCGTCGGCGAACATCCGGGCCGTGGTCGACTTGCCCATGCCGATGGAGCCGGTGAGGCCGAGAACGAAGCTCATGCGGACAGGAGAGCCTGACGGGTGGCATCGTCCACGTCGGGGCGCTGGCCAAACCAGCGTTCGAAGCCTGGGGCGGCCTGGTGCAGAAGCATCCCAAGTCCGTCGACCACGGTGGCACCGCGGTCCTCGGCCTCGATCAGAAACTGGGTTTTCAAGGGAGTGTAGACGAGGTCGTTGCACAGGGCCCGGGGGTTCATCCGGTACAGCGGGACGTGGAAGTCCTGCTTGCCGGTCATGCCGAGCGAGGTCGTGTTGATGACTGTAACCGCGTCGTCCATCAGGTTCGGGGCCTGGGTCCAGTCGTGGACATGGATCTTGGCACCGAAGTCGTGGCGGATGGCGTCGGCGCGGGCGCGGGTGCGGTTGGTGAGGTGGATCTGGGGGACGCCCACCTCGATCAGCGCGGCGACGACGGCGCGGGCGGCTCCTCCTGCGCCAAGGACGACGGCGGGACCGGAGGCGGGTTTCCAGTCCGGGGCGTTCTGGCGGAGGTTGGCGATGAAGCCGGAGCCATCGGTGTTGTCGGCGTGGATCTTGCCGTCCTTGCGGAAGATCAACGTGTTGGCAGCCCCGATCAGGGCGGCGCGGTCGGTGACGACGTCGGCGATCTGGAGGATCGCCTCTTTGTGCGGGATGGTGACGTTGCAACCGACAAAACCCAGTTCCGGCAGGGTGCGCAAAAGCCGGGGCAGATCGACAGGGGCGATGTCGATGGGGATGTAGTGACCCTTGATGCCGTAGCGCTTGAGCCAGTAGCCGTGCAGCGCGGGGCTGCGGCTGTGGGCGATGGGATGGCCCAGGACGGCGGCAAGCGGGATGCGCGGGT
>JANOCQ010000119.1:0-2771 GCA_031412255.1 Paracoccaceae bacterium | reverse complement strand
TCACGCGGTCCAGTGCCGGGTGACGACGGAAGACCCGCTGAACAATTTCATCCCGGACTACGGCCGGCTTACGGCATATCGGAGCGCAACCGGGAACGGCATCCGGCTGGATGGCGGCACGGCTTATGCGGGCTCGGTCATCACGCGCTATTATGATTCGCTGCTGGTGAAGGTCACCGCGCATGCCCAGACGCCAGAGAAGGCCATCGCGCGGATGGACCGCGCGCTTCGCGAATTCCGGATCCGGGGCGTCGCCACGAACATCGAGTTCGTGATCAACCTTTTGAAGCACCCGACATTCCTCAACAACACCTACACGACCAAATTCATCGACACTACGCCTGCCCTTTTCGCCTTCAAGAAGCGCCGCGACCGGGCGACCAAGATCCTCTTGTACATCGCCGACATCACCGTGAACGGCCATCCCGAGACGGCAGGCCGCCCGAAGCCACCAGCAGAGGCCAAGGCACCAAAGCCGCCCGCCGCCAAGGCCTCGCCCGCGATGGGCACCCGGAACCTGTTGGAGCAGCACGGCCCGCAGGCGGTCGCCGACTGGATGAAGGAACAGCAGAAGGTTCTTCTGACCGACACCACGATGCGCGACGGGCATCAGTCGCTGCTGGCGACGCGGATGCGGTCGATCGACATGATCAAGGTGGCTCCCGCCTATGCGGCCAACCTGCCGCAGCTTTTCAGCGTGGAATGTTGGGGGGGTGCCACCTTCGACGTGGCCTACCGTTTCCTGCAGGAATGCCCCTGGCAGCGCCTGCGCGACTTGCGGGCGGCGATGCCAAACCTGATGACCCAGATGCTTCTCCGCGCATCGAACGGGGTCGGCTACACCAACTATCCCGACAACGTCGTGCGCAGCTTCGTTCTGCAGGCTGCGAAGACCGGCGTCGACGTGTTCCGCGTCTTCGACAGCCTGAACTGGGTCGAGAACATGCGCGTGGCGATGGACGCGGTGCTGGAGGCGAACAAGGTCTGCGAAGGCACGATCTGTTATACCGGCGACCTTCTGGACCCTGCCCGGTCGAAGTACGACCTGAAATACTACCTCGACTGCGCCAAGGAACTGAAGTCGGCGGGCGCGCATGTGCTGGGTCTGAAAGACATGGCGGGGCTGATGAAGCCGGCGTCGGCCCGGATCCTGATCAAGACTCTGAAGCAGGAGATCGGCCTGCCGATCCATTTCCACACGCACGACACCTCGGGTGCCGGGGCGGCGACGATTCTTGCGGCCTGTGATGCGGGGGTCGATGCCGTCGACGCCGCAATGGACGCGTTCAGTGGTGGCACGTCCCAGCCTTGCCTTGGGTCCATCGTCGAGGCGTTGCGCAACACCGACCGGGATACCGGCATCGACATCTCCGCGGTCCGGCAGATTTCCGACTATTGGGAGAGCGTGCGCAAGCAATACGCGGCCTTCGAAAGCGGCATCCCCGCCCCGGCCTCGGAGGTCTACCTGCATGAAATGCCAGGCGGCCAGTTTACCAACCTCAAAGCCCAGGCCCGCAGTCTGGGGCTGGAGGAGCGCTGGCACGAGGTCGCGCAGGCCTATGCCGATGCGAACCAGATGTTCGGCGATATCGTGAAGGTCACGCCGTCTTCGAAGGTCGTGGGCGACATGGCGCTGATGATGGTGGCACAGGGCCTGACCCGCGCCGAGGTCGAGGATCCAACCGTGGATGTGGCCTTTCCCGACAGCGTTGTGGACATGCTGAGGGGCAACCTCGGCCAACCGCACGGCGGCTGGCCGGAGGGCATCCTGAAAAAGGTGCTGAAGGGCGAGAAACCCCTGACCGACCGCCCAGGCAAGACCCTGCCGCCGGTGGACCTTGAAGCGGTCCGCAAGAAGGTCTCGGAAGAGATGAACGGCATCACGGTCGATGACGAGGACCTGAACGGCTACCTGATGTATCCCAAGGTCTTTCTCGACTACATGGGTCGTCACAAGCAATACGGCCCGGTGCGGACCCTGCCGACACGGGTCTTCTTCTATGGCATGCAACCAGGAGACGAGGTGTCGCTGGAAATCGACCCGGGCAAGACGCTGGAGATCCGCTTGCAAGCAGTCGGTGAGACGACCGAGGAAGGCGAGGTGAAGGTCTTCTTCGAACTGAACGGTCAGCCGCGGGTGATCCGGGTGCCGAACCGGGCGATGGTCGCAAAGACCGCCGCGCGACCCAAGGCGCAGGAGGGCAACCCGGCGCATGTCGGCGCGCCGATGCCGGGGGCGGTGGCATCGATTGCGGTGACGGTCGGACAGAAGGTTCGGGCCGGGGACCTGCTTTTGAACATCGAAGCGATGAAGATGGAGACGGGCCTGCACTGTGACCGCGAGGCGACGGTCAAGGCGATCCACGTGCATCCGGGCAGTCAGATCGAAGCCAAGGACCTGCTGGTCGAACTTGAGTGAGGCGCGTAGGGCGGGCGATATCGCCCACCCTACTCTTGCGACTTAGTAGCGCGAGAGGAAGTCGTCGACTTCGCGCTCGGCTTCTTCCTTGGTCTTGCCATAGCGCTCCTGGACCATGCCGGACAGCTTGTCCTTGTGGCCCTCGGCGATGTCGAGCTCGTCATCGGTAAGCTCACCCCACATCACTTTGGCCTCGCCCTTCATCTGCTTCCACTTGCCGGCGATCTGATCATTGTTCATCTCGGATTCTCCTGTTACCGGGCTGCGCTTGGGCGCGGCCTTCACGGGAAGAAGACGCACGTCGACAGCCTCTGGTTCCAGCAGTTCCGTAGCCCCGGCGGAAAGCTGCGCA
>JANOCQ010000118.1:0-4949 GCA_031412255.1 Paracoccaceae bacterium | reverse complement strand
AGGGCGATCTTCGACAGCACGAAGTAGATCACGACCAGCGTGACCAGAAGCCAGAAGATCTGGTTCGGCCAGGTCGAGAAATCAAGCTGGGGCATGCCCACAGCCTTTCCCGCCTCGCCCGTTGCTTCGGTTGCCATGTCGTCTCTCCTAAACCTTTGGAACCAGGGCCAGACGTGCGTCTGGCCCCAAAGTCAGGTTCGAAAGATCAGACGGCGAACATCAGCAGGAGAGCGATCAGGAACGAGAAGATCCCGAGCGCTTCGGCGAAGGCGATGCCGACGAAGAGGTTGGCCATCTGGCCCGGAGCCGCCGACGGGTTGCGCAGCGCGCCCGCCAGGAAGTTGCCGGCAATGTGGCCCACGCCGATGCCGGCGCCGCCGAGACCCATCGTTGCCAAGCCGGCACCGATGAACTTGCCCATTTCTGCGATATCGCCTTCCATGATGTCTCTCCTTTGGAATGCTGATGGTTGGTTGTCCGGACCTTGGTGGTGCCCGTTTCTAGTGGTGAGCGTCGCCGACGGCGTCGCGCAGGTACACGCAGGTCAGAATGGTGAAAACGTAGGCCTGGACGGCCGCAACGAGAAGCTCGAGCCCGTAGATCGCGGCAATGGCGGCGATCGGGACCACGGAGGCCACGCCCATCGCACCGGCGAACCCGGCGAAGACCTTGATCACCGCGTGGCCGGCCATCAGGTTGCCGCCAAGACGGATGGAGTGGCTGAGGGGCCGCACGAAGTAGGAGATCAGTTCAATCATGGCGAGGATCGGACGCAGGATCAGCGGTGCCGAGGAGACCCAGAACATTCCGAGAAAGCCGATGCCCTTGCGGTAGAAGCCGACCAGCGTGACGGTCAGGAACACCAGGAGCGCCAGGACCGCCGTGACCGCGATGTGCGAGGTGGTGGTGAAGGACATCGGGATCAGGCCCAGCATGTTCGACAGGAAGACGAACATGAAAAGCGTCATGATGTAGGGGAAGAACTTGAGGCCTTCGTGGCCGGCGACGTCTTCGACCATCTTGTGGATGAAGCCGTAGAACATCTCGGCCACGGACTGGCCGCGCGAGGGGACGATGGCGCGGCGGCGGGTGGACAGGACGAGAAGGGCTACCATCGCAAGGACGGCGATGCCCATCCAGAGGGTGACATTGGTTGGAGTATACCACTCCACCGGGCCGTCGCCGAACAGCGGCTTGACCACGAACTGATCCATCGGGTGGATCTGCAGGCCGCTGCCGTGTTCTTCCGTCGCCATCGTCAGTTCCCTTCGTCCTTGGCGGCGTCTTCTGCCGCTTTTCGTGCCAGTTGCCTTGCCGAACCAAGCATCGTCTTGACGCCTGCGGCAAAGCCGAAGAGCGAGAAGATGATCAGGAAGATCGGCAAGGTGCCAAACAGCACATCCAGCCCGTAACCGATGGCCATCCCGAGAAGCATCCCGGTCACCAGCTCGATCACCATCCTCCAGGCCACCTCGCCCTGCGAGAAACCCTTGACCGTGTTGGTCCGCTCTGGCTCGGCCTTTCCCGTGACCTGCTGCAGCCGCTTTTCCAGCGCCTTCAGACGGTCGGGATCGGGTTCGGACGCCATCGGCTTGGTCCTTTCACGGTCGTCGCGGTTCTACGGAGCGGGGGGTGCAGAGTCAAGCAGGCAGATCGTGTTGCAAGGCATTGAAACTTCGGAGTTTTGTTGAACGAGCTGCGCCGTCCGCGCGAGTTTCGGGGCATATCCATATTCAACCCGAAGGTTGACGATTGCGACCGCCCACAGGATAAGACCTGCATGACCCAGCGCCTTGATGCCGTCTTTGCCGCCTTGGCCGACCCAACGCGGCGGGCGATCCTGGCCATGCTTCTGGAAGACGACATGGCGGTCACCGATGTGGCCGAACCCTTCTCGATGAGCCTGGCCGCAATCTCGAAGCACCTGGCCGTCCTTTCCGAGGCGGGCCTCATCGGCCGTGAAAAGCGCGGCCGGGTGATCTGGTGCAAGCTGGAACCCGAGGCGATGCGCGAAGCGACGGTCTGGATGCGGGCCTTCGGGCAGGTCGATCCCTTGGACCTGGACGCCTTCGAACGGTTCCTGGAGCAGGAGCTGTCCGAAAAGGACTAGTGCTTCCGCTTCCAGCGGTGCGCCAGGATGCGACCCTTGCGGCGCGCCCGGATGATTATGGCCGAGATCGGCCCGCGCAGGATCGGCAGATCGACGGCTAGCAACAAAAACCCCAGCGGCAGCATCCAGACGCCGAGGAACGGCAGGAACGAAAACACGCCCCCCGCGATCAGAAGCAGCGCGACGGGGAAGCGGACGGGGAACCAGCTGTCCTGGCGAAGTGTGGACATCGGGCCGCGAAGCGGCGGGACAAGCCGCTCCAGCGCATCGAACTGTCGTTGGAACCTGCGTTCCCGTCTTTGTTTGGCAGCCATCGGCTAAAGATGGGGAGGGATGATGGCGCTTCAAGACGCTGCAGCCGCACAAGCCACAAAGCGCCGGTCGCCGAAATCTTCGAAGATTTCGGACCGGAGCCTTTGAAGGCTCCGATACGATTTCTTTGAAGAAATCGGTTAGCCGTCGATGCGGATGCGCGCGTTCGTGGGGTCGAAGGGGCTGTCCTCGGTCACAACGGCGTCCCATTCCTGAAGCTGGATCTTCACTTTCAGCTTCTGGCCGGGTTCTGCCAATGCGGCGGGGACGTAGCCCATGCCGATCTGCTTGCCGAAGGCGACCGAGTAGCCACCCGAGGTCAGGCGACCGACCTTGATGCCGTCGTGGATCAGCGCCTCCTTGCCCCAAGGGTCGGTGTCCGACGGACCGTCGATCAGCAGCGTGATGCATTTGCTGCGGATGCCGGTGGCCAGCATCTTCTCTTTTCCGCGGAAGTCCTTGGTCAGGTCGACGAAGCGGTCGAGTGCGGCCTCCAACGGGGTGGCGTCGCGACCGAGTTCGTTGCCGAAGGCGCGGTAGCTCTTTTCCTGCCGCAGCCAGTTCTGCGCGCGGGCGCCGACGCCTTTCAGGCCGTGTTTCGCGCCCACTGACCAGAGAAGGTCCCAAAGGTAGCGGCCGAATTCGATCGGGTAGTGAAGCTCCCAGCCAAGCTCTCCGGTGTAGGCCACGCGGATGGCGCGAACGGGGCACATGCCAAGCTCGATGTCGCGGCAGGAGAGCCAGGGGAATCGCTTGTTGCCCAGCACGGTGTCGGGATCGGCGTCCTTGACGATGTCTTTGAGCAACGCACGGGCGTTGGGGCCTGCAAGGGCGTAGACGCCCCATTGGGTCGTCACGTCGTGGATGTCGATGTGGCCGTGGCCGGAAGCCATCCAGTCGTCGGCGGCCTTTTGCAGGAAGTCGTAGTCATAGGCCGTCCAGGCACCGGCGGAGATCAGGTAGTATTCGTCCTGTTTCAGGCGGACGATGGTGTATTCGGTCCGGGTCGTGCCGTGGTCGGTCAGGGCGTAGGTCAGGTTGATCCGGCCCACGTTCGGCAGCTTGTTGCAGGTGAAGTGGTCGAGGAAGGCCGTCGCCCCCGGCCCGCGCACCAGGTGCTTGGTGAAGGCGCTGGCGTCGATGATGCCGACAGTATTGCGGACGGCCTCGGCCTCGGCCTTGGCGTATTGCCACCACTCACCACGCCGGAAGCTGCGCGAGTTGTGGTCGAAGTCGGCGGGGGCGTCCTTCGGGCCGTAGTAGTTCGGGCGCTCCCAGCCGTTCACCTGGCCCATCTGCGCACCCATTTCCTTTTGCCGGTCATAGGCGGGCGCGGTGCGGAGCGGACGGCAGCTTTCACGTTCCTCATCGGGGTGGTGCAGGATGAAGACGTGGTCATAGCACTCCTCATTCTTGCGGGAGGCGTATTCGGTGGTCATCCAGTTGCCGAAGCGCTTGGGGTCGAGGGAGGCCATGTCGATCTCGGCTTCGCCTTCGGTCATCAGCTGGGCGAGGTAGTGACCAGTGCCACCAGCGGCTGTGATGCCGAAGGAAAAGCCCTCGGCCAGCCACATGTTGCGCAGGCCCGGAGCGGGTCCGACCAGCGGGTTGCCGTCGGGGGTGTAGCAGATCGGGCCGTTGTAATCGTCCTTGAGGCCCACGGTTTCCGACGAGGGAATCCGGTGGATGAAGGACATGTATTCCTGCTCGATCCGTTCGAGGTCGAGCGGGAAGAGGTCGGCGCGGAAGCTTTCCGGGACGCCATACTGGAAGCGAGCGGGGGCGCCTTTCTCGTAGGGGCCAAGGATCCAGCCGCCGCGTTCTTCGCGGACGTACCACTTGGCGTCGGCGTCGCGAAGGACCGGGTGCTGTTCGTTGGTCTTGCGCCATTCGACAAGGGCGGGGTCGGGTTCGGTCACGATGTACTGGTGTTCGACGACGACGGCGGGGGTCTTGATGCCGAGGAGCTTCGCGGTGCGCTGGGCGTGGTTGCCGGTGGCGGTGACGACGTGTTCGGCGGTGATCTCAAAACGGTCGTCGGTGGCGACGAGGTTGCCCCCCTTTTCCTCAAGCCGGGTGCAGGAGACGATCCATTCCGCCCCGGTCCAGCGGTAGCCGTCGACCTGGATCTTGCGCTCGATTGTGGCACCCAGCTGGCGAGCACCCTTGGCCATCGCCTGGGTCACGTCGGCCGGGTTGATGTAGCCGTCCTGCGGGTGGTAAAGCGCGCCGATCAAATCCTCGGTGCGGACCAGCGGCCAGCGGTCCTTGATCTCGTTCGGTTTCAGGAATTCGTGGTAGACCCCGGCGGTCTCGGCGACCGAGGAGTAGAGCATGTATTCGTCCATGCGCTGCTGGTTTTGCGCCATCCGCAGGTTGCCGACGACGTAGAAGCCGGGGTTCAGGCCGGTTTCAGCCTCCAGCCCCTTGTAGAAGTCGACCGAGTATTTGTGGATGTGGGTGGTCGCGTAGGACATGTTGAAGAGCGGGAGGAGACCCGCCGCGTGCCAGGTCGACCCTGCGGTCA
>JANOCQ010000117.1:0-5278 GCA_031412255.1 Paracoccaceae bacterium | reverse complement strand
GGACGGTGGCACCCCCGGTGACTCGCTTGTGGGGGGGGATGCCTAACACGACTCCATCTGGGGCGCGAGCGGCGGTGATACCATTCGTGGCGGTCCTGCATCCGGAACCGGCGGCGGCAATGACTTTCTGGACGGCGGCGCTGGCTCGGACCTTATCTACGGCGGCCTCGACAACGACACACTGATCGGCGGTGCGGGCAACAACGGCGACACGCTTTATGGTGGAGCCGGGATCGATACGGCCGACTATAGCCGAAACCTGACCGACCTGCTGACCGGATCTGTCCTTACTCCGGCTTTTGCGGCCAATAACAGTGCGGTAAACGTCAATCTTACCACCGGGACAGCAACTGGCCTCGGAACCGATATTCTTTCGGGGATCGAGAACGTCATCACGGGCGGGGGCAACGACTTTGTCACCGGTGATGTTCAGGCCAACCTGATTTCCCTGGGTGGCGGCGCGGATACGGCAGACGGCGCGGCGGGCAACGACACGATCTACGGTGAGGCAGGGACGGATTCTCTGCTCGGTGCAGCGGGGACCGACAGCCTTTTTGGTGGAGCGGATGCGGATCGGCTGTATGGCGGGATCGACAACGACTTCCTGGACGGCGGGGCGGGCGTCGACCTGCTTTACGGTGGGTCGGGTCGGGACACGCTGGTCGGAGGGGAAGGTGGCGACTCGCTGGTCGGCGGTCAGGGGTTCGACTTTGTCGATTACAGCGGCTCGAACAATTCGGTCCAGGTCAACCTGAACGACACGATCGCCGAGACCGGTGGCCATGCGGCCGGGGATACCCTTGTCGGCATTGAAGGCATCATCGGCTCGGCCTTCAATGATTCTATGGTCGGCAGTTCCGACGCCAACGTGATCGACGGCGGCGAGGGTGCCGACACGATCGTCGGAAATTTCGGCAGCGATTCCATTATCGGCGGTGGTGGCAACGATGTCATCGACGCCGGGCCCGATACGCCCCCGGCTGTCACACCTCCGCTGGCCGAAAACCTGCGGCTGGATTGGGATGCCCAGCCGGGTGGTACCGGATCAAGCTTTGAAGCCGGCTTCACCCAGACGGTGGCCGGGTCCGGTGGCGCTGCGCGGGTGAACGTCTCGGTGACTTATACCGAAGATGCAGGCACGTCTCAGTTCACGGAAGACGACGGCCCGGTCGACGGTGCTAGCGACGCCGTGCCAATCTATGCAGGATCAACGGATTTTCCGGACGGCCGGACTTTTGATACGCAGTCTGCGGGCGTGCTTTATCGGGCTGGCGGACCTGGCGTTTCAGAAGTCACAATAGACTTCTCCGCCGCATCGGGATCAGGCGTTACAGATCAGGTCAGCAACGTTTACTTCCGGATTTCTGACGTAGACACGTCCAACACGGATCTCGGTTTCCGCGACACGGTCACTGTCTTCGCCTACGACGTGTTCGGCAATTTGCTGCCGGTCGAAATCACGGTCGGCTCGTCGCAACTTGTACAGACTGGCAATACCGTCACGGCGGTTCCGCAAGGTCTTGATCCAAATGGGTTCAATACCACGCCGGGTGCGCTTGATGGCTCGATCCTTTACAGAATTGGGGGTCCGGTTGCCTCGATTGTCATCCAGTACGGCGACGCCGGGGCAGTTGGCTCTCAGCAGGCTATCCTTGTTTCGGACGTCCATTTCACCACGATCCCGGAAACTGCCGCACTGGGAGACGACGATACCGTTGTCGCCGGGCTGGGCGACGACCTTGTGCAGGCTGGTCTTGGTGCCGACCTTCTGTACGGCGATGCGGACCGCGATACGCTTTATGGCGAGGCGGGAACCGACACCCTTTACGGCGGGTCGCAGAATGACTTGCTGTACGGTGGGACCGAAAATGACCTGATCTACGGCGGCGCCGATATCGACACGCTCTATGGCGATGCCGGGACCGACACGCTGTTCGGGGGCGACGCCAACGATCTGTTGTTCGGTGGAGCGGACAATGACCTTGTCTACGGCGGGGCAAGTCAGGATACGCTTTACGGGGATGGCGGCAGCGACAGCCTGTTCGGCGGCGACGCCAATGACCAGATATTCGGCGGCCTTGGCGGTGACAGCATCGAAGCCGGGGCGGGTACCGACCTTGTCTATGGCGACGAGGGCAACGATACGATCAACTTCGATACTGGTGACGACACCGTCTACGGTGGCGAAGGCAGCGATCTGATCGACGATCAGCCCTCGGTCATTTTGGCTGGGCTCAACCTGATCTACGGCGGCGCGGGCAATGACACGATCTGGTCCGGTGCGGACACCGACACGATCTATGGCGACACTGGCAACGACATCCTGAACGGCGAGACTGGGAATGACTTCCTCTTCGGCGGGGAGGACAACGATACGCTCAACGGTTCAAGCGGCAACGACATCCTGTCGGGGGGTGCCGGGACCGATGCAATCTTCGGCGGTGATGACCGGGACGAGATCCGGGTCAGCTTCACCCCTACAATCAACGACGCGCTGGGGGCCGAATTTGTCGATGGCGGCAGCGGTCCTGGAACTTCGTCTGACAACGACACCCTGCGGGTCGACATTCTTGGCTTTGGCTGGGCGCGAATGGACCTGGTCTACGATCCGACTCTGGAAAACGGCACGATCACCTTCTTCGCGGCGAACGGGACCACGGTTCTTGGAACCCTGACCTTCACCGACATCGAAAATCTGGTGATCGTCTGTTTCACCGCAGGTACGCGGATCATGACCGGACGCGGTGCCGTGCCGGTAGAAGATCTGCGGGCGGGCGATCTTGTCGTCACCCGCGATCACGGCATTCAGCCTTTGCGCTGGGTCGGAACCCGGAGGCTCAGCACAGCGGAATTGCAGGCTCGGCCCGAGTTGCAGCCCGTGCGTATCGGCGCAGGTGCATTGGGCGAAGCTGGGCCCGATCGCAGCATGATGCTGTCGCCGCAGCACCGGGTCCTGCTGGAGGGCGCACGCGCCGAGATGTATTTCGGCGAAAGCGAGGTTCTGGTTCCGGCCAAGCATCTGCTTGGTCTGGCCGAGGTGACGCGGACGCTCCCGCCCGGCGGCGTCACTTATGTCCACATCCTGTTCGACCGGCACGAGATCGTGTTGTCAGACGGGCTTTGGACCGAAAGCTTCCAGCCCGCGGAACGGACTTTGTCAGCCTTGGACCGGGCAGCGCGGGCTGAGGTCCTGGAGCTTTTCCCGGAACTGATCGGGAACGCGGGCACATTTCCCGCGGCCCGGCTTTCCCTGAAGGCGCACGAGGCGAAGGTGCTAATTTCAGGCTGACGGAAGTGGGCGGCCAAGGTAGGCGGCCCAGTCCTCGGGCGTGTCCAGGTCCAGGACGGCCATCTGTCCGGGAAGCGGCACCAGTCGCACCCGGTCCACATGGCGCATGAGAACCGAACGACCGCCCTCGTCCCCGGAAATCGCGGCCAACTCTTGCCAGAGATCACGTGGAATGATCGCCGGATGGCCCGCCTGTCCATCCGTGGTGCAGCCGCGCCAGATAAGCTCTGGTTCAGCGCGGAACCGGGAAATCAGGTCGGCAAGCGCTTTGGCGGAAAATCCGGGCATGTCCGAAGGCAGGATCATGACCCCATCCTCCGGACCGGCATCGGAAATGGCAGCAAGGCCCCGGGTGATCGAACGTGACATGCCCAATGCAGAGTCTGGGACATCGATGATCCGCAGAGGAAGCCCGGCGACAGCGTCATGACGCGCCTTCGCAGCAGGTGGCAGGGTGACGAGGACCGGCGCGCCCGTCGCTAGCGCCATTTCGGCGACAAAGCGGAGGATCGGTTTACCCTTGACCGACTGCAGCAGCTTATCACGCCCGCGCATCCGCGAGGACGCGCCGGCGGCAAGAACAAGGATATGTACCGTGGGACGCATGTGAGATGCTCCATCCGGCCCAGGTTGATTGTCAAGCGATGCTTTGCGTTAGGTCAAGCGCGCATCCGACCGCCGTCATCCCAAAGCGGGGCAAGGTGGACGTGGGCCTTGCGGCGTTCGCCCAGGATCTCGACTTCCAGTTCCAGCCCGTCCTGAACCCGGTCGGCAGGAATAAAGCCCTGCGCGACCGATTTGCCGGTCCAGTGGCTGTAACCGCCCGATGTGCACCAGCCGACCACGTTGCCGTCCAGCCAGATCGGCTCCCACGCCACGACGTCGGCGTCGCTGGCATCGACCACGATCGGCACCAGTTTCCGCGACGGGCCTTCGGCCTTTTCCTTCATCGCCGCCGCCTTGCCGATCCAGTCGGTGGGCTTGTTCCACGAGATGAAACGGTCAAGCCCGGTTTCCGCAGGGGTGTAGTCGGGGCTGAACTCACGCCCCCACGAGCCGAACCATTTGTCCAGTCGCAGCGACATCATCGCCCGCATCCCGAAGGGACGGATGCCGAAGTCCTGACCTGCGGCCCAGAGCGTGTCCCAAAGCTGGCGGACGGACATGTGGTCGGTAAAGATTTCATAGCCCAGATCAGCGGTGTAGCTGACGCGCTGCACGATGCAGTTGGCCATGCCGACGATCATCCGACGCACGTCCATGAACTTGAACGCCTCGGCGCTGACGTCGCTGCGGGTGACGCGGGCCAGAAGCTCGCGCGCCTTCGGACCGGCGATGGTGAAGCCCGACCGTGCGTCCGAGATGTTGTCGACGCGGACGCCGTCCATCGCGTTCTGCTCGAACCAGCGGGCATGCCAGCCTTGGGCACCGTAGCTGGCGGTCAGTTGGAACTCGGTCTCGGACAGGCAGGACACCGTGAAATCGCCGATGATCTTGCCGGAATGGGCCAGCATCGGGGTCAGCGACAACCGGCCCGGCTTCGGAATGCGGCCCGCCATGATCTTGTCCAGCCAGGCGCGCGCGTTGGGGCCGGTGACGGAGTATTTGCCGAAGTTCTGCAATTCGTTGATGCCGACGCCTTCGCGGACCGCCATCACTTCCTGCCGGGTCGCCTCCCAGGCGTTGGAGCGTTTGAAGGTTGGCGTCTCATAGCGCGGCTCACCGGGCAGGGCGTAGTAGTTCGGCACTTCCAGCCCGTATTGCTGGCCCCAGACCGCGCCCAGCTTGTCGTTGATGTCGTACATCGGCGTGGTGCGGAAGGGGCGGGCGGCGGGGCGTTCCTCGTTCGGGTAGCCGACCGAGAAGCGCATCTGGTAGTTCTCGATCACCTTCGGGACGGTGTAGCCAGGCGTCGTCCAGGTGCCGAAGCGGCTGACGTCAAAGCCGCGCGGGTCACGCTCGACCTCGCCTTCGATCATCCATTGCGCC
>JANOCQ010000116.1:0-2890 GCA_031412255.1 Paracoccaceae bacterium | reverse complement strand
GTCAGCAGAAGAAGCGCAAGGCAGCCCTCGACCTCGGCCTCGCCGGGGGCAAGCGACTGAAGCAGCCGGGCCAGGAAAACCGCCTCTTCGCAAAGATCGGTGCCGAGCCCGGGCCCTTGGGTATAGCCGGTGGTGAAGATCAGATAGACCACGGTCAGGACCGAGTTCAGCCGGTCCGGCAGGTCCTCCGGTCCCGGAACCGCATAGGGAATGCGGGCAGCGGCGATCTTGGCCTTGGCGCGGGACAGGCGCTGGCCCATGGTCGGTTCCGCGTCCAGAAAGACGGCCGCGACCTGGGCCGTGGTCAGGCCGCACAGGCTGCGCAGGGTCAGGGCGATCCGGGACTTTTCCTCCAGCGCCGGGTGACAGCAGGTGAAGATCAGCCGCAACCGGTCATCGGCAATCACCTGCGGATCCGGATCGGCGGCCTCTTCCTCGGCGAGGACTTCCATTGCGCTGCGGTGACGTCCGGCCGAGGCTTCCCGGCGGTAACCGTCGATCGCCTTGCGCAGGCCCGCGCGGAGCAGCCAGCCGGTCGGGCTTGCGGGCACGCCGTTCCGGCCCCAATGGACGAGGGCCGAGGCGCAGGCTTCATGCAGCGCATCCTCGGCCCGTTGAAAGTCGCCGATTCGGGAAATGAGGGCGGCAAGACACCGCCCCCGATCCGTCCGCAACGTGGCGTCCAAGGCCTGAGCAGGCGTCATTCGTAGGCCATCACCGGGCGGACTTCGACCGATCCGTAGCGGGCTGCGGGGATCTCGGCGGCGTAGCGGAGGGCGGCGTCCAGATCGGGTGCGTCGATCAGGTAGAACCCACCCAAATGCTCGCGCGTGTCGGCAAAGGGGCCGTCCGTCGTCTGCACCTTGCCCGCGCGCTTGCGCAGGGTTGTCGCGGTCTCGACGCCTTGCAGGCCTTCGCCCGCCAGGAAGGTTGCGGTGTCCTTCATCCGGCTGTCCATCGAGAAGTATTCGCCCATCATCGCGTCAAACTCGGGTGTGCCGGGTGAAGGTTCGGCGCCGGGGGCGGTGTAAAGGAGGACAAGGTATTTCATCGTGGTCTCCGTCATCGGTCGCGGGCGGAATTGCCGGCGATCCTAAGCCAAGGACGCAGGCGGGGGGCGGATTTCGACATCCTTGTTGTCGGGGCGAAAGATTTTCGAGAAGAACCTTTCGCCCGAATCGATCTGGCCCCGCCTCAGCCCCCGGCGGGGTTGTAGTTCATCACGGGCCGCACCTCGACCGTGCCATACTTCGCGGCGGGCACCATGGCGGCATAGTGCAGTGCGGTCTCAAGATCGGGCACGTCGATGATGTAATATCCGCCAAGATGCTCACGCGTCTCGGCAAAGGGTCCGTCCATGGTTTCGACCTTGCCATCCCGAACGCGGACCGAGGTCGCCTTGTCCACATCTTCCAACCCGTCGCCGCTGCGGATCACGCCATCGGCCTGCATCGCCTGGTTCAGGATGCCATAGCCCGCCATCATCTCGTTGAATTCGGCGCTGCCATAGGCGGGCACCTTGGTCGGGTCACTGTAGATCAGGATCATGTAGTCCATGATTGGGGTCCTATAAATTGAATTACTGGGGACTGTGCGGATCAGAGGCCGAGGATGTTGACGCCGAGGCAAACCATCAGGTTCACCGTGGCCAGGATATTGGTGCCATTGCCTACATAGCGCAGCGGATGCGCAGCATTGTCGATGGCGACAAGGCCGAAGGGATGTGCGATCCGCCCGACGAGGAGAAGGGCACCGGAGATGTGGAGATAAAGCGCGGGCGCCCCCATGCCTTCGGCAAGGATCATCAGGATCAGAACGAAGGTTGTCCATTCGACGAAGTTGCCGTGCTGGCGCACCCGGCGCAGAAGTTCGACGTTCCCTCCATCACCGTAGGAAATCTTGGTTGCGGCCCGCACCCCGCTGATGCGGAACCACAGAACCAGGAAGATCAACGCAAGCGGCAGAGCGTAGAGCGGGGTAACTGCAAAACTCATGACATTTCCTTTGTTTCTGGTTGGTCGTATCCCAAGGACGCCGAACCTTTGCCATTTTCGACATGGCCTGCAAAAATATTTCGACAGTGTTGGTTCTTCTTTCCCGGCCGGTGCCTTTCAGACCCAAGCCCCAGGTTCAGCACCCTTCCCCTTGGCCCGCCTTTCGTCTAGGACGCCGGGGAAGACCCGACACCCCGGAGGCTGGCATGAGCGAACCCGCAATCACCCCTGAGCTGGTGGCCTCGCACGGGATCAAGCCTGATGAATGGGATCGGCTGCTGGCCATTCTGGAGCGGCAGCCGAGCTATACAGAGCTTGGGATCTTCTCGGCGATGTGGAACGAGCATTGTTCCTACAAGTCGTCGAAGAAATGGCTGAGGACGCTGCCGACCACCGGGCCTCAGGTGATCTGCGGACCGGGCGAAAACGCGGGCGTCGTGGACATCGGCGACGGGCAGGCGGTGATCTTCAAGATGGAGAGCCATAACCACCCCTCCTACATCGAGCCTTATCAGGGCGCGGCGACGGGCGTCGGTGGCATTCTGCGCGACGTCTTCACTATGGGCGCGCGGCCGATTGCGGCGATGAATGCGCTCAGCTTCGGGCTGCCGTCGCATCCGAAGACGAAGCGGCTGGTGCAAGGCGTGGTCGAGGGCGTCGGCGGCTATGGCAACGCGTTCGGCGTGCCAACGGTCGGCGGCGAGGTGCGGTTTCACGCAAGCTACAACGGCAACTGTCTGGTGAACGCCTTTGCCGCGGGCTTGGCGGATGCGGACAAGATCTTCTACTCGGTCGCAAGCGGCGTGGGGATGCCGGTGGTCTATCTTGGGGCCAAGACGGGCCGGGATGGCGTGGGCGGGGCCACGATGGCCAGCGCCGAGTTCGACGACACGATC
>JANOCQ010000115.1:0-13731 GCA_031412255.1 Paracoccaceae bacterium | reverse complement strand
TGCGAAGCTTCTCAAGGGCCAGTACACGATCACGCGCTATCTCAATAGCGGCGGCTTCGGCATTACCTACCTGGCCAAGGACAGCCTCGACCGCGATGTGGTGATCAAGGAGTGTTTCCCTTCGTCGGTCTGTCGCAGGTCGAAGGTCGTGGTCGCCGCGCGGTCCCGCGCCCATACGGCGGAACTGCGGTCCATCGTACAGCTTTTCGTGCGCGAGGCGCGCAACCTGGCCAAGATCGTTCACCCGAATATCGTCGCGGTGCACCAGGTCTTCGAAGACAATGGCACCGCCTACATGGCGATCGACTACATTGACGGGCTGGATCTTCAGCAGGTCATCGACGGCGAGGGCGAGACGCTTGCGCCCGACCATATCGTCCGCATCACCGACAAGCTGTTGGCCGCCGTGGGCTTCATCCACGACCACGACATGCTGCATCGCGACATCTCGCCCGACAACGTGCTGATCAACCAGGCAGGTGAGCCGATCCTGATCGACTTTGGCGCGGCGCGTGAACATGCGTCCAAGACGACCCGCGCCATGTCGGCTTTGCGCGTCGTCAAGGACGGCTACTCGCCGCAGGAATTCTACATCGCCGGGTCCGAGCAGGGTCCGTGGAGCGATCTTTATGCGCTTGGCGCGACACTGTATCACCTGATTTCAGGCGAGGCGCCGGTGAACGGTCAGGCGCGCCTGGCAGCATTGGCCGAGGACCGGCCGGACCCCTACGTCCCCCTGACGGGCCGCTTCGCAGGCTATCCCCCGGGCTATCTGGAGGCGATTGACCGGGCGATGAGCACCTTGCCAAAGGCGCGCCTGCAAACCGCGGCGGCTTGGCTGGAGATGTACAATGGCGTCCCCGCCTCTGGGGGGGGGTCGGTGGATGATGTGGTGCACCGATTGGTGACAGATTTCCACCGCGATGCGCAGGCCGACTCTCCTTCTGCCGCGCCGGCCAAGGCTGCCTCGCGCCCTGCGGAACCTGTTGCGCCTGCCGCCCCGGCAGGACGTGGGAAAAGCCCGGTTCAAATGGTGGCCGGGGTCGCGATGGCGCTGGTGCTGGTGGCTGGTGGCTACCTGATGTTGGGCAAAACCCAAGCCCCTGCGACCGAAACCGCGCCGACAGGCTCGGCAGAGGCGGCGCTGAAACCTGCCGATGGGACCGCCGCCGATCCGGCCAAGGTCGAGACCGCAGCCGTAACAGCAGTTCCGCCCAAGCCGGAAGCGACTGTATCGGAACCAGTGGTGGAAATTGCCGAGACAACGGAACCTGAACCCACCCCGACCCCCGCGCCTGCGGCCCAGGTCGAAGCGGTCGAGACAGCCGAGACGGTCACGGCAGAGCCCGAGACGCCCGCTGCCCTGGCAGACGTGACTCCCGCAGCGGCGGAAGTCGAAACTGCCAACACACCGGTTGAAGCCGTCGCTGTTGCCGAACCTGTCGTAGACGTCGGCGTCGTCGCGGCAGCACCGGTGGCAGCCTCGGACGTCAAGCTCGCCGCGAACCAGGTTGGCTTCGCCGCCTGGGACGTGCTGATGCCCTTCATGTATGACGACCGGATGGTCGACGGCAAGCGCGTGGCCGTGGTCACCCGGTTCGAGACCGGCCCGGACACGAAGTCTGCGGGCGACTGGCTGGCGCCAGGCGTCGTGATCCATGCGGTGAACGGAATGCCGATCCATTCCGCTGGGTCGCTGACCGTCGCCGTGATGAACGCAATGGCAGTGGACCCCGACGGCAAGGCCCGCGTGGTGGTCGAGTACAGCGACCGCGCCAAGCAATTGCGCACGGGACTGCTCACTGTCGGTGCGGTGCGTCTGGTGACTTTGACCAACGGGGTTGCAGTGCGCGTCGCGGTGGTCGACGGCACATGGAAGACCGACGTGACGAGTGTGGGTCGGCCGGAAACGACCACCCTCAAGCCGGGCGACACGCTGTTTCGCGACAAGACCACAACCACGCCGCTGGATGGCCCCACCTCGCTGGAGAAGATCCTGGTTTCTCTTGCGGACCAAGGCATTGCCGAGACCGAATTCTCGATCATCCGGGACAACAAGGTCAGCGCGGCGACCATGCAACTGACCCGGGACGGAGGGCAGTGATGGCTGTAAAGGCCGCCCGCAAGGAATCGGCCGATCTTCGGCCCCCACCGACGTTCGTGGAACCGGCTTCTGCGGTACCGACTGGCGCGGTGACTCCACTGGACCCGCTGGTTGCGGCACTTAGCCGGGCAGTTGACCGGGTGGCACCAGGCCCCTCGCCCGGGACAGTGACAAGGACAAACGGGCTGACCTGACGGACAGCAGACGAGCAGCATCAGACCCCGGTTTTTCGGGGACAGGCGAAGCATATCCAGGCTTCGCCCCCGAACCGGACAAAGGAGTTAAAGACATGGCATTTGCGCGTACCTTCACGTTGGGATGCACAGCGGTTCTGCTTTCGGGCTCAGCGGCGCTGGCTCAGGAGGCCTGCACGACCTACACGGTCGCGGCCGGTGACAATCTGCGCTTCATTGCGCGGGCGGCTTATGGCGACGCAGACCTGTACCGCGTGATCTATGACGCCAACGTCCAGGCCATCGGCGTGAAGGCTGACCTGATCGAGATCGGGACCAAGCTTGTCCTGCCCTGCGATCCGAAAGATCCCACAGCCGCTTCCATCACCGAAGTCGCCGAACCGCAGGCTGACCCCCAATCCGCCCCCCAGCCCGACCCCGCGCCGACGCCCGTGACAGAAACTCCGGGCCTCGATCCTGCGGCGGAGGCTGTCGTGACCCCTGTCGCGGCCACTCCGCAACCGGCGCCCGAGCTGATCGGCCTGGTCACGGGCAACGGTTATGCCCCCTTCGCAGACGAGACCCTGCCCGGCGGTGGCATGATGACCCAACTGGTCGAGATGGCGATCTTCCGGGCTGACCCGTCGCTTCCCTATTCGATGACCTTCATCAACGACTGGCAGGCGCATATCGACGCGCTGTTGCCGTCGGGTGCCTATGACCTGAGCTTCCCCTGGGTCCGCCCGAACTGCGAGGCCCCCGAGATGCTGTCGCCGGGCGACCAGGTGCGCTGCAACGACTTCGTCTTTTCCGGTCCCTTCTACGAGATCGTTGACGGCTTCTTTGCCACCCGTGAAAGCGGTCTCGGCGCGGTCACCCGATACTCCGAGTTCGAAGGCAAGCGGATCTGCCGCCCCGAGGGTTACACGACAGGTGTCCTGGATGCAGTGGGACTTACCAGCGCCACCGTCACATTGAGCCGTCCGGTTCTGGCGACCGACTGCTTCAAGGCGCTGGCCGCGGGCGACGTCGACCTGGTCTCGATCGACGCGGAGGTGGGCGATGCGGCCCTGGCAGAACTCGGCATGACCGCCAAGGTTGAGCAGAACCCGCAGCTGGTCACGCTGCTTAGCCTGCATGTCATCGCGCACAAGTCCAACCAGCAAGCGGTGGACATGATCGGCAAGCTCGATACCGGGCTGATCGAAATGTACCAGTCCGGAGAATGGTACGAGATTGTCTCGACCGCGCTCGTCCAGAAGGAACAGCAGGAATAGTGGTTTCCGTAGCAGAAACAAAGAGCGGTCCGACGATGGCCTTCCTCCCCCGTCAATCCGGGGCGTTCTTTCGGTTTCGAATGCTGCTGATGTGCCGCACACACCCGATCCGACCTTGTTTTACTGCCCTCCGACTCGCAACCCTGCTTGACCCCGATTGACCACCGGTTCGCCACATTCGTGCCATGACTACAACCATATGGTGCAGCATCGGTAAGATTGTTTCGGTATCTGCTGGTTGTAACAGCGCCCACGGCCTTCAGAAGGAATTCCGCCCAATGAAAACATCACATTTTCCGCAGACGTTGACCGTCCTGACGGCCGCATTGATCGCGCTGCCGGTCATTGCCTCGGCGCAGGAAGCCTGCACCACCTACATCGTCAAGGACGGTGACACGCTTGGGACAATCGCCCAGGCCGCCTACGGCACCTTCGACTACCAGATGATCTTCAACGCCAACCGCGACGCGCTGGCTGCGAACCCGTCCAGCCTGCCTGCGGGCCTGCAACTGATCCTGCCTTGCGAAGACGGCCGCCTGACCCCTGACCAGGAGCTCAGCACCGTCATCGAAGCCGAGACGCAAGAGCAGGAAGCCAACCGCACCACGTCGAACGTCTATGAGCCACCGCTGAAGTTCGTCACTTCGAATGGCTGGATGCCCTTCACCGATGAGTCGCTGACCGGCGGCGGCATCTTCACCCGAATGGCCACCACCGCGATGCAGCGCGGCGGCAACGATCGCGGCTACGAGGTGTCCTACGTCGACGACTGGATGGCGCATATCGACACCCTCCTGCCGTCGGGTGCCTTCGACATTTCGATTGCCTGGGAAGCTCCTGACTGCTCGAAACTGGATATGCTGGGCGAATTCTCGGCCCGGATGTGCACCGAGTTTGACTTCTCGCTGCCGATCTACGAGGCGGCCTATACGTTCAACAGCCTGCCCGACAGCAAATATGCCAACGCCCGCTCGTTCGACGAATACTCCGGCGCGCGGATCTGCCGCCCAGAGGCCTGGCCGCTGGGAGACCTGGAAGTGCAGGGCCTGGTGCCGCCGGTGGTGGAGTTCGTCCAGCCGAAGAGCCCGTTGGAATGCGCCGAAAAGCTGATGGCAGGCGAAGTCGACATCTATTCGATCGAGACGGAAACCTCGGTTGCGAACTTTACCGAACTGGATGTGGTCGACAAGGTGTCCACCAACCCGGCCCTGGCGACCTTCATCTCGTACCACTTCCTGACCTCGAAGAGCAACCCGAGGGGCCGCGTCTACATCGCCATGCTGAACCGGGGCATCACCGAGATGCGCGAATCCGGCGAATGGTACGACATCGTCGCCACCGGTCTGGAAGAGCACAACAAGCTGAAGCAGCAGTAACCCCCCGCTGCCACCAGCTTGCTTGAAGCCCCGCGCCGCCCCCGGCGCGGGGCTTTCACCTTTGTGGGAACTTCGGCCCTTGGAACATTCGTTCCGTGTGCTATGCTTTCGCCAAGCCGCCAGAAGAGACCCCGATGCCAAAGGGCGAAGTCCCGACCGACCCGCGCCATCCGCCCCTGACGGTCGAGGCTTTCCGTGACCGCCTGCATGCGCTGAATGGCCAGTTGCCAAGGCGGCTGCAACAATGCGCAGACCATGTGGCCACGCATCTGGACCGGATTGCTTTGTCCACCGTGGCGCAGGTCGCGCAAGGCGCGGGCGTCCCGCCCTCGGCCGTGATGCGCTTTTGCCAGATCATGGGCTTCACGGGCTATGCGGAGATGCAGCGGTTGTTCCGGGCGGCGCTGGGTCATTCCGCGCCAGACTATGCGACGCGGCTTGCAAACCTGAAGGCAGGAGGTGCAGGCCGGCCCGCCACGCTGGTCGCTGAGTTCGTGGAAGCCGGGCGGCAGTCAATGGAAGCTCTGGCTCGCGATCTGAATGAAACTGCTCTGAATCAAGCCGTTGAGACCCTTTCCCGCGCGCGGACCATCCATCTGGCGGGATTTAGACGGTCGTTCCCGGTGGCATCCTACCTGGCCTATGTCTTCGACAAGCTTGGGGTTCCGGCTGTGCTGCATGACGGGGTTGCAGGCTTGGGGCACAAGTCGACGCTGCAGCCCGGTGACGCTTTGCTGGCGATCACTTTTGCCCCCTATTCCGAGGAGACCCTTGCCCTGGCCGCACGGGCGCAAGAGCGTGGGCTTGCCGTCGTGGCCCTGACGGACCCCCCCGCGCGTGAGCTTTCGGGACTGGCAGATACGGTGCTTACCGTCACCGAGATCGACTTCGGTGCCTTCCGCTCTCTTTCGGCGGTGATCGCGCTGGCTTTGGCTCTGGCCGTTGCCGTGGCGGCCCGGCGCGAAACTTAGCTCTTCCCCGACTCGCAGAAATGGAATATCCGTTCCACCACTCGGGCCCGAGTCGCCCGACCCTGACGGAGCCCCTGATGTCTGCAAAACCCCTCGACGTCATTACCATCGGCCGTTCCTCGGTCGACCTTTACGGCGCACAGGTCGGCGGTCGGCTGGAGGACATGGGGTCGTTCCAGAAATACATCGGCGGTTCGCCCACCAACATGGCCGCCGGGACGGCGCGGCTGGGATTGCGTTCGGCGCTGATCACGAGGGTCGGCAACGAACACATGGGCCGGTTCATCCGCGAGGAACTGTCCAAGGAAGGCGTCGATGTCCGTGGCGTCAAGACCGACCCGGAGCGGTTGACTGCGCTCGTCCTGCTGGGGATCCGCGATGACAAGCAGTTCCCCTTGATCTTCTACCGCGAAAACTGCGCCGACATGGCCTTGTGCGAGGAAGACATCGACGAAAGCTTCATTTCCGAAGCCCGGTCGGTCGTCGCAACCGGCACGCACCTGTCGAACCCGCGGACCGAGGCCGCCGTGCTGAAGGCACTGACCTTGGCGCGGAAGCACGGGCTGCAGACGGCGCTGGACATCGACTACCGCCCGAACCTCTGGGGTCTGGCCGGGCATGGCGACGGCGAAAGCCGGTTCATCGAATCCGCCAAGGTTACGGCAAAGCTGCAATCCACGCTCCACTTCTTCGACCTTATCGTGGGCACGGAAGAAGAGTTCCACATCGCGGGCGGCACCACCGACACCATTGCGGCGCTCCGCGCGGTTCGGGCGGTCAGCAAGGCCACCCTCGTCTGCAAGCGCGGCCCGATGGGTGCGGTCGCCTTTACCGATGCGGTGCCCGACAGTCTTGACGATGGCGAAAGCGGCCCCGGCTTCCCGATCGAGGTCTTCAACGTTCTCGGCGCGGGCGACGGGTTCATGTCGGGCCTCCTCAAAGGCTGGCTCGACGGAGAGCCCTGGCCCACGGCGCTGAAATATGCCAACGCCTGCGGGGCCTTTGCGGTCAGCCGCCATGGCTGCACCCCGGCCTACCCGTCCTGGGAAGAGCTGCAGTTCTTCCTCAAGCGCGGCGTTGTGGAAAAGGCGCTGCGCAAGGACGCGGCGCTGGAGCAGGTTCACTGGGCGACCAACCGCCACCGGGACTGGTCGACGATGCGCGTCTTCGCCTTCGACCACCGCATGCAGTTGGAGCAAATGGAGGGTGCCACCCCCACCAGGATCGGCGCGTTCAAGGAGTTGTGCCTGAAGGCAGCCTTGCAGGTCGCCGACGGCCAGCCTGGCTATGGCATCCTCTGCGACAGCCGCCTCGGCCGTGACGCGCTGTTTCAGGCGGCGGGCACCGGACTTTGGATCGGGCGGCCCGTGGAATGGCCCGCCTCTCGCCCGCTGACTGTGGAGCCCGAGCTTGGGCCGGACTTCGGCGGCTTGCAGGAATGGCCGCTGGAACATGTGGTCAAGGTCCTGTGCTTCTATCACCCCGATGATGACGCCGAAACCAAGGCCGCGCAGGAAGACACCGTCCGCCGGCTGTTCCACGCCTGCCGTCGCAACCGGCTGGAAATGCTGCTGGAAATCATCCCGTCGAAGGTCGGGCCCGTCGGCGACGAGACCTCGGCCGAGGTGATCCAGCGCTTCTACGATCTGGGCGTCTACCCCGACTGGTGGAAGCTGGAACCCTTCACGACCGACGCGGCCTGGACCAATGCCTGCGTCGCCATCACGAAGAACGACCCCCATGTCCGGGGCGTCGTGGTGCTGGGGCTGGATGCCAAGGAAGAGGACCTTGTGACCTCGTTGGCACTTGCGGTCAGGCAGCCCTTGGTGAAAGGCTTCGCCATCGGCCGCACCATCTTTGGCGATGCAGCACGGGCCTGGTTCAAGGGCCAGATGACCGACGCCGAAGCCGTTGCCCAGATGTCAGACCGTTATGCGCGCCTTTGCCAGACATGGGACGCTGCGCGCCAGGGAGGAATGAAATGACCACGATCCGCTTGACGGCCGCCCAGGCGCTGGTGCGCTGGCTGTCCCTGCAACAGGCCGAGGACGGAAGCCGCTTCATCGAGGGCGTCTGGGCGATCTTCGGCCATGGCAACGTCGCAGGTCTGGGCGAGGCACTGGAGACCCACCGCGATGCGATCCCGACATGGCGGGGCCACAATGAACAGACGATGGCGCATACTGCCATCGCCTACGCCAAGGCGATGAAGCGGCGGAAGGCCATGGCCGTGACGACTTCGATCGGGCCGGGCGCGACAAACCTGGTGACTGCGGCGGCGCTGGCGCATGTGAACCGGCTGCCGGTCCTTCTGATCCCCGGCGATGTCTTCGCCAGCCGCGCGCCGGACCCGGTTCTGCAACAGGTCGAGGATTTTGGCGACGGCGTCGTCAGCGCCAACGACTGCTTCCGCCCCGTCGTGCGTTACTTCGACCGGATCAGCCGCCCGGAGCATATCCTGACCGCCCTCCCCCGGGCGTTGCAGGTGATGACCGACCCCGCGACCTGCGGGCCGGTCTGCCTGGCCTTCTGCCAGGACACCCAAGCCGAAGCTTATGATTACCCGGTGGAATTCTTCACGCCAAAGATCTGGCACGTCCGCCGCCCCGAGCCCGACCAGCGGGAGCTGGAGGCCGCCGTCGCCACATTGATGGCCGCGAAAAATCCGTTGATCGTGGCAGGTGGGGGCGTGCTTTATTCCAGCGCGGAAGCCACGCTTCTGGACTTCGCGCGGGCTCATAACATCCCGCTGGTCGAGACGCAGGCCGGGAAGGGTGCGGTGGGCTGGGATGAGAAGCTGAACTTCGGATCGCCCGGAGTCACGGGGTCCGACTGCGGCAACAAGCTGGCGGCTGAAGCCGACGTGGTGCTGGCCGTGGGCACACGGCTGCAGGACTTCACCACCGGAAGCTGGACCATCTTCCAGCGGCCTGGGCGCAAGATCATCTCGATCAACGTGCAGCCCTACGACTCGGCCAAGCGGGGGGCGCAGGCACTGGTTGCAGACGCCAAGGTCGCGCTGGAAAAGCTGTCGGCGGGCCTGGGCAAGCACCGCTTCGAAGATCCGGATTTCACCGCACGGGACGCCTGGTTCAGAACAACCGACGCGCTTTTCGCCGCGCCGAGCGGGAACCAGCTTCCCACGGACGCGCAGGTCGTGGGCGCGGTGAACCGCCACGCCACGCCGCAGACCGTGGTGATGGGCGCCGCCGGGTCGATGCCGGGGGTGCTGCACGTCCTGTGGCGCGGATCGCAGGGTGGCTATCACATGGAATACGGCTTTTCCTGCATGGGATACGAGGTCGCGGGCGCGCTTGGCATCAAGATGGCCCAGCCAGACCGGGACGTGATCTGCATGGTAGGCGACGGGTCCTACATGATGGCCAACAGTGAACTCGCGACCGCCGTGATGATGGGTGTGCCCTTCACCGTGGTCCTGACCGACAACCGCGGCTATGGCTGCATCAACCGTTTGCAGAAGCACACCGGCGGCGCGCCGTTCAACAATCTTCTGGATGACGGCTACCACGTGAACCCCAGCCACATCGACTTTGTCGCCCATGCCGGTTCGATGGGAGCCAATGTGGTGAAGGCGGGCGGGATCTCGGAGCTGGAGACCGCGCTGGCGGCGGCGCGCACGGCAGCACTTCCGACGGTCATCGTGATCGACAGCGACCCCGGACCGGGGACTGGCGCGGGTGGCGCATGGTGGGAAGTCGGCGTGCCCGAGGTCTCCACCCGGAAGGAAGTGAATGAGGCCCGCAAGAACCATGAAACAGGCGCCAAGGCGCAGTGGCTTGTGAACTGAGGAACGAAGCATGAGCGTGAAGATCGGGATTTCTCCCATCTCGTGGCAGAACGACGATCTGCCGGACCTGACCGCCGCCTACACCATGGAGCAGGCGCTGAGCGAGGCGCGCGAGATCGGCTACACCGGAGTGGAACGCGGCCGCCGGATGCCCGCCGACACCGAAGGGTTGCGGACCTACCTGACCGCCAACGGCCTGTCACTGTGTGGTGGATGGTGCTCGGGCAATCTTCTGGTCAACGACGTGAAGACCGAGATCGCGGCGGTGCGCCAACAGGTGGAACAGTTCGCTGCCCTGAAGGCCCCCTGCATCGTCTATGCGGAATGTTCCAATACCGTGCAGGGCAACATCGCCGTGCCGGTGAACAGCCGTCCGAAGTTCTCGGCTTCGGAGGTGCGGTCCTATGGCGCGAAGCTGAGCGAGTTGGCGAAGTGGATGGCGGACCAGGGCGTGCCCCTGGCTTACCACCACCACATGGGGTCCTTCATCGAATCCGAAGACGATGTGAACGCGCTGATGGAGGGGTCCACCCCCGACGTGAAGCTGCTGTTCGACACCGGGCACCTTCTGTTTGGCGGTGCTGACGTGATGCGTGTCCTGAACAACTGGGCATATCGGGTGCATCATGTCCACTTCAAGGACATTCGTCCCGAGGTTGTCCGGGATGTCCGCGATCACAACCGCAGCTTCCTTGATGCTGTCATCGCCGGGGCCTTCACGGTGCCGGGCGATGGCTGCATCGACTTCCAGGCGGTCGCCGACAAGTTGAAGGCGATGGACTACAAGGGCTGGATCGTGGTCGAGGCGGAACAGGACCCCGCCAAGGCCCCGCCCTACGACTATTCCAAGCTTGGTTACGAGCATATCCTGAAGGTCTGCGCCCAGGCGGGTCTGACCATCGACCACTCCCGGCCGTCCTGAGGTTACAGCCATGCCCGACCTCCTTCGCCACCCCACCGGCACCCGCGGCAAGGTGCACGATATAACCGCTGAAAGCGCGGGCTGGGGCTATGTCGGCTTTTCGCTTTACCGGCTGGAACCGGGCGATGTCGCCGAGGAGGTGACCGGAGACCGAGAGGTTATCCTGGTCATCGTCGAAGGGAAGGCCAGGATCCTGGCCGACGGTCAGGACTGGGGCGAACTGGGCGCGCGGATGGACGTCTTCGAAAGGACGCCGCCGCATTGCCTCTATGTGCCGGACGGCAGCCGGTGGAGCGCGGTTGCGACGACCGCCTGCACCATCGGGGTTTGCACCGCGCCCGGGAAAGGGAACCACAAGGTCCAGCGCCTGGGGCCGGAGGGGATCGAACTGACCCCGCGCGGCAAGGGAACCAACACCCGCTACGTGAACAACATCGCGATGGAGGGGCGGGACGTGGCGGACAGCCTGCTGGTGACCGAGGTCTTCACTCCGGCCGGGCACTGGTCGTCCTACCCGTCCCACCGACATGACGAGGATGACTTTCCGAACATGACCTACCTGGAAGAGACCTATTATCACCGGCTGAACCCCGGCCAGGGTTTCGGCATCCAGCGGGTCTATACCGAGGACGGGTCGCTGGACGAGACGATGGCCGTCAAAAGCCACGACGTCACGCTGGTTCCAAAAGGGCACCATCCCTGCGGAGCGCCCTATGGCTACGAGATGTATTACCTGAATGTGATGGCCGGGCCGATCCGGAAGTGGCGGTTCAAGAACGATCCTGATCACGACTGGATCGCCCGGCGCGACAGCTGATCAGGGCGGCGGCGCAAAAAAGACCTTGGAAAATATCTCCTCGCCGTTCTCGGGATGGAAGATGCCCAGTCCACCTGCGGGCAGGTTAGTCAGCTCGCCGAAAAGGATCTTTCGGCCATCGGTGTAGAAATCGACCCGAACGTAGCTGAGTTCGGCAGACAGCCGCGCAGCTGCGGCCAGCAGCGGGTCGAAAAAGGCCCAGTCGTCTATCTTGAACGAGGTTGTGGGGAAACCCAGGCTCACCCCCAAGGGTCGCCGGTCGGTCGTGTAGGACTGGCGTGACTTGCTGTAACGCTCGATCAGGGAAACCACTTTCGGTACGCCCGCGCGACAATGGACCGAACCTTCCAGCGTGAACGCCTCGTCCAGCCACGGTTCGACGATCACGCGCCTGGCCAGTCCGTGGTAGTTCGGTTCCAGCGAAAAGTGGAAGTAGTCATGGTCAAGCCAGGCGCTGATCTCTGGCACGGCGGCGACCCACTCCGCATCCGAGGTGATCCTAAGCTTGAGGCCGGAACTGTGCGTCGGCTTGACCGCCACTGGAGCTATGCCCGGACGATAGGCCGTGATCTCGGCGGCGCTTTCGAGAACCGCCATTGTTGGGATCGTGTTGCCCGGCCCGAGCAGAGATTCGATATACGCCTTGCCAAGGACCTTGTCGGTGATCCGACGACGCAGCGGCGAGCCAATATCGCTTCCCACCCTGATCGTATAAAGGAAGTCGTTGAAAAGGCGGTCCGGCCGGTTCGGCACCCGCTTGAAGCGCCCGACCACCCTGAGCCAGGCATACCCGTGCAGGCAAAGCCGGGCGATGCGCCGCCCCCCGGGCTTGTCCCAGAAAAAGCGCGCGCCAAAGGCGAGCGCTTTCTGGATCCGATTGGCGTGTTTCTTGCGGCGGGTCAGGGGCATGAGCTCTAATCGTCGACTGATCAAACCGCGGATCATCACTGGGCGCAAGGTCTTCCCGTTTGGTCGGGCGGGGCTTCCGCGCTTGAAGGGGGGACAAGGCTCGTCTAATCAGGGACAAGCTTGAAGGAACCCCCGTACATGCGCATCCTGATCACCAATGACGACGGCATCAACGCGCCGGGGCTGGAGGTTCTGACCGAGATCGCCACCGAGATCGCCGGCCCGAAGGGTGAGGTCTGGACCGTCGCCCCCGCTTTCGAGCAATCGGGCGTCGGTCACTGCATCAGCTATACCCACCCGATGATGATCGCGGAACTTGGGCCGCGCCGTTTTGCGGCCGAGGGGTCACCCGCCGACTGCGTGCTGGCCGCGATCTATGACGTTCTGGACGGAGCCAAGCCAGATCTGGTGCTGTCGGGCGTCAACCGGGGCAACAACGCGGCCGAAAATGTGCTTTATTCCGGGACCATCGGCGGGGCGATGGAGGCCGCGCTGCAAGGGGTGCCGGCCATTGCGCTGTCGCAGTTCTTCGGGCCTGACAATGCGAAGCTCGCCGATCCCTTCGAGTCAGCTCGGGTGCATGGTGCCGGGGTGGTCCGGGCGCTGCTGGACAAGGGGATCTGGACAACGGGGGACTACCGCACCTTCTACAATGTCAACTTCCCGCCGCTGTCCGCGCCGGCCACCAAGGGGATGATGGTCGCGGCCCAAGGGTTCCGCCGCGACACCGCTTTCAGCGTAGAGCCGCATATCTCGCCCTCGGGCCGCAAGTTCCTGTGGATCAAGGGGGGCCACCAGCACACGCCCACCCTGCCCGGCAGCGACGCCGCGGTGAACCTTGACGGCTATATCTCGATCACACCGATGCGCGCCGATCTGACGGCGCATGACCTTCTCGCCGACCTGCAGGCGAGCCTGGCATGACCGAAGGGCCGGAGGATCGGTCGACCTCCGACCCACTTGCCGAACGCAAGATGCGCTTTCTCTTTGCCCTCCGCTCACGCGGCGTGACCGACAGCCGCGTCCTGACCGCGATGGAGAAGATCGACCGCGGTCTTTTTGTGCGCGGCACCTTCGCCGACCGCGCCTACGAGGACATGCCGCTGCCCATCGCCTGCGGCCAGACGATCAGCCAGCCTTCGGTCGTGGGGCTGATGACGCAAGCGCTCCAGGTGAACCCGCGCGATACGGTGCTGGAGGTGGGTACCGGCTCCGGTTACCAGGCCGCGATCCTGTCGCAACTGGCACGGCGCGTCTACACCGTGGACCGCTACCGCCGCCTGACCCGGGAGGCGGGCGAGCTTTTCCGCCAGCTGGATCTGGTGAACATCACAACGATTACGGCAGATGGCTCACATGGGTTGCCGGACCAGG
>JANOCQ010000114.1:0-6928 GCA_031412255.1 Paracoccaceae bacterium | reverse complement strand
CGCCGTGCGCTGGCCGAGACTGTTGCCCTGCCGCATCTGGCACGGCTGTCGCGCCTGGGATTCGTGCAGCGCCGCAAGACGGCCGTGCTGGTGCGACGCCTAGCAGGGGACGTGCGGTTAAAGGCATCGGGACCCGACCAGCCCATCGCCGAGCTGTCGGGCGGAAACCAGCAGAAGGTCCTGTTTGCCCGCGCTCTGGCCGGTGAGCCCGCGATCCTCTTGCTGGACGAGCCGACGCGGGGGGTCGATGTCGGTGCGAAATTCGACATCTACACGCTGATCCGAGACCTGGCTGCGAAGGGGACGGCGGTGATCGTCGTATCCTCCGACCTGCCCGAACTGATCGGCCTATCGGACCGGATTGCAGTCCTCACCTCCGGGCGGATTTCGCAGATCCTGCCCGCCGCCGAGCTTACCGAGGCCGCCCTGCTGACGGCCTGCTACCAGAAGGAAAGCTGAACCGATGGCATCGTTCGTGCGGCATTACGGGTCGTTGATCGGCATGGCGGCCATCGTGATCTTCTTCTGGATTGCCCTGCCCGACACCTTCATGACCCTGCGCAACTGGCTCAACATCAGCCAGCAGCTTTCGATGCTGATCGTGGTGGCCGTGACGATGACGGTGGTCATGGTGATGGGCGACTTTGACCTGTCGGTGGGGGCGATGGCATCCCTGTCCGGGGTGGTCGCGGCGGTTTTGTTCACACAGGGACTGCCCGTCCCGATCGCGTTGGCAGCGGCGCTTGCCGTCGGACTCATGGGCGGGCTGGCCAATGGAGTTCTGGTCAGCCTCGTCGGTATTCTCCCCTTCGTGGCCACGCTGGCGACCATGACCATGTTCTCGGGTGCGGCCTTTCTGGTGTCCGGCGGCAAGACCATCTTCGGTCGTGACATCCCGAAGGGGTTCTCCGATTTTGCCCTTTCCGGCCTGCCCATCGGGACCGGGAGCGGGAAACCCATGGTTCTACCCGCTCTGACACTGCTAGCGGCGGTGGTGACTTTCCTGGTTTGGGTCGTGCTTGAGCATACGACGTATGGCCGCAGGCTTTATGCCATTGGCGGCAATTCCGACGCCGCGCGGCTGGCAGGGGTCAAGGTCGTGCAACTGCGGCTGTCAGCCTTCGCCTTCACTGGTGTCGGAGCCGCGCTTGCGGGGATCATGTATGCCTCGCGCGTCGCCTCGGCCAATCCGGTGCAAGGCGACGGGCTGATGCTGACAGCGATTGCGGCGGTGTTCCTGGGCATGACAGTGACGCGCGACGGGCAGCCCAACGTGCTGGCCACGGTTGCCGGGGTGGTCACCCTGGGGGTGATGGACAACGGGCTGACCCAGTTGCAGGTCGACAGTTATGTGCGGCAGGTGCTGGTGGGCGCGATCATTCTCGTGGCGGTGTCGATCAGTGCGCTGGGTCGCCGGGCGATCCGACTGCGATAGGACAGGACGGATGCGCAGTCGTCAGTCCGCCCACTTGGACAAAATGGTCAGCGGACGTAAATGCAGGATGACAAGATAAGCGTTGAGTGCGGTGCGGCAGCCTTGTCGGCCCCACTTGGGGCGACCTTTACACTCGTCAGGTGTCAGACTTGGAAAGCAATCCGCTATGAATTCTATTCTCGGCGTCGCGCAGAGCTTGGCGCGCAGATTTCCCGTGGAAAACCGCATCATGAATCTCGGTTCCCAAAATGCTTTCAATAAGGCTGAACTCCGGAATGGGCGGTCTGGCCCAGGTGACGAGCTCGTTTCTACGGGCCAGCTGATCCACCATACTGACGATGGGCGACGAGGCCAGCGCCTCGGGGTCGGCGCAAACTGAAAAGCGCGGCGCCACCGGGAACCCGTTCTTGACATGCGCCTTCATCGCCTCGGGTGAGACCATCCAGGCCAGCGCGTTCATAATCTGACGCTGGCGGGCCGGTGGAACCCGCGCGGGAATTGTCATTAGGAAGCCGCCGACGGGGGCCGCGATCTGGCGCATCCTGCGGGATGGCGGGGGAAGATAGGCAACCCGGCGAGCAACCTGCGAGCTGAGTTCGTGTTCGAAGCGGGCGGCCCGCATCGTCCAGCAATAGGCCAGCCCAACCTGGCCGTACATGAAGTAGTTCAGGCCGCGTTCCCAATCCACTTCGGCGATGTCGGGGGGCGAAACCTCGGCGAGTTGCCTCATGTACTCAATCACATCGAGAGAGTCGTCCGAGTTGATCTGCAGCTTAAGCTTTTCGAACTGGTCAAAAGTCCAGCCTTCGCGATTGTGCATCGGAATGTCGATGATGGTCTTCTGGCAGGCGGCCAGAAAGAACATGAAGGAGTTGGCAATGGGCATCCCACGCTGGCCGTTCCACGCAATGCCGTAAAAGTCGTTTGCCGGCCGGTGAAGCGCACGCGCGGCAGCGATGGTTTCATCGAAGGTCCGCGGGTGGACCAGCGCGCGCTCTTCGAACAGGTCACGTCGGGCCGCCATGATTTCGATCGTGCAGTAAAGTGGGATGCCATACTGCGTGCCCTTCCAGTTCCCGCTGCCCCAGACGGACGGGTGAAAATCCAGCGGGTTGATGGCTGCGTCGGTCAGCAGTTCATCCAGAGGGGCGAGGCAGCCCTTCTCGGCGAACTCTCCAAGCCACGGCATGTTAAGCGCCACGACATCATGCTCTGGGGTGTCGGCAGCAAATGCGTCGTGGGCTTTGGTATGCAGATCAGGAAGTCGGTGCAGCTGAAAGCTGCTTTTCCGGCTTAGATCGTTGCGGAAATCGGACCACATATTCCGCATCGCCGAGAAATAATTGTCGTTGTGCAACAGGAACCGAATGTCACTGGGTACCTTTGCGGCGATGTCGTCGCCGCGTACCGGCGAGATGATCTGTGCAGCGAAATAGCTCCCACCGAAGTAGTACTCGTCCGCCTCTGTCCCTTTGCGCAGCCCAAATGTCTTCGCGAGGTGGCCCTTAACGTGGTTGGCATAGTCCATGAAACTGTGCAGGAGTTTATCTGTCGGCTCCAGGAAATGGGTCTTGAGACCGCCCCCACGCGGCACTTGGCGGATCAGGCCGTCGGCGATCATTTTGATGATCATCCGGTTTCCTGTGCTGTAGGGGACCCCTGCCAGCGTCACCAAACCGGATTTGTCGATGGGCCTGCGATGCAGGTGGGCATCAACCAGCTCGAGTACTATGTTCCAGAAAACATCCTTTGCCGCCCCAGGCATGCCGGTATCGAAAGGACCGCGCAGCTTGCGCAAGAAGTCAACGATACGCGACAGTTCGTGGCCTGTGAGTTCGGAACTGGGAGCTTTGGACGCGAGGATCTGTTGCACGAAGGTGACCACGCTATGCGGAGATTTGGGACTGCCATTTCACCAAAGCGAAGAAATCCTGATGACGCAACCCTGAGTTTGCCGCAGCACGATAAAGCTCTAGAATCAGCCCTGCGGTTAGCAAAGGCACCCCATTCGCCCGGGCTGCATCGCTGATCAAGCTGAAATCCTTGATCATCTGATCGACAGTGAACGCGGGCGCATAGTCAGCGGAGACCACCGCCTCGGCTTTGTATTTGAACAGCGGCGACGCCACGGCGCTTTCGCAGATGACTTCCATCATCGTTGCCCGTGACAGCCCGCCGCTTTCTCCCAACGCGACTGCCTCGGCGAGGATCGCAGAACTGGCACCGACAAGGGTGTTGATCACCAGCTTCATGTAGCGAGCTTCTTCGCCGGTACCCAAGTAGAACTGGCGTGTCGACAGCAATCGAAGCGTGGGCAGGACAGTCGCCCAGGCCTGTTCATCGCCCGAAGCAAGAACAGTAAGCGCGGCCTTTTCTGCAAGGGCCGTGCTGCCGGAAAGCGGGGCCCGCAGGTAGGCGATTCCGCGATCCGCAAGCGCCCGGGCAACCTCGACCGAACACTCTGGTGAGACCGTACTCATCTCGACGAAGATCGAGCCACGCGCCATGTGATCGCATAGCCCGGTCGTCTCTGCTGCACCAAGCACCACTTCGCGCAGCACCTTGTCATTGGGCAGTGTAGCAAAGACAATCGCGTTCTGGCTGTGCCTGTCCAGAGTGCCGGCTCTGACGGCACCCGCGCCTTCGAGTTCCGCAACAACGCGCCTGTCAGGCTCTGTGACCGCGACCGATAGTCCAGCCTTGAGGAGGTTGCGGATCATCGGCGCGCCCATTTTGCCCGCACCGATCCAACCAATTCTCTGTCCACTTGGCGTCGCGCGCACCGTCTCTGCCATGTCCGCTTGCATGCCGCATTTCACTCCTCGCTCCACCAGTGACTGTAAATTGCCGAAGTGGCGACGGTTGGAGTAATTTCTTCTGATCGGCTAAATTTCATCGGACCCGCTGTACCGGAATCGGTAACAGTCGGCCCGGGAGTGAGTCATCGTCAGCGCAGTCATCGGACACCGGGAGCGCCACTGGGGAACATAGCCCCGGTCCAGTTCCTGCCTGCTGTCTTGCGAAGATGATGAAAGTCGACGTGGTCGCTGCCACGGGTCTGAGGGAGGACGTCAGAATGAGAGCAGTTCGGTTCCATGGGGCCAAGGATATCCGCGTAGAAGACGTTGCCGAGCCGTCGGCACGGCTTCTTCCCGATGACGTACTGATCGCCCCTGCGGTCACCGGCATCTGCGGCACCGACCTGCATGAATACATCGCGGGGCCGATCGTGACCCCGAAAGAGCCGCATGTCTTCACCGGGGCCAGCAACCCCCAGATCCTGGGGCATGAGTTTTCGGCCAGCGTGCTGGCAGTGGGCGATGCGGTCAGCCATGTGAAGGCGGGGGATCGCATCTCGATCCAGCCGCTGCTGTCGCCGAGGAACGACTACTATGGCAAGCGGGGCCTGTATCACTTGTCGCCGTCGATGGGCTGTGTGGGTCTCAGCTGGGCCTGGGGTGGGATGGCCGAGAAGGCAGTCATCAAGGACTATAACGCCCAGCCGGTGCCCGACGGCATCACCGACGAGCAGGCCGCGATGATCGAGCCCGCGGCGGTTGCACTCTATGGTGTGGACCGGGGCGGGATCACCGCGGGATCGACTGTGCTGGTGTCCGGCGCGGGTCCAATCGGGGCGCTGACGATACTTGCGGCGAAGGCGGCGGGTGCGTCCACGATCATCGTGTCCGAGCCGAACCCGAACCGGCGGCGGATCACCGCCGGGATCGCGCCCTATGCCCATATCGTCGATCCGCGGGACGGAACGCTTGAACAGATCGTCGGGGATCTGACCGAGGAGGGCGTGGGCGTTGACGTGGCGCTGGAATGCGTAGGGCTGGAGGCTTCCCTGAATGCCTGCGTGCAAGCTGTCCGGCGGCAGGGCAGGGTGGTGCAGGTCGGCCTTCACATGAAGCCCGCCAGCATTGACGCGATGCTTTGGGCGCTGAAAGACATCACTGTCGAGGCGACCTGGTGCTATCCGACGCAAATCTGGCCCCGCATCGCCCGGATGATCGCCGCTGGCACGTTCCCGGTGGAAAAGGTGATCACCGCCCGCATCGACGCAAAAGACGTGGTCGCGAAGGGGTTCGAGGCGCTGCTGAACCCCACCGGCGAGCATCTGAAAATTCTGGTCACGACCTGACCTTGTGACCACAGCAAGAAAGACACGCATATGACTGGGAAAAACGTCGCTCTTATCGTTGGGGCCACGGGGCTATCGGGCAGTTATGCCGGGCGCCTGCTGAAGGAACTCGGCTGGACAGTCGTGACTGTGTCGCGCAGTGCGGCCGATCTGGAGTTTTCGGATCGCCATATCGCGGCTGATCTGGATGACGCACCGGCAACCGCAGCCGCACTGAAAGCTGCCGGCGACGTTACGCATGTGTTCTTCTGTACCTGGTCGCGCCAGGCGAACGAGGCAGATAATGTCCGCGTCAACGCCCTGATGATCCGCAATCTGTTTGACGGGCTGGCCGATGCGCCGATCCGGCATGCGGCGCTCGTGACGGGCCTCAAGCACTACCTCGGCTCGTTCGACGACTATGCGAAGGTCAAGCCTTACACGCCCTTCCTGGAAAGCAGCCCGCGTTTGCCCGGCCTGAACTTCTACTATGCGCAGGAAGATGTGCTGTTCGAGATGGCGCAAAAGCGCGGGTTCACCTGGTCGGTACACCGGCCGCATACCATGATTGGCTTTGTCATCGGCAATGCGATGAACATGGCCGTGACGCTGGCGATCTATGCCAGCATCTGCAAGCACACCGGGCGGCCCTTCGTCTATCCAGGCAGCCCCGAGCAGTTGAACGCCGTAACGGACGTGACCGATGCGCGTCTGCTGGCCAAGCAATTGCTGTGGGCCGCCACCACGCCCGAAGCTGCAAACACGCCCTTCAACACCTCGAACGGGGACGTGTTCCGCTGGACCTGGCTGTGGCAGCAGATCGCCGACTACTTCGGCATCGAGGCCGCCCCTTATCCGGGCCAGCCGACCCCGCTGGAAGGCCAGATGGCCGACGCGCAAAAAGTGTGGTCCGAGATCGTGGCCAAGCACAGCCTGCAGGATATTCCGGTGACCACGCTGGCATCCTGGTGGCACAGCGACGCCGATCTGGGCCGGACGCTGGAGTGCTTCACCGACATGACCAACAGCCGGACGCTGGGGTTCGACGCCTACCAATCCACCCGCACGAGTTTCACCGACGTGTTCGACGAGTTGCGCGCGCGCCGCATCATTCCGGGCTGAGGAGACAGCAATGCACTATGTCGTTCACTGCCTGGACCATGATGGAGCTGTTGAAAAGCGGCTGGCGCACTATGAGGCGCACAAGGCCTATCTGGCGACGGCCCCGGTGAAAACCGTGATCTCTGGCCCGCTTCTGGCCGATGATGAATCCACGATGATCGGCAGTTGCTTTGTGCTTGAGGCGGACAGTCTGGCCGCTGTGCAGGCGTTCAACAGCAATGACCCCTTCGCCAAGGCGGGGTTGTGGA
>JANOCQ010000113.1:0-9637 GCA_031412255.1 Paracoccaceae bacterium | reverse complement strand
CCGGCAAAGGCTATGTCTCTGCCGACAAGAATCGTCCGGAGGATGCGCCCATCGGCCTGATCCCGATCGACGCGATCTATTCGCTGGTCAAGAAGGTGTCGTATGAAGTCACCCCGACCCGTGAGGGCCAGGTGCTGGACTATGACAAGCTGACGATGAAGATCGAAACCGACGGCTCGCTGACGCCGGATGACGCTGTGGCCTATGCCGCGCGCATCCTGCAGGACCAGCTGTCGATCTTCGTCAACTTCGAAGAACCCGAATCAGCCAAGGTCGGCGAGATCGACAGCGGCCTCGAGTTCAACCCGCTGCTGCTGAAGAAGGTGGACGAGCTGGAGCTTTCTGTGCGTTCGGCCAACTGCCTGAAGAACGACAACATCGTCTATATCGGCGACCTGATCCAGAAAACCGAAGCCGAGATGCTGCGCACCCCGAACTTCGGCCGCAAGTCGCTGAACGAGATCAAGGAAGTGCTTTCGGGCATGGGTCTGCATCTTGGGATGGACGTCGAAAGCTGGCCGCCCGAGAACATCGAGGACTTGGCCAAGCGGTTCGAGGATCAGTTCTGACAATCACAGGGTGGGCAGATTGCCCACCCGCCCAATGCCCGCCTGTGCGGGGAACGACTGGCGCAAGCCCAAGGTGAGCGGGACCACACGTAGGCCCTGCCGGACAAAGCAAAACACGCGTTAGGAGATAGAAAATGCGTCACTCTAGCGGCTACCGTAAGCTGAATCGGACACACGAACACCGCAAGGCGATGTTCGCCAACATGTGCGGCTCCCTGATCGAGCATGAGCAGATCAAGACGACCCTGCCCAAGGCCAAGGAACTGCGGCCGATCATCGAAAAGCTGATCACGCTGGCCAAGCGCGGCGACCTGCATGCCCGCCGTCAGGCACATTCGGCCCTGAAGCAGGACATGCACACCGAGCGTCTGTTCGCGATCCTGGGACCACGCTACAAGGACCGTCAGGGTGGTTACGTCCGAATCATGAAGGCCGGCTTTCGTTTCGGCGACATGGCACCGATGGCAATCATCGAGTTCGTGGACCGCGACACTTCGGCCAAAGGTGCGTCCGACCGCGCCCGCACCGAAGCCGCCGAGGCATAAGCACCTTTTCTACGGCGAAATCGTGAAGGCCCGCCACATGGTGGGCCTTTTCCATTGAAACGGTTGAATTCTTAACGTCTTTCCGCCATGCATTGGCTATCTTGAAAAGGTATCTGATCGGGCCAAGATCAATTTTTAGTAGAATCAAAGTGCGAGTTAGAAAGTGATCGGGAATGTCCGAACGGAAGGCGATAACGGTGTTGCTTGAGCAGCTCGATCGGCTGGCCCCCATGGGCTACACCGTCGGGCTTCATATCCGTTTTGCCACGCCGTTGTTCTACAAAAGCTCTTATCCGACTGCCTGGGTCGAGCATTACAACAGCCACTCCTATTACCTGCGCGATCCGCTCGTCTTCTGGGGCGTCGGTGTCGAGGGTACCACACGGTGGAGCGCGATCCCGCTGCCTGATCCGTTTGGTGTCATGAAGAAGGCCGCCAGCCACGGTCTGAATTATGGCGCCGTGTCTTCTTATGGGCCTATCACCTCTCGCTCCATCGTCGGGATCAGCAGATCCGACCGGGAGTTTACAGATGAGGAAATGGGGCAACTCAAGGAAGTAACTATCCAGCTGCACATAGAGGCAAAGCCACCCTCCGATCTGACGAAAGCCCAGATCGAAGCGTTGCAATGCCTTGCCAACGGGGACAGGCATGCTGCGGCGGCGGAAAAACTAGGCATCACGGAAAGCGCCTTCAAGGCGCGCGTCCAGTCGGCAAGAATCCGGCTGGAGGCGCGGACTGCGTCGGAAGCAATCCGAAAGGCCCGGGAATATCGGCTGCTTTGATTCAAACTGTCCCTTCCACGGTTTTGAAAGACCAGAAGAAGGAGAATGAAGAATGGAAGCCACGACGTTGTCGTACGACAACCTCCACAATCACGGGGAGCTGTTCGCCAACATGTTCCGGGCGCGGCACCGGACGTTCATCCAGAACGCGAAGTGGGACCTGCCTGAAGCCAACGGGATGGAGTTCGATCAGTATGACACGCCGGCCAGCCGCTGGGTCTGCGTGCACAAGGATGGCGACGTCATGGCCGGGGTTCGCCTGACACCGACGACGCACCGCTGCGGGATATACACCTACATGATCCGTGATGCGCAGCGCGGCTTGTTGGAAACGATCCCCCGCGACCTGCTGAACTTCGAAGCTCCGATTGATCCCAACATTTGGGAGTCCAGTCGCGTGTTCGTGTCGAACGATGTCCCCGCGTCCGACCGCCTGCGCGTCCAGATGCAACTGATCCACGAAATGGTGGTTTCCGCCCGCAACCTTGGTGCAACGACGCTGCTGGGCATCATCCCGGAACACTCGCCGCGACTTGCGCGCCGGGTCGGCCTTGATTGCGTCCCTTCAGGCCCGGTGATGGATACGGGCGGCAGCAACTCGGTCTGCGTGACGATCAGCATGGCCACCAAACTGCATTGACAGGCAGACGCAGCAGCGGTGTTCCGAGGTCTCTCGACCAAGGGCTGGGCGGCAATGCGCCGCGCAGTCATGTGAGTGTAGTTTTGAAGGTGATCGATGCAGGTATCTGTAAGCTCCAGCGCGGACGAAGATCTGGAGGAATTGCGCATTCTGGCACCAGCCGGATACTTCATCGGCCTGCACATCCGGTTCACGTCGCCACTGATGATCTACCAGACCTACGACCACCGTTGGGTCGAGCACTACACGGCCAATGCCTATGTCCTGCGCGATCCGGCCACAATCTGGGGCATGGCAAACACCGGAGTGATCCGCTGGAGCGATCCGACCTTTGCCGATCCGCATCGGATACTGCCCGAAGCGGCAAGTTTCGGACTACGGTACGGCTTGACTGTTGCCTGCGGTCCTTGCAGCTCACGCAGCATTGCCGGATTTTCCCGGCCAGATCGAGAGTTCGAGTTGAAGGAGATCCGCCTGGTCCAAGCCTGCGTCCTGCGGATGCATGAGCGCTTTGCATTGCCGGCGGCGCTGACGCAGGCCCAGCTGGAGGCTTTGCGCTGCCTGGCCGGAGGGAATCGCCATTCGGATGCAGCCATGCGCCTTGGGATTTCCGAAAGTGCCTTCAAGGCCCGGATCGTTTCGGCGCGCGAACGATTATCGGCCCGCACGACCGCAGAAGCTATCCGGCGGGCCCGCGATTACCGGCTTATCTGATTGCCCCAGCAAATGTGCCAGCGCGGGGTGTTGCCAGCCGGTGCGTCTGCGCCCAGATTGCCAGGACCACAGCCCGGAGTCGCCTCCATGTTGCGCCCCGCCTTACTGGCCCTGCTGATCCTGCCGCACCCGATGGCGGCTGAAGTCATTGTGCCACAAAGCAGTGCTGAAGTGATGCTGTCCTTTGCACCGGTGGTGAAGGAGACGGCTCCTGCCGTTGTGAACATTTATGCGCGCCAAGAGGTGCAGGACAGGTCAAACCCTTTCGCCGGAGATCCCTTTTTCGACCAGTTCTTCCAGGACATGAATGGCGCGTCGCGGGTGCAGAACTCGCTTGGATCCGGCGTGATTGCCGGACCGGACGGGGTGGTGGTGTCGAACTACCACGTCATTGCAGGCGCGACCGACATCCGGGTGGTCCTGGCCGACCGGCGCGAGTACGCGGCACGCGTGCTTCTGGCGGATCCGCAAAGCGACATCGCCGTTCTGAAGGTGGACGCCGACGAGCCGCTGCCGGCATTGGACCTGGGGGACAGCGAAGCCTTGCAGGTGGGCGACCTGGTGCTTGCGATCGGTAACCCGTTTGGGGTGGGTCAGACTGTCAGTTCCGGCATAGTGTCCGGGCTTGCGCGGTCGGCGCTGCAGGTGGGCGATGGGACGGGATACTTCGTTCAGACCGACGCGCCGATCAACCCCGGCAACTCGGGTGGGGCTCTGGTGGACATGCAGGGGCGGCTGGTCGGCATCAACACGGCGATTCTCACCAAGGATGGCGGCTCGAACGGGATCGGATTTGCTGTGCCGTCCAACCTGGTTGCGGCGGTAATTGCCCAAGCAAGGGCCGGAGAGACGCGTTTCCAACGACCTTGGGCAGGGATCACGGGGCAAGAGGTTGATGGTACCCTTGCCGAGGCCATCGGTATGGACCGTCCGCTTGGCGTGATGATCAGCGAGTTGCATCCGCAAAGCACGTTCGCCGCATCGGGGGTGTCGGAAGGCGACGTGATCCTTTCGCTGGGGGACGCGCCCGTCAACACTCCGCAAGAGTTCCTTTACCGCATGGCGGTGCTTGGTACCGGGTCGCAAGAGGTGACCTTCGTTCACGACGGGACTGTTTCAGAAGCGGTGGTGGAACTTGCACCGGCGCCCGAAAATCCGGCCCGGGACGTGACTCGTGTGACCGAGGACGTGATCCTGCGTGGGGCTGTCCTGGGACGGATCAATCCGGCGGTCATCGCAGAACTGCATCTACCGCTGAAGGCGCAGGGTGTCGTGGTGCTGGAGACGTCTGACATCGCGTTCGACATCGGTCTGAAGGCACGGGATATCCTCGTCGCCATCAACGGTCGCGGGATAGAGACGCCCGATGACGCCTTGATCGCAACGCGCGAGCTTTCGCGCCGCTGGCAGATTGATTTGATCCGTGGCGGCCAGCCCTTGCGCCTGCGGTTCCGGCTTTAGTCCCGCGCTCCGCCCGGTTAAGGTGAGCCGCATGGCCGACCTTTTCGACATGCCCGCGCAGCCCGACAGCGCCCCGCGCCCGCTGGCTGACCGGCTGCGGCCGAAATCCTTGTCCGAGGTGATCGGACAGGAAAAGGTCCTGTCGCGCGACGGCCCCCTCGGGGCGATGCTCGCGGCGGGGTCCCTGTCTTCGCTTATCCTTTGGGGGCCTCCAGGAGTGGGCAAGACCACCATTGCCCGGCTGTTGGCCGATGAGACGGACCTGCATTTCATCCAGATTTCGGCGATCTTCACCGGTGTGCCGGACTTGCGGAAGGTGTTCGAGGCAGCGAAGCTCCGCCGTCAGAACGGCAAGGGCACGCTGCTGTTCGTCGACGAGATCCACCGCTTCAACAAGGCGCAGCAGGACGGTTTCCTGCCCCACATGGAGGACGGGACAATCCTTCTGGTGGGGGCCACCACCGAGAATCCAAGTTTCGAGCTGAACGCCGCCCTCCTGTCGCGGTCGCAGGTCATCGTGCTGGAACGTCTGTCGCTTGCCGATCTGGAGCGTCTTGCGCAGCGGGCCGAGCAGGACTTGGGCCGGGCACTGCCGCTGAAAGGAGAAGCGCGCGAGGCGATGCTGGAGATGGCCGACGGCGACGGTCGGGCGCTGTTGAACCTGATCGAACAGGTCGCCGCCTGGAAGGTCGATGCTTCCCTGACCCGAGACCAGCTTTCGCAGCGCCTGATGCGGCGGGCGGCGAAATACGACAAGTCGGGGGAAGAGCACTACAACCTGATCTCCGCGCTGCACAAATCTGTCCGGGGTTCCGACCCCGACGCGGCACTTTACTGGTTCGCCCGAATGCTGGAGGGCGGCGAGGATCCGCGTTTTCTGGCCCGCCGCATTACCAGGATGGCGGTCGAGGACATCGGTCTTGCCGACCCGCAGGCCGAGGGTGTCTGCTTGGACGGTTGGCAGACCTACGAACGCCTCGGCTCACCCGAGGGAGAGTTGGCGCTGGCACAAGCCGTGGTCTACCTGGCCCTCGCACCCAAGTCCAATGCGGTCTACACGGCCTACAAAGCAGCCCGCGCCGCGGCGCGCGAAACGGGCAGCCTGATGCCACCGAAGCATATCCTGAACGCACCGACCCGGATGATGAAGGACATCGGTTATGGCGCTGGTTACGCGTACGACCATGATGTCGAGGACGGGTTCTCGGGCCAGAACTACTTCCCGGAGGGCATGAAGCGCCCGGTCTGGTATCTTCCGCCAGAACGCGGCTTCGAACGCGAGTTGAAAAAACGGCTGGAGTATTTCGCCAAGCTGCGGGCAAAACGCCAGGACGGTTAGGCGCCAAATTCATTCATCAAGGAATTTGGCCCCGACCCGACGCAAGGCGCAACATTGACAAACCGCCCATCCCGCCGCAAAGCAGGCAAATGTCCCTGACCCTTCCTCTGATCGCGCTTGGCGGCGCAGCGGGTTCCGTTCTGCGCTACCTGATGGTGTTGGCCATCGGCGCGCCTCTGGGCACGGTTGTGGTCAACGTCGTGGGGTGCTTTGCCATTGGCGTCCTGTTCGTCCTGCTGGCGCGCGAAAGCTGGCAGGTCCTGCTGATGACCGGCTTGTTGGGCGGCTTCACCACCTTCTCGGCCTTTTCGCTGGACACGCTGAAGCTGGTCGAGGCCGGCGAACACCTGCAGGCCGCTGCCTATGTCCTGGGCACTGTCGCCCTGTCCCTGATCGCTGTCGCGCTTGGCGTGGCCATTGCCCGGAGCCTGACATGACCGTCCAGAACCTGACCGTGACCGAAGACGAGGGCGAACAACGCCTGGACAAGTGGCTGCGCCGCCGCTTTCCGCAATTGAACCAGGTTGCCGTCGAAAAGCTGTGCCGAACCGGCCAGGTGCGGGTCGACAGCGGACGGGTCAAGGCGTCGGATCACGTTAAACCGGGGCAGATGGTGCGGGTGCCGCCCTTGCCTGATCAGGTGGCAAGGACCGAGGCGCGCATCGAGGGCGTCTCGGCGGCCGATGCCAAGATGATCCAGGCGGCAGTCCTGTGGAAGGACGAGCACATGATCGTTCTGAACAAGCCCGCCGGTTTGCCCTCGCAGGGCGGGTCGGGGCAGGGGGACCGCCACGTCGATGGGCTGAGTGAGGCGCTGAAGTTCGGCTACAAGGAAAAGCCCAAGCTGGTGCACCGGTTGGACAAGGACACTTCCGGTCTTCTGATGCTGGCGCGCACCGACCGCGTCGCCCGTGCGTTGTCGGAAACCCTGCGCCACCGTGCGGCGCGCAAGATCTACTGGGCCGTCGTGGCCGGTGTGCCGCATCCGCGCCAAGGCTCGATCAAGTTCGCGCTGGAGAAGGCTCCGGGCGGGCGGGGCAGGGGCGGCGACAGCGAGAAGATGCTGTGTGTCCATCCCGCGAAATTGGCCGACCATCCGGATGCCAAGCGCGCGCAGACCGATTATTTCACCCTGTGGTTCCTGGGCGCGCGCCTGTCTTGGATGGCGCTGGAGCCGGTCACGGGGCGCACCCACCAGCTGCGCGCACACATGGCCGAAATCGGGCATCCAATTCTGGGTGATGGCAAGTACGGCGGCGGCGAAGCGGACAACTTGGGCGATGGTTGGGGTGCCGGAGCGGGCGGCGATCTGTCGAAGAAGCTTCACCTCCACGCGCGCAGTCTGACCATCGAACACCCGGTCTCCAAGAAGCAGATAACCTTCACTGCCCCCTTGCCCGAGCACATGGCCCGGACCTGGAAGCTTCTGGACTGGAAGGAAGACGACGTGCCGGCAGAGCCCTTCGAGGTGATCAGGTGAGCACCTGGACGGCCCGCCGCTTCTGGACCACCGCTTCTGCCGTGCCTGTCGAGGGTGGGTTCACGGTCCACCTTGATGCCCGGCCGGTCCGCACGCCGCTGAAGGCGCCACTGGTCCTGCCGACGCTTGCGCTGGCCGAGGCGGTGGCAGCGGAATGGCAGGCGCAGGGGACGACCGTCAATCCCGAGACGATGCCGTTCACCCGCACGGCCAACTCGGCCATCGACAAGGTGATGCCGCAGTTCGCCGGCGTGGCGGACATGCTTGCGGAATATGGCGGCAGCGACCTTCTGTGCTACCGGGCCGAGGGACCGGTCGACCTGGTTCAGCTGCAGGCCCGAAGCTGGGATCCGTTGCTCGCATGGGCGAGGGTGGACCTTGGGGCCCCGCTTCGACAGACGACGGGTGTGATGCATGTGGCCCAGCCGCAAGACAGCCTTGAAGTGCTGAAGCGAAATATTCATGCGATGACTCCATTCCAGCTTGCGGCCTTGCACGACTTTGTTGCGATCACGGGTTCCCTGGTGCTGGGTCTAGCCGTGGCGAAGGGGCGTCTCCTGGCCGACGATGCCTGGACCCTATCGCGGGTGGACGAGGACTGGCAGATTTCGCTTTGGGGCGAGGATGAAGAAGCCGCCGAAGCCGCCGCCCGAAAGCACGCGGCGCTGCTACATGCAGACCGATTCTACGCATTGTGTGGGTAACACTTCTGCCCCAAAACTGTGCAAGCCGGATACCGAAGGCGGAACGCCCGTCGTAACCGGTCGGAAACAAGCATTTTTCCCGAATCTGACAGTGCCCGCTTGACCTACAAAAGCGCTTTAGCCGAAACTATCCCGCAGTAGGGGGAAAGACCCCCTGCATCCACGGTAGCGCGACCCGGTCACGCACAAAAAGAACTGGCCCTGGAAGGCCACTCACTCAGGAAGAGGTAAGAATGAAAAAATCCGTATTCTTCGGCGCACTCGCGGCCACCACGCTTGTCGCGGGTCTGGCTGGAGCGGCGACCCTTGACGACATCAAGGCGCGGGGCGAGCTGCTGTGTGGGTCGAACACCGGCCTCACCGGCTTTGGCAACCCGGACGCAAGCGGCAACTGGGCCGGCTTCGACGTCGACCTGTGCCGCGCCGTAGCGGCGGCCGTCCTGGGCGACCCGAACAAGGTGAAGTTCGTGCCCACCACCGGTGAGACTCGCTTCACCGCGCTGCAGTCGGGTGAAGTCGACCTTCTGGTCCGCAACTCGACCTGGACCTCGTCGCGCGACAGCGAACTGGCGCTGGATTTCGTGGCGGTCAACTACTACGACGGCCAGGGCTTCATGGTGAAGAAAGACCTTGGCGTCTCGTCCGCCAAAGAGCTTGATGGCGCCACCGTCTGCATCCAGACCGGCACCACGACCGAGCTGAACCTGGCCGACTTCTTCAAGCAGAACAACATCACCTACCAGCCCGTCACCGTGGCTGACGACTCGGAAGCACAGCGCCAGTATCTGGCAGGTGCCTGCGACGCCTACACCACCGACGCGTCGGGCCTCGCGGCCAGCCGTGCTACCATGCCCGATGCCGAGAACCACATCATCCTTCCGGAGATCATCTCGAAAGAGCCGCTGGGCCCAGTCGTCCGCCATGGTGACAACAACTGGGGCGACATCGTCCGCTGGACCTACTTCGCGCTGCTGATCGCCGAAGAAAAGGGCATCACCAAAGCCAATGTCGAAGAAGTGCTGGCCTCGACCACTGACGAGGAAGTGAAGCGCCTGCTTGGTGCCTCCGGGGACATGGGCGTGAAGTTCGGTCTCGACAACGCGGCCTTCAAGAACGCCATCGCCGCCGGCGGCAACTACGGCGAGATCTTCGCCCGCAACATCGGCGAAGGCACCTCGATCAACCTCGCCCGCGGCCTGAACGCGCTCTACACCCAGGGCGGGCTGCAGTACGCCCCGCCCTTCCGTTGATCTAAGGACTGGGGGCGCCAGATTGGCGCCCCCAACCACTTTCAAAAGCTCATCTGACAGATAAGGGGCGTTTGCACAGACCCCGCTGGTTTCGGCTATCCGAAAGCAGTCTTCAGAGAACAGGGGGATGCCATGACCATGGTCACTGCC
>JANOCQ010000112.1:0-6637 GCA_031412255.1 Paracoccaceae bacterium | reverse complement strand
ATTCCTTTCTCAAGGAATTTTCTCACACGCCTGCGACGTGCCTGTCGAATTCCACCTTCGCCCGCCCCCAGACGCCCTTGTCCAGCGCAGTCAGCGTCGGAAGCGACGGCAACAACTGCGCCGCATAGTCCTGCGAGGACTCCACCGGCATCAGGCTGGGCAGGTTGTCGATCGCCGTCACGTCCAGCGGAGGCGCATCATGCACCCGCAACGCCGGGGCGTCCCACTCCGTCGCCCGATCATAGACCTTGATCGGCGAGAAATCCGAGGTCGGGTCACAGGCGATATCCCCGATCACCGTCAGCTTTCGTGCATCAGTTTTTGCTGAAGCCGGAACGAACACCGGACATCCCGGCCGCGCGAGGATGCAGTTCAGGAATATTTCATGCTGCAGAAGTTGCGGGAACGGCCCGCCCGAGGCCGTCTCGGCCATGTCCCACTTCGTCACCGCCACACCCATCGCCTCGCACAGGTCTGCAGCCCCCGTGCCCACCCGACCAAGCGCCCCGATGATGATTGCCCGGGGCCGCCCCAGACCCGCGAGATCCTCACCCAGTTGTGCCAACAAGGCATCCTTTGACGGCACCTTCCGCACCGGCCCCGCTATCCCGCCGCGCTGTTGCGCCGCCCAGCATTTCAACGAAACCGCCGCCCCCGCATATCCGGCCCAATAGCCGAACGCCGCCACGCGACGCCCGTCCTCGCTCACCAGATACTCCAGATCATAAAGAGTCCCGCCGCCCGCCTTGAATCGCTGCAAGAGGACTCGCCCCGAAGGTTGCCCCTTGTAGGCATGCCCGAACATGATGTGCCGGTGCGTCAGCGGCGTGCCATCCTTGGGCAGTTCCTTGAGCCCGAAGATGATCGCATCCGCCGGGGCCTTCGGCCAAAGGTTCTCGTCGGCGATCTCGCAGCCGGCAGCTATGTATCCATCCAGCGAAATGGCCCGGACTGAGGACCGCTCCACTGTTACCTGAATTCCGGCTTGCACCAGGGCCGCAGCGCCTTCGGGTGTGATCCCGACGCGCTCTTCGTTCGGCCGCTGCTCGGCCCGCACCCACAGATGGGTCATGGTCCCGTCCTTCCCGTTGGTCTTCCGCCCTTGTTAGCCGAAGACCAGAACCGGCAAAACCCCGCAAACAGTGTGTTTCCCGTCCATCGCGGCTTGCAATGCGACACGTATCATCGCAAGTCTGCGCCATCCGTCCTGACGAGTTTTGCCCATGCAGATTGACCCAACGGCATTGCCCGATGTGCTGATCGTCACCCCCCGCCGCTTTGGCGATGCTCGTGGCTGGTTCATGGAGACATGGAACGGCGCACGCATGGCCGACGCCGGCCTTGACCTGCCCTGGGTGCAGGACAACCACTCGTTTTCCGCCACCAAGGGCACTTTACGGGGGCTGCACTACCAGTCGCCTCCCCGCGCGCAGGACAAGCTGGTCCGTTGCACCCGAGGTGCGATCCTGGATGTCGCCGTCGACATCCGCACCGGCTCTCCGACCTACGGCCAGCACGTCGCCGTCGAGCTGACCCCCGACAACGGCCGTCAGCTTTTCGTGCCCAAGGGCTTCCTGCACGGCTTCGTTACGCTGACCGACGACGCCGAGGTGCAGTACAAATGCACCGACCTCTACGCCCCCGACCATGACGGCGCCGTCCGCTGGGATGACCCCGCCCTCGGCATCGACTGGGGCACCACCGCCCCTACCCTCTCCGACAAGGACGCCAAGGCCCCGCTCCTCGCCGACATCGGCCATCCGTTCCGCTACGGGGCCGCGGAATGAAGCTCCTCGTCACCGGCGGCTGCGGCTTCATCGGCTCCGCCGTCGTCCGCCTCGCCGTCCAACGCGGCCATGAGGTCGTCAACCTCGACGCCATGACCTATGCCGCGAACGAAGCGAACGTCGCCTCCGTCGTCCACTCCAACCTCTATAGCTTCGAGAAAGCCAACATCCGCGACCGCGCCGCGCTGGACGGCATCTTCGCGCTCCACAGCCCAGACGCCGTGATGCACCTCGCCGCCGAAAGCCACGTCGACCGCTCCATCGACGGCCCTTCAGATTTCATCGAAACCAACATCACCGGCACCTTCAACCTGCTGGAGGCCGCCCGCGCCCACTGGGTCCGCCAAGGCAAACCGGCATCCTTCCGCTTCCACCACATCTCCACCGACGAGGTCTTCGGCTCTCTCGGCCCAACCGGCCAGTTCACCGAAACCACCCCTTACGACCCCCGCTCGCCCTACTCGGCGTCGAAAGCCGCGTCCGACCACCTGGTCCGCGCCTGGGCCGAGACCTACGGCCTGCCGACCGTCCTCACCAACTGCTCCAACAACTACGGCCCCTACCATTTCCCCGAAAAGCTGATCCCGGTCACCATCCTGAACGCGCTGCACGGCAAGCCCATCCCGGTCTACGGCACCGGCGAAAACGTGCGTGACTGGCTTTACGTCGAAGACCACGCCGACGCCCTTCTCCTCGTCCTCGAAAAGGGCCAACTCAACCGCAGCTACAACATCGGCGGCGAAAACGAACGCCGCAACATCGACCTCGTCCGCACCATCTGCGCGCTTCTCGACGAGATGGCCCCCAAAGCCACCCCCTACTCCGACCAGATCACCTTCGTCACCGACCGCCCCGGCCACGACGCCCGCTACGCCATCGACCCGACCCGCATCCGCGACGAGCTCGGCTGGCGTCCCTCCGTCACCGTGGAAGAGGGCCTAAGACGCACCGTCCGCTGGTATCTCGACAACGAGGCGTGGTGGCGGCCTTTGCTGGACCGGCAGGGCGTCGGCGAAAGGCTGGGCAAGGCATGAAACTCCTTGTCTTCGGCAAGACCGGCCAGGTCGCCCGCGAACTGCAACTCCTTGCCCCCGACGCGACCTATTTGGGCCGTGACGAAGCTGATCTCGGAAACCCCTTCCAGTGTGTCGACGCCATCAAGCAATCTGACGCGGACGCTGTCATCAACGCCGCTGCCTTTACTGCCGTAGACGCTGCGGAAAGCGACGAACTCAACGCGTTTCAGGTGAACGGCAATACTCCCGAATTCATGGCCCTCACCGCAGCCGAGCAGGACATCCCGTTCCTGCACATTTCCACCGATTACGTCTTTGACGGACAGGGCGACAAGCCCTTCACACCCGACCATCTCACTGTCCCGCAAAACGCATATGGGCGGACAAAGCTGATCGGCGAACAGGGCATCCGCAATGCCTTCGGGAACCACCTGATCCTACGCACCTCGTGGGTCGTCTCGGCCCACGGCGCGAACTTTGTCAAGACGATGCTCCGCCTCGGCCGTGACCGCGAAGCGCTCAACGTCGTCGCCGACCAGATCGGTGGCCCCACTCCCGCCGCCGACATCGCTCAGGCGCTGCTGACCGCCGCACAGGCAATGGCGGACGGGGCGCCCGGTGGTACGCACCACTTCTCGGGCGCTCCCGACACCAGTTGGGCCGATTTCGCCCGTGCGATCATGGCCGAAGCCAACCTCCCGTGCCGGATCAACGACATCCCGACCAGTGCCTACCCCACCCCGGCCAAACGTCCGCTCAATTCCCGCCTTGATTGCAGTGCATTTACCGCCGCGTACGGCATCCCGCGCCCCGACTGGCGGGACGGCCTTAAAGCGATCGTGAAGGAGCTTACCGAATGACCCGCAAAGGCATCCTCCTCGCCGGGGGCACCGGCTCGCGGCTCTGGCCGATCACGCTGGGGGTCTCGAAGCAGCTTTTGCCGATCTACGACAAGCCGATGGTCTACTATCCTCTGTCGGTCCTGATGCTGTCCAGCATCCGCGAAATCGCGATCATCACCACGCCCGAGGACCAGATCCAGTTCCAGCGCCTTTTGAAAGACGGCAGTCAGTGGGGCCTGAGCTTCACCTGGATCATCCAGGAACGGCCGGAAGGTCTGGCGCAGGCCTACCTTCTGACCCGTGATTTCCTGGCCGGCGCGCCCTCGGCGATGGTGCTGGGCGACAACATCTTCTTCGGTCACGGCCTGCCCGAGATGCTGGCCCGCGCCGATGAACAGCCCTCGGGCGGGACCGTGTTCGGCTACCACGTCTCCGACCCCGAGCGTTATGGCGTCGCCGCCTTCCATGCCGACGGGCGCGTCACCCAGATCATCGAGAAACCGAAGAACCCGCCCTCCAGTTTTGCCATCACCGGCCTATACTTCCTTGACGGTCGCGCCCCCGAGCTTGCGGCAAAGGTCCGTCCCTCGCCAAGGGGAGAGCTGGAGATCGTCGATCTGCTGGAAGCCTACCGCGCCGAAGGCACGCTACAGGTCGAGCGGATGGGTCGCGGCTTCGCCTGGTTGGACACCGGAACGCCCGGAAGTCTGCTGGATGCCGGGAACTTCGTGCGCACATTGCAGGACCGGCAGGGGATGCAGGTGGGCTCACCCGACGAGATTGCCTTCCGCCATGGCTGGATTTCGCGCGACGGGCTGGAAACGCAGGCTCAGGTCTTTGGCAAGTCCAGTTACGGCGCACATCTGGCCGGCGTGCTGCGGGAAGAGTCCTAGTCCTTCCGCCCCGACCGCAGGAACAGGTACAGCGGCAGCCCGCAACTGACCCCGATGCAGAAGGTCGCCGGGATCGCGACCAGATGCCACCAGGCGCGGCGGCCAATCGCCTCGGCCAGGATCCAGACCGTCAGCGCAATCGCGGCGATGGTCAGGTCCCAGGTCAGCCCGGTGGTCGAGGCGTTGACGTACCAGGCGTCGATCAGGCCCCCAAGGCCCGTACCCGTCTCGCGCATGTGCTTCACAAACCAGTACATTGGATGCACCGCGCCCCAAGCAGCCAGCGCCAGAAAGGCCAACCGCACAGGCGTCACTTCAGCACCGCGCCGACTTGCGCCTCTCCGGTCATCGACAAGCCTTTTGACGGAGCTTCGGGCATCCCGTCAGCACCGCAGGCGCCAAGGGTAAGGGCGGCAAGAAGAAGCAGTCGGTGCATCGCGGTCGTCTCCTCAGGGATCGATGGTGACCGTGGCACCTCCGACATCGCCCGACAAGGTGGGGTTTGCCTGCACTCCGCCCGGACCGAAGGTCAGATTGGTTGCAACCAAAGGATTGCTGCACCCTGCCAGTGCAGCCAGAACCAGAAGAACCATGGATTTCATCGCGGAATTCCTTTCCCGACAGCTTAGCACTACGCGAGTGCCGCCTTCCAGCGCGCGATCTGGGCGCGGACCTGATCCGGCGCCGTGCCGCCGTAAGACGTCCGGCTCCGGACCGAGTTGTCGACACCAAGCACCGAGTAGACTTCCTGGTTTATGCCCGGGTGGACACTGTTCATCTCGGAGAGGCTAAGATCCGGCAAATCGCAGCCCTTGGTCTCGGCCATCGCCACCAGCGTACCAGTCACATGATGCGCCTCGCGGAACGGCAGGTTCAAGGCGCGGACCAGCCAGTCGGCCAGGTCCGTCGCCGTCGAAAAGCCAGAGGCCGCCGAAGTCGCCAGCACTTCGCGGTTGGCGGTCATGTCGCTGATCATCCCGGTCATCGCGGCCAGCCCAAGCATCAGGCTGTCGGCGGCGTCGAAAACCTGTTCCTTGTCCTCTTGCATGTCCTTGGAATAGGTCAGAGCCAGGCCCTTCATCACCGTGAACAGCGCCACGGTGGCCCCCAGGATGCGCCCCAGCTTGGCACGCAGCAGCTCAGCCGCATCGGGGTTCTTCTTCTGCGGCATGATGCTCGATCCGGTGGTCCAGCGGTCCGACAGCCGCACAAAGCGGAATTGCGCGCTGGACCAGATCACCAGCTCTTCGGCAAAGCGCGACAGGTGCATCGCACAGATGCTGGAAGCGCACAGGAACTCCAGCGCGAAATCGCGGTCGCTGACGCTATCCAGGCTGTTCGCCGTGGGCCGGTCGAAGCCCAGCGCCTGCGCCGTCACGTGGCGGTCGATGGGAAAGGACGTCCCCGCCAGGGCGGCGGCACCCAGGGGACATTCGTTCATGCGACGGCGCGCGTCCTCAAAGCGGCTGCGGTCGCGGGCCAGCATCTCCACATAGGCCATCATGTGGTGGCCCCAGGTCACCGGCTGGGCGGTCTGCAGGTGGGTGAAGCCCGGCATGACCCAGTCCGCCCCCGCCTCGGCCTGCGCCAGAAAGGCCCGCATCAGCCCGGTCAGGCCGACAACCGCCTGGTCGCACTGGTCGCGAACCCAATGCCGGAAGTCGACCGCCACCTGATCGTTGCGCGACCTTCCGGTGTGCAGGCGCTTGCCAGCCTCGCCGATGCGTTCGGTCAGCCGGGCCTCGATGTTCAGGTGGATGTCTTCCAGATCCGTCGTGAAGGGGAATTTCCCCGCCTCGATCTCTGACAAGATCGAGAGGAGCCCTTCCCCAATCGCTTGCGCATCCATATCAGTGATGATGCCCTGCGCCGCAAGCATCGCCGCATGGGCCCGGCTGCCCGCGATATCCTGCGCGTAGAGCCGCTGGTCGAATCCGATGGAGGCGTTTATCGCCTGAATGATGGCATCCGGCCCAGCGGCGAAACGCCCGCCCCACATCTGGTTGGCGGACGGGGTTTCGGGCGAAGCGGTCATGGATGCGGCCTTGCGAGGGATGATGCTGCGGAAAACTCTGCTGGTCGTTTATACGGCCTTGGCC
>JANOCQ010000111.1:0-4939 GCA_031412255.1 Paracoccaceae bacterium | reverse complement strand
CGGAGGTCCGTCAGGGTGCAAGGGGGGACGTCAGTCCAGGAACTGGGCGGCAACGCCGATCACCACACCGGGCACTTCGTTGAAGGCGTAGCCGCCCGGCTTTTCGTAAAGCGCGGCGATGATCAACGCCAAAGCGGCAATGGCCATGATCGCGCCCATCCGGGGCGCGCGGCTTTCAGCCCAGGCGGACAGAAGCGAGGGGACGGAGAGGACCATCAGGACAAGACCGACCGTCAGAACCAGATCCGTATCCATGAGCCCCCGCCCGCGCTGGCGTTCCGGATCTACTCGGGGTCCACCCGCGAGATCAACCGTTCGTCACACGGCGCCACGCGAAGGATGTTGGTGGTTCCCTTGACGTTGAAGGGCACGCCGGCGGTGACCACGATCTGATCTTCCTCGGTCGCGAAACCATCGGCCCGCGCGGCACTGACCGCTGCCAGAACGGCGCCTTTGAAGCGGTCCTGCGGCGGGGTGATGACGCAATGCGCGCCCCAGGTCAGCGCCATCCGGCGGGCGGTGGACATGAGCGGCGTCAGCGCGATGATCGGGACATGCGGACGTTCGCGGGCCACAAGCGACGCGGTGGTGCCGGTCTGGCTGAAGCAGCAGATCGCCTTGATGTTCGTCGCCTCGGCAATCTCGCGGGCGGCGGCGACGATGCCGTCGGCCACCGATTCGCGGCGGACCTGGCGGCTGGCCTCGATCACCGAGCGGTAGGTCGGGTCCTTCTCGACGCTGAGCGCCACGTCGTTCATCGTGCGGACGGCTTCGATCGGATACTTGCCGGCGGCAGATTCCGCCGAAAGCATGATCGCATCTGCGCCTTCATAGATCGCGGTGGCGACGTCACTGACTTCGGCGCGGGTCGGGACCGGCGATTCGATCATCGATTCCAGCATCTGGGTCGCCACGATCACCGGCTTGGCCGCAGCGCGCGCACCACGGACCAGGCGCTTCTGGATCGGGGGGACCGAAGTGACGGGGAGTTCGACGCCAAGGTCGCCGCGCGCGACCATGATGCCGTCGGACACCTGGAGAATGGCGTCATAGGCTTTCACCGCAGCGGGCTTTTCGATCTTGGACAGGATCGCGGCGCGGCCTTTGGCCAGGCCACGCGCTTCGATCACGTCTTCAGGGCGCTGCACGAAGGACAGTGCGAGCCAGTCGATGCCAAGTTCGCAGGCGAATTCGAGGTCGCCACGGTCCTTTTCCGACAGCGCGGCAACCGGCAGCACCACATCCGGGACATTCACGCCCTTGCGGTTCGAGATGGTGCCACCGACCTCGACGGTGCATTCGGCAAAGTCCTTACCACAGGTATTCACCCGCAGGCGGATCTTGCCGTCGTTCACCAGCAGGCAGGTCTGCGGTTCCAGCGCGGCGAAGATTTCGGGGTGCGGCAGGTTCACGCGGTGGACGTCGCCGGGGGTGGTCGAAAGGTCCATCCGAAAGGCGGCACCCGCGATCAGTTCCTCGGACCCGTTGGCGAAGACTCCGACACGCGGTTTCGGGCCCTGGAGGTCGGCCAGGATGCCGATCGGGCGGCCGAGGTCCTTTTCGACCTGGCGGATGATCGCGTGGCGCTTGGCGATATCCTCATGGACGCCATGGCTCATGTTCAGCCGGAACACGTCGGCCCCCGCCTCGAACAAGGCGCGGATCATCTCGTAGGTGCTGGATGCCGGGCCAAGCGTGGCCACAATCTTCACGTTGCGGTGACGGCGCATTGCCATCCTCCTGCTATAAATTCCGGTTCATGTGGGCCGCGTGCCTTATGGCGCAACTCGGGCCGTCCCGCAACGCCCGGTTTCGGCGGGGCCGCTCTTCGTGTCGCTTGCGTCGTCCATCGCTGGCGTCCGGCCCGCGCCAATCGTAAAAAGGGCTGCGGGTGAAGGGAGTTCGACGTGGCATTCAGGATCGAGGGCGAGGACCGGAAGGGGCGCTGGTTGGTGACCTGCGACCATGCGGCGAACCGGGTACCGGAGTGGGTGGGTGGCGGTGATCTTGGCATCCCGGTCGAGGACATGGCGCGCCACATCGCCTGGGATGTCGGCGCGGCGGGCGTCGCATCCGAGTTGGGGCGGCTTCTGGACAGCCCGGTATTGCTGTCGGACTTCAGCCGCCTGGTGATCGACCCGAACCGGGGCGAGGACGATCCGACCCTGGTGATGAAGCTTTACGACGGGACAATCATCCCGGCGAACCGGCACATTACATCAGACGGCTTGGAGGAGCGGCTGGACCGGTTGTATCGCCCGTATCACGCCGCCTATGCCCGGCTGGCGGCCATGCGGCCGGACCGGGTGATCGTGGCGGTGCATTCGTTCACCCCCTGCCTTCGCGGGCGCAGCCTGCGGCCTTGGCATGTAGGTGTGCTCTACAGCCACCTTGACGAGCGCTTCTCGAAACCCCTGATTGCGCGGCTGACCGCCGAAACCGACCTTTGCATCGGTGACAACGAGCCTTACTCCGGGCACCTTCCCGGCGATGCGATCGACCGGCATGCCTTGCGTCTGGGACGGCACAACACACTTATTGAGGTGAGGAACGACCTGATCACCTCGCCCGCCGAGCAGGCACACTGGGCGGGACGGTTGGCGGTGATCCTGACCGAAGTGATGGAGGGACTGTAGGATGGACGACGTGACCCGGACAGAACTGGAAGCCGCAGCGTTTCGCGCCCTGGTGCATCACCTGATGGTAAAGCGGCCGGACGTGCAGAACATCGACCTGATGAACCTTGGCGGCTTCTGCCGGAACTGCCTTTCGCGCTGGTATCAGGAAGCAGCCGCGGAGCGCGGAGTCGAGATGACGAAGGATCAGGCGCGCGAAGTGGTCTACGGGATGCCATACGGGGATTGGGTGGCGCAGCACCAGACCGAGGCCGACCAGGCAAAGAAGGCGGCCTTTGACAAGGCATTTGCGGAAAACGTCGGATCCAAACCTTAAGCCCTGCAAGGTGGGCCAAAAGCCCACCTTCCATACCCTAACGGAAAAGCCACAGGGCTCGCTCCAAGCCTCTCACCAAGCTGGGTTTTTTGTGGACCTCTCGCGCGGGACTGGCTATCGTTCGATCAAACGGGGCGGATAGACCCTGCGATCGAGGCAGTAATGGCGTTTCCTGAGCGGTTTTCGAACCTGCCAGACTATGCGTTTCCGCGTCTGCGGAAGCTTCTTGACGCACATTCTCCGGGTGGCGCGCCCATCGCCATGACCATCGGGGAACCGCGTCACGCGATGCCGGACTTCGTGGGACCGATTCTCGCCGCGAACCTGTCGGGCTTCGCGGTTTATCCGCCGAACGATGGGACGCCTGAACTGCTGGCGGCCATCTCTGGCTGGATCGCCCAGCGCTATGGGGTGACACTGGCCGAAGACCAACTGATGGTCCTGAACGGCACGCGCGAGGGGCTGTTCAACGCCTGTATCGCGCTGTGTCCCGAGACGAAGAACGGCCAGAAGCCCGTCGTCCTGATGCCGAACCCGTTCTACCAGGTCTATGCCGTAGCTGCGCTGACCGTCGGGGCCGAGCCGGTCTATGTGCCAGCGACGGCCGCAACGGGCTTTCTGCCCGATTATGGCAGCCTGCCGAAAGAGGTGCTGGACCGGGTGGCGCTGGCCTACATCTGCTCGCCCGCCAACCCGCAAGGGGCGGTCGCGTCGAAGGAGTATCTGGCGGACCTGCTGGTGCTGGCCGAGAAGCACGATTTCAAGGTGCTGGCCGACGAGTGCTATTCGGAAATCTGGCGCCAGACGGCTCCGCCCGGTCTGCTGCAAGTTGCCGACAGCCAAGGTGCGGATCCAGAGCGCGCGGTGGTGTTCCATTCGCTGTCCAAGCGGTCGAACCTGCCGGGCCTGCGGTCGGGGTTTGTCGCGGCCGGGCCGGAATCGATGCTGCACATTCGTCAGTTGCGTGCGTTTGCGGGTGCACCCCTGCCCCTGCCGTTGCAGCGCGTGGCCGAGGCCTGCTGGCGGGATGAGGCGCATGTCGAGGTATCGCGGGCGCAGTACCAGCAGAAGTTCCGCGACGCCGACCGGATCTTCGCTGGCCTCCAAGGCTATCAGGCACCGGGAGGCGGATTCTTTCTGTGGCTGCCCGTGGAAGACGGCGAAGAGGCCGCTTTGAGATTATGGCGCGAGACGGGGGTGCGGGTTCTGCCCGGCAGCTACCTGTCGCGCGACGCCGGGGGGCAGAACCCCGGCAAGGGATATATCCGGGTGGCACTGGTCGCCAGCCAAGAAGAAACGCAGCGCGGGCTGACTTTGCTTCGCGACTGTATCTACGGGTAAGTGAGGGACGAATGGCTTCCTATCAGGCACGGCAGCGCGATCCGCTTCTGGACCAGGGCACGCAGGCAATGCTGGAACGCCGGGGGCGCGAGCTTCTGGGGCTGGTTCTGGTCCTGGTGACGCTGGGGTTCACGCTGATGCTGTGGAGCTATTCGCCCGAGGACCCGGGCTGGATGGTCGCCACGGAAGAACCGGCGCAGAACATCTTTGGGCGATTCGGCGCGGCCGTGGCATCGACGCTGGTCATCCTGATCGGCAAGGGGTCCTGGACGATCCCGTTGATCTTCCTGGCCTGGGGGGTGCGGTTCATGGCGCACCGTGGCGGTGACCGTGCCGTAGGCCGGGTGGTCTTTGCGGTGATCGCCGTGGCCTTCGCGGCGGTTCACTGCGCGACGCTGGTGCCGGGGGATGCCTGGACCCATACATTCGGGCTGGGCGGTTTGTTCGGCGACACCGTCACCGGGTCCTTGCTGGGAGTCATCCCTGGCAGCGCGGGCTTCGGACTGAAGTTCCTGTCGTTGCTGACTTTCGGCGGCCTGATCGTGATGATGCTGTTCGTGACCGGCTTTGATATGGAAGAACTGAAATCGATCCAGCGCTTTCTGCTTTTGGGTTCTATCCTGGGTTATTCCGCGCTGCGACAGGG
>JANOCQ010000110.1:0-1614 GCA_031412255.1 Paracoccaceae bacterium | reverse complement strand
CTGCCGAATGGATGATCGCAGACCGGGGATACGATGCGGACTGGTTCAGAGACGCGTTGAAAGACAAGGGGATACGCCCCTGCATCCACGGCCGAAAGTCGCGGAAAGGCCATCCGCTATGACCCGTGCGCGAACCAGCTCCGCTATGTCAAGGCCGAGATGGCCGGGGCAGGCAGCTACATTGATTGCAGTGGGCCACCTCGTTCCGGGCTCGCTCGACGTTGAAAAGCTTCGTGCAGCATCACGGTCACTGGTACTGCGGCACGATGCGCTGCGCACCCGCTTTGACATCACAGACGGCGCGATCACTGCACTAATATCGCCAGAGCCGCATTTTAGGTTCCACACGCTTCCCGTGGTGGACCCAAGCTTGCGGGCTTTTCGGGGTGTGGCGGTTCCGCTGATCTTTGATCGTGTGGACCCACGCGATCCCGGGTCACTTGTCAGAATTGTAGCTGCAGACCACGGGGAGTGTTGGCGGTTTACGATTGCCGCGCGTCACGCCATCACGGACGGCTTTTCCCGGGGCGTGATGAACAAGGAACGTCTGAAGATCTACGCCAGAGAGGAACTTCCGCCGGCAAGATCTTACTACGATTTCGCGGCCACACCCTCGACCACTCTGTCGCCAGAGGCAAAAAGCCTGGTGTCGCTCCTTCCCTCCCCCATCAGACTGATAGGTGACAGCATCGGGCGCGGCGCGGCGGACGATGCAGGTCAGATCCCGGAGTTGAGCTGAGCGGTCGTGTTTTCAATCGGCTCGCAAAACTGCCCCCGTATCGGTGTCCGAAACTGCCCCCCCCTTGTGCCGCATCGAGATCAGGACCTGAGCCGACGGAACTGATCGCAGACTGGAGGCGGGTCAGGCCCTGATCGGTGGTGAGGGGCGGTTTTTGAAGCGCCATGACTCATTCTCGGTCTCAACGATCTCGCAGTGATGGGTCAGGCGGTCGAGGAGCGCCGTGGTCATCTTGGCGTCGCCGAAGACGGTGGGCCATTCGCCGAAGGCGAGGTTGGTGGTGACGATGATCGAGGTGCGTTCGTAGAGACGGCTGATGAGGTGGAACAGCAATTGGCCACCGGACTGCGCGAAGTGCAGATAGCCCAGTTCATCGAGGATGACGAAGTCGAGGCGGGTCATGTAATGGGCCAGCCGCCCTTGTTTGCCGCCGCGGGTCTCGGTCTCCAGTCGGTCACCAGATCGACGACGTTGTAGAAGCGGCCGCGGGTGCCGCTGCGGATGAGCGCGCGCGCGATGGCGATGGCGAGATGGGTCTTGCCGGTTCCGGTGCCGCCGATGAGGACCACGTTGCGCTGGTCGGCGACGAAGCTGCCACTTGCCAGTTCCCGAACCGGCCTCTCGTTGATCGGCGTGCCGGTGAAGTCGAACTCTTCTTTGTCCTTGGCCAGTGGCAGCTTGGCGACTGTCATCTGGTAGCGGATCGATCTGGCCTGCTTCTGGCGATCTCCGAGTGCAGCAGGTCACCGACGATCCTTGGCGGCTCGTGCTGGCGTTTGATGCCTGCGGCCATGACCTCGTCATAAGCGCTGCGCATCCCATAGAGCTTGAGGCTGCTCATCAGGTCTAAGATTTGGGTGCGTTCCATGTCGGCT
>JANOCQ010000109.1:0-17014 GCA_031412255.1 Paracoccaceae bacterium | reverse complement strand
CGATGTCGAACCAGTTGTAGGCCGGCGTGCTGAGCAGCACGAGGTGGATCATTGCCGCCAGGAGGAACAGGAACACGCCCTGTGCCACGAAGACGCGACGAGGATCGAAGATCAGCCAGATTTTGTAGAACTTGGACATTTCTTGTTCCTCCTCAGAACCACGGACGCCAGATGTACACCGCCAGATGAGCGACCACGGCAATCGCCGTGAAGAGCCAAAGCCCGCTCATGTAGACGGAGTGCAATTCTTGCGCCTGCTCGTCGGTGAGACCTGTGAAACTCAGGTCAGATTTATCAGCCATGTTATCCTCCGAAGGGGTTGACTGACGCCGCATACCCTGCGGCTGGGTTCACGGGGCAGCCGACTGCTGCACCGTCTGGTCCGGCAGGGCCGAGGGTTTCCCCTCGCCCCTCCCGAAGGCTTCACCGGACGGGCGGGCGCACCGCGTCAGGTCATAGGCACCGACCCTTTTCAGGGGCGGAAGATCGAGGGCGTGATCTCCTCGGCGTCGCGCAACGCGCGCGCCAGGGGACCTTGCGCCGGAATGTGCATGTGGCGGAGAGCCGAGCCGAGCCAGACCAGGCACTGCACCGGCAGGGCCAGCATCAGGATCAGCCCGAAGTAGGTGGCATACTCGGCCTTCGGCGTGCGCTTTGGCGGCGACTTGAGATGGACGTGGCTGATGTAGCTCTGGTCACTCATGCTCTCTCTCCCCTCTCGACCGCTGCCAGGCTTCCGCCTGCCAGGGGTTCGACGAATTCCAGGATGACCCGCTCGGCCCCATGGTCGAGAGCGGTCTTTTCAGCCGCGTCGCGCAACGAACGCGCCGCGGAAATGCGGGTCAGCACCGGGTGCTGCTGCAGGATTCGGTCCAGCGCCAGTTGGGCGTCGGTGTCCCAGGGCATGTCGCGGCGCAGCGTCGTCGGCGTGGCCGAGGCACTGTCCATCTCGCTGCCCAGCGGCAGGATGTGGAACAGGGCGTCGAAGAGCCCGTTGCACACTTCCTGCAACAGATAGACCGCCCCCGCGTAGCCCATGAACGGCGTCCCCGTGGCGCGACGGATCGCAGCGCCGGGGAAGCTGGCGGGGATGAAACTTGGCGCGGGGCCATGCCCGCCCTTCAGTTCCGCCAGGTACATCTTTTCGTTGATCGACCCCATCACGATCAGCGGTCGGTGCTGCTTCATCAGCGCACGCACGCCCTCGTTGTTGGTCTTCTGCCCCGCCAGCCGCGGCACCGCAAAGGCGCAAGGCAGGCCCAGGTCGTCTTCCAGATACTTCCGGATGCCACGCGTATAGGTCTCGTTCGCGACGATGGCGAAGCTGGCCGTCGCAAAGAAGTCCTGCGTGACAGACCGCCAGAGGTCCCACAGCGGCTTCAGCGTCGAATGCTTTTCGCGCTCGATGAACGGCTCGGGGTCCAGCCCCAGCATCTCGCCCAGCGTGCGCAGGAACAGGGTTGTCGACTCCAGCCCCATCGGCGCTTGCAAGTAGGGTTTGCCCAGACATTCCGCCAGGCCCCGGCCAAACTCGCGGTACATCACCACGTTGGCGTCGGCGTTCACCAGGTTCCGCATCTCGGCAATATGGGCGCCAAGCGGCATCACCATGTTGATCTCGGCCCCGATGCCTTCGACCAGACGGCGGATCTCGTGCAGGTCCGACGCCATGTTGAAGGTGCCGTACATCGGTCCCAGGATGTTGACGCGGGGCTTCTGTCCCGGATCGCGGGCGGTTTCCGGAGGCATCCGGCCCTTGGTCATCCCGAATTCGGTGAAAATCCAGGTCATCGCCCGGTCAGCGCATTGCCACTGGTCCTCGTCGATCGTCCTTGGCAGGAAGCGCTGGATGTTGGTGCCAGCCGGAGTCACCCCGCCGCCAATCATTTCGGCAATCGACCCAGTGACCACCACGGCGGGCAGTGCCGGGTCCAAAGTCTTCCAGGCCCGCGCCATCGAAGCCTCGGTGCCCGAGGTCATCTCGCCTTCGCCAAGGCCCGTGACCACAATCGGCAACTCATGCGGCGGCAGCGCGTCGGTATAGTGCAGGACGGATGTCACCGGCAGGTTCTCGCAGCCCACGGGTCCGTCGATGACGACCTGCAAGCCCTTCACGGCGCAGAAGGCATAGATCGCCCCCCAGTAGCCGCCCGCCCGGTCATGATCCTGCACCAGCATCAGATCATTTCCTCGGCTTTGGCGGCTTTCGCGGCCTTGTCGAGTTTCTTCTGATGGATCGCCCGGAAGTCCGGCCGCAGGTTCGGAGCACCTTCCCAGATGCCCGACGTGTCGCCGGTTCCGACCCCTTCGAAGAAGGCTTTCATGCCCTCCATCCGGGTCTTGTTGCCCATCGCCGCATTGACGACCTGCGCCAGCGAGCCCGCGCCCGCCGGTCCCATCAGGGGCCGCGCCGAGATCAGGTTGGTGAAATACAGGGACGGAACCCCCCGCTCCTTGGCCTTCTGCACGACCGGAGTCGTCCCGACGGCCAGGTCCGGCTTGAACGCCTCCATCGCGGCAAGATCATCCTCCAGACTCGCACGGTATTTCACCACGCAGCCCTTGGCCTCCAGCCAGGCGCGGTCGGCAGCCGACCATTCATTCTTCGGGCAAGCGGTGCCGACGTAAGGCACATCCGCACCGCTTTCGATCAGCAGGCGGGCGACCAGCAGCTCGGAGCCTTCATAGCCCGACAGCGTGATCCGCCCCTTGATCGGGTTGGCCGCCAGCGCGCCCTTGATCGCGGGACCAAAGGCATTCTGCGCCGCTGCAATCAGATCGGGCGCGACGTTGTAAGCCGCCCCAATCGCCGCCAGCCAGTCCATCGTCCCGTCATGCCCCACGGGGGCCGATCCGACGACAGTCCGACCGGCCGCCTGGAACTCACGGATCGAGGCAGTGTAGAAGGGATGGATCGCCGCCACGACGCCCGAGTCCAGCGCCGCATATAACTCACGCCATTCGCGGCACGGTACAACCGGGCCAGCGGCCAGACCCATCGGGGCCAGCATCGCGCCGATCATCATCGGGTCGGCGGGGAACATCTCGCCCAGCAAGGTCACGGTCGGACGGTCGGACCGTCCCTGAGCGGGAGCAGCAACCGGCCCCGCCTGAATTTCAGCCCGCGCATAGGCCAGCATGGCACCGGCCAGCACATCCTTCGCCTCGGCATGGGTCGGCACCCCGAACCCCGGCACGTCGATGCCGATGATCCGCACGCCATTGATTTCGTTGGGGAGAAGCCGCAGCGGCACACCGGACGCGGTCGGCACGCACAGGTTCGTCACCACCACCGCGTCATAGCGATCGGGGTCGGCCAGCTCGTGCACCGCATCGCGGATGTCCTCGAAGAGCTTGCCGGTCACCAGCGACTCCGAGTTGAAGGGCACATAACCAACTGACCGGCGGGCACCGTAGAAATGCGACACGAAGGTCAGCCCGTAGACGCAGCAAGCCGACCCTGACAGCACCGTCGCGACCCGCCGCATCCGCAGGCCCACCCGCAGCGACCCGAAGGCGGGGCACATCGACTGCGGCTTGTCATGCGGCCCCTGCGGATAGTCCGCCGCGTAACGGTCCAGGATTTCCGAATTGCCCGCGGCCCGCGCAGCCTCCGCCATCTGTCCCGCACCAGCGTGGCAGCCCAGTCCGTCGACCGAAGGGGTGGCGGTCAGGTCGTTCACTTGGCGCCCCCGGCCAGCGCCTTCAGCGCCTGTTCGATTATGGCGAGTGCTTCCAGGTCAAACATTGTCGTAGACCACTTCCAGGCTGGGTTTCACGGCGGCAAAAGAGCCGCGCATGTCGGCGTCGGTGGCAGGGTCCAGAACGAAGTTCGAGCCGGTGGTTTCCGCATCGAACAGGCCCAGCAGGCCGTCTTGGGTCAGCGGCTTCGGCCGCAGCGGAGGCGCCTCGGCGACCGCATCAGCCAGCACCGCGAACAGGGCACCCCATTGCGTCGCATTGGTCCCGACGATCTGATAATTCGCCGACTTCCGCCGCAGGTCGTCATCCGCCGGGATGCTTGCCAGCACCGGAATGTTCACCGCCTTGGCAAAGGCCGCAGCCTCGCCCGTGCCGTCATCCTTGTTGATCACCAGCCCCGCGACGCCGACATTGCCGCCCAGCTTGCGGAAGTATTCCACCGCCGAGCAGACGTTGTTGGCGACATACAAGGACTGCAGGTCGTTCGAACCGACCACGATCACCTTCTGCGCCATGTCGCGGGCAATCGGCAGACCGAAGCCACCGCAGACCACGTCACCCAGGAAGTCCAGAAGCACATAGTCGAAGTCCCAGTCGTGGAACCCCAGCTTCTCCAGAAGCTCAAACCCGTGGATGATCCCGCGCCCGCCGCAACCGCGACCAACCTCCGGACCACCCAGCTCCATCGCGAAGACGCCGCCCCGCTTGAAGCAGACGTCGCCGATCTTCACTTCCTCACCCGCCAGCTTCTTGCGGGTCGAGGTCTCGATGATTGTCGGGCAGGCCTTGCCGCCGAACAGCAGCGACGTCGTGTCCGATTTCGGATCGCAGCCGATGAGCAGTACGCGCTTGCCCATCTCGGCCATCATGTGGCTAAGGTTGGCCAGCGTGAACGACTTGCCGATCCCGCCCTTGCCGTAGATCGCGATGATCTGCGTCTTTTTCGAGGGCGGGTCTTGTGGCACTTCCAGCGAGGGCTCTTCCTGTGCTTCGGCGCGCAGGCGGGCGTCGAAATCCTTCAGGTTCGGGATATCAAGCGTCATGCAGCGGCACTCCAGTCGAGGATCATTTTCAGGCAGGTCGAGTCAGTGAAGGCGCGCTCATAGGCGGTGCCCGCATTGGCAGCGGGGCTGCGATGCGTGACCAACCCATCCAGAGACAGGCGACCTTCGTCGATCAAACGACGCGTCGCCTCCAGGTCAGTAGGCTGCCATTCCGAAGCGATGCGCAGCCGCAGCTCTTTCATGAAGGCCGGCGGAAAGGCGAAGCTGATGGGTGCGGTGTAAAAGCCGCAAAGCACGATTTCGCCGCCCTTCGCCAGCTTGGGGACCAACGTGTCCAGCAGTGCGGATGCGCCTGAAGCGTCCAGGATGACACGATAGCCGCAGCGCGAATCGTTTTCGGGGGCGATGACCTCATACCCCTGGGCACCAGAGCGACGCGCGGGGTCAATCTCCCAGACGGTGGGTTCTCCCCCCAGCGACACCGCGATTCGGGCCAACAGGCGGCCAAGTGTGCCATGTCCGACGATCAGATCCGGCAGCGGCCCACCGGCCAGCGCATGGTAAGCGGTCGCGGCCAGCGCCAACAGCGCGCCCCGCTCCCCGTAGTCGGCATCCAGCTTTGCCACCCGCGCCGCTGGCGTGACAAGCAGGGCCGACGCCCCGCCGAACAAGCCGCGCACCCCATCCTGAAAGCAGTTCGCGCCCGGCACAAAGACATGATCGCCGACGGTCAACCCCGTCTCGCCACAGGTCTCCACCACTTCACCAAAGCTTTCGTAGCCGGGCACCAGCGGATAGCCCATTCCCGGGAAGGTTGGCATGGTGCCCAGCCAGAACAGCTTTTCTGTGCCGGTGGAAATACCCGAGTGCCGCACCTGGACGACAACGTCGCCCAGCACTGGCGGCTTCAGTCCGACCGCCCCCACTGAAAGCGATTGGGGTCCAGAGAGGATGACGGCATTGGTATCCACTTAGTTGCAGCCTTCCTGAATCGGTGCGAGCTCCGCACTATGTGTAAGTCTAGACTGACAGTTTAGGATGTCAAACTAATTGGACACTTTTTCAGCATATGTTGGAACCATGTGCGAAAGTCGCGGTTATTCATCGTTTGACTGCTGTCACAGCCGACGTGACATAGGGCCGATCGCCGGGGTGCAACCGCACATCCGCGAACCCGGCTGCGTTGAGCAGACCGCCTATTTCCACCGCAGACCGTGTCCGTCCGGTCCGCATCGCTAAGGTGTAGATGGCGAAATAGACGTCGGTTGTCGGATCTGGCCGGTCGCCGCCGGACATCGGTTCGGAGATGAGGATCTTCCCGCCGAGAGGCAACGCGTTGAAAACCTTCGCGATAAGAGTTCCAACGCTGTCGTCCGCGTGATCATACAGCACGCGGATCAGGCTTATGGTACCGGCCCCACCCGGCAGTGCATCGGTCCGGAAATCGCCCGGGCAAAGCCGTAACCGATCGCGAAGGTGAGAGGGCACTGCCGCCAGAACGGCAGGCATGTCAAAAAGCGACAGGGTCAGATGCGGATGCACCTTGCCGACCTCGGCCAGAAAGGCCCCGGTCCCGCCACCCACATCCAGCAGGTGCCGGCATTGTGTCAGGCTGACCAGACGCATCGTGTCTTCGGCCACCAGCACCTGGCTTTCCGCCATCAGTCGGCTGTAGCGCGCCGCAAGACCTGCATCCTCTTGCGCCAGCGGCCCGAAGACATAGGGCCAGAATCCCGCCAGTTGGGTCTCCGTCTGTCCGCGAAAGAAGGCCAGTGGATCAGCAAGGTCGCCGTAAAGCACGTGATGGTGCCGCACCATCGGCTCCAGTCCTGGCACCGCGAGAAAGGCCGCACCGCGCGGCGCAAGGTGCCAAAGGCCCCTGCGATCCTGTCGCAGAAGTCTTAGCGCTGCTGCCGCTTTCAAGAGGACGGCCAGCGGCGCGGGCTGGATGGCACAGCTTCTGGAAAGGTCATCTGTCCCCATCGGACCCGAGGCCAGGAAATGCAGCACCCGCGCCTCGACCAGAGCGACCAGCGCCTGGGACTGCACGAAACCCGACAGGATGCTGAACAGTTCCTCCCCCTCCCGCCGGGCTTTCCAGCGCAGGCCGGGAACCTTCGCGGCCAGCTTGTGAAAGCGTGGCGACAAAGCCAGTCGGGTGAGGACTCCCAGCGCCTCGGGCCGCGCGGGCGGCGGGCGCGGTTCGGCGTTCATCTGGCGGCAGCCGCGGGAACGACGGTCATCTTGCGCGCATAGGCCGTGACGAGATTGGCCAGCATCGCCTCACCCGGACAAGACGGGATCGAGGCGATCGCCCCACCCAGAATGTCTTTCATATGGGCAATCGCGCCCTCGACACCCATGCTTTGCACCGCGTTTGGCCGCAGATGCGCCGCGTCCTGCCCCGCCGGCTTGCCGATTTCCTCCGACGTCAGAAGCGCATCCTTCAGGTCGTCGGCCACCTGAAAGGCAGCACCGATCCGGTCGCCAAGATCGGCCCACGGCTCGGCCTCCTGCCCCGCAGCCACTGCGCCCATCTGGGTCGCAGCCACAAACAGCGCCGCGGTCTTTGCCCGGTGATATGCCAGCAGATCGACCTTGGATTCGCTCTCCCAGGCTTGCCCCGCGCAGATTCCGAAGGGAGCTCCCGCATGCCGAGCCAGCGTCGCCGTCAGCGAAAGCGCGCGATCCGGGGCGGAAACACCGGCTTTGGCAAGGACCTCGAAGGACAGGATGATAAGGCTGTCGCCCGACAGAACCGCCAGAGGCTCGCTGAATGCACGATGGAGCGTTGGCTTGCCCCGGCGCAGGTCCGCATCATCGAAGGCAGGCAGGTCATCATGCACGAGGCTTGCGCAATGCATCATCTCCAGAGCCACGGCAGCGGCGGTGGACAGTTCGGGCCGGTCATCGCCACAGGCCGCGGCCACCGCGAGAAGGATCGTCGGGCGGATACGCGCGCCACCGGGAAAGACCGCGTAAGGAATGGCGGCGGACAGCTTGGGCGGAGCATCCTTGCGGTTCAAGGGGATAAGAGCTGCCGTCAGGGCTTGCTCTATGCGGTCTGCGAACGGCACCTGGGAAACTCCTTCGCGTCCGGGATGATGATTCAGTTTGGCATCGCAGCCTCCATGTGTAAATCTGAATTTACACTTTGCTGTCAAATCAGGTTGACAAGGACCCGCGCCCGGATGCCGTCCACCCACAGTTCAGGCCAGCCCCGCGCCGTGGTGATCGGCGCCGGGATGGGTGGTCTCTCTGCCGCGATGCGGCTGGCGGCCGGGGGATGTCGCGTCACCGTGCTCGAGGCGGCCGACAGTGCCGGGGGCAAGGCCCGTGCCCGGCCCACCGCAGCCGGCCCCGCCGCAATGGGACCCACCGTCCTGACCCTCAAGGCCGAGGTGGACGCGCTTTTCGCCCTTGCCGGCACTACGACCGAGGCCGAGGTGCAGATCGCCCGCCTCCCCCGCCTTGCGCGCCACTGGTGGCCCGGCTCTGGCCCCCTGGACCTTTTCCCCGATCGCGAAGCGAACGTCGAAGCGATCCGCGCCTTCGCCGGGGGCCGCGAGGCTGACGGCTTTGCCCGCTTCGACGCCCGCGCCCGCGCGCTTTACCAGGCGTTCGAAGCGCCGGTCATGCAGGCCCCAAAGCCGGATCTGGCCGCCATCGCCCGCACCACCCTGCGCCAACCCGAACTCTGGTCCGCCCTTCTGCCCGGAATGACGCTGGACCGCTGGCTGGGCCAGTTCTTCCGCGACCCGCGCCTGCGCCAGCTTTTCGGTCGGTACGCCACCTATGTCGGCGGTCGCCCCGCCCATACGCCCGCCGTCCTGTCACTCGTCTGGCAGGCCGAATCTCAGGGTGTCTGGGCCGTGACGGACGGAATTCAGGCCCTGGCGCGAGCCCTCGCCCGCTCTGCCGAGACCCTGGGCGTCCGCTTCCACTTTGCAACGAACGCCCGCCGCATCACTCGCCAGTCCGGCCGCGTCGCTTTGGTCGAGACCGACCAGGACCACCACCCTGCCGATATCGTCGTCTTCAACGGCGATCCGCGCGCCCTGACCGATGGCCATCTGGGCGAAGCCGCGCAGTCGGCGCTGAAGCCCCCCGGCAAGCCCAGCCTGTCTGCCTGGGTCTGGTCTTTCGCCGCCACGCCCCAGGGTCCCCGCGCTTCAGACCTGCTCCAGCACAATCTTTTCTTCACCGCCGATCCGCAGGCCGAATTCAGGCCCATCGGCCAGGGTCACATGCCGCAAAGCCCGACGCTCTACGTCAATGCCCAGGACCGCGAACTGGGAACCACCCCGGCGCTCGAGCGCTTCCAGATCATCATGAACGCCCCGGCCAACTGCCCGAACCACACCGACGAGGACCGCACATGCCACGACCGCACCTTCCCGACCTTGGCGCTGATGGGTCTGACCTTCTCGCCCCCACCGGGACCAGAGGCATTGACCCGGCCACGCGACCTCGCGGCGCGATTCCCGGCCTCGCTGGGTTCGATCTATGGCGGCTCGCCCGAGGGGACGCTGGCGGCGTTCCAGCGTCCGGTGGCGCGAACCAGACTGCCGGGGCTCTATCTGGCGGGGGGCGGAGTGCATCCGGGGGCAGGGGTGCCGATGGCGCTCATCTCCGGCAAGCAGGCCGCCTTACAGGCGCTGACCGACCTGACTTCAGCCTCGACGTCGGGCCGGACGGCTACGCCTGGTGGTATGTCGACGGTATCTCCGACGACGGGTCAAAAGCCGTCTCGCTGATCGCATTCATCGGGTCGGTCTTTTCCCCCTGGTACGCTTGGTCCGGGCGCCGTGAGCCGCAGAACCATTGCTGCCTGAACGTCGTGACCTCGGGCCTTAACGGTCGCTTCACCATGACCGACCGGGGGCGTTCCGCGCTGAAACAATCGCCCGACCGGCTGGAGATCGGCCCCTCCTCGGTCACCTGGACCGGGCAGGAACTGGTGATCGAGGTTAACGAATGGGGTGCGCCCCCGATGGTGACACCCGTGCGCGGCCGCGTCATCCTGACCCCCCGCGCGGTGACCAGAACCGAAGTCTGGCTCACCCCCGACGGCGCCCATCTCTGGCGCCCCTTTGCGCCCATCGCCGATATCGAAGTGCAACTCACCCAAGGGCACAGCTGGCGCGGCCATGGCTATTTCGATGCGAACTTCGGCACCCGTGCGCTTGAGGCCGACTTTGCTTTCTGGACCTGGGGCCGCTATCCGCTTCAGGACCGGACTCTGTGCTTTTATGACGCCGAATTGCGCGACGGCACTCACTTTGACCTGGCGGTACAAATCACCCCGGACGGCCGGGTCGTCGAGACCACCGCGCCGCCGCGAACCCGCTTTGCCCGCAACCCCTGGGCCGTCCGCCGCGAAACCCGCGCCGACCCCGGCACCAGGCCCAGCCCGCACCTGTCCCTCCTGGAAGCGCCCTTCTACTCTCGCGCGCTGGTGGAAACGCAGATCGATGGCGAGTCGACCGTGGGGATGCACGAGGCGTTGGACCTCACCCGCTTCCGGTCGCCGATCATCAAGCCGATGCTCGCCGTCCGCGTCCCCCGCCGCGCGCGCTGGCCCTAGGCGCGCGCGCCATCCGGGTTCTTCGCGGCGTCCGGGTTCAGGGTCATGACCGAGTAATTCAGCGCCCCCGCGATGCTGACCCAGGCCAGGTACGGCACGAACAGAAGACCTGCCACCCAGTCCACCCGCCAGAAAGCGACCAGCGTCGCGGCGACGGCCAGCCACAGCATCGCCAACACCACCATCCCGCCCCGCAGCCGCCTCAGCCCGAAGAAGACCGGCGTCCACAGGATGTTCAGCCCCATCTGCAAGGCAAACAATGCCAGCGCCATCCCCACGGCTGGGTTCACCCCGGCCTGCCGTGCCACCCGCTCACCGGCTAGCGCGATGCAGATGTAAAGCGTGGTCCACGCCACCGGGAACAGCCAGTTCGGCGGCGTCCACGAAGGTTTCGCCAGCCCCTCGTACCAGGCACCGGGCGAAAACATCGCGCCCGTGGCGGCAGAAGGCCCACAGGCCAGAAGGAAAACAAGAAACACCCAGATATCCATGACGCCGATCCGTTGAAGGTTGTGCCGGGAAACGCCAGCACTCGCGCATGGTTCCTTAGCCTGCCGCGCCGCGCCTGTCGCGTGCTTCCAGCTGCTCCAGGATCGCGAGCAGGGTCTCCGACCGCTGTGGGCGGGCTGACCGTTGACCGGCGGCGTCGATCAGGAAAGCCACTTCGGCCACCGGTCGCGCATGCAGCAGCGCCGGTCGCGGCGTGACATGAGTCAGCCCCGCAGCCAACACCGCCCGCCCCATCAGCGTCAATTTCTGCCCCCGGCTCGTTCGTGCACGTGTCGAGACACTGTCATGTCCCGACCGCGCCACCTGCGTGCCGATGGCCGCATAGATGTGCCGCGCCGCGGCAATACCGACCCGGCAGTCCCGCGGCAGCCGATACACCCCCGCCCCCGCCCGGTGGTAAAGATCATCCGCCACCCGCAACAGCCGCGCCGTGACCCCGGATAGCGCCGCAGAGGGCCGGGGGTCCGCCAGGAAGCGCTCTACGTGGATCCCCGCCTCCTCCATCCAGTCCAACGGCAGAAACAACCGCCCGGCCCGGGCATCCTCGCCCACATCCCGCGCGATGTTGGTAAGCTGCATCGCCAGCCCCAAGTCCGCGGCCCGCGCCAGAGCATCGGGGTCGCGCACTCGCATCAGCACGCACATCATGACGCCCACCGCCGCAGCAACCCGCGCGCTGTAAGCGTGCAGGTCCGACAGGCTGGCATAACGCCGCCCCACCGCGTCCCAGGCAAGACCCTCAAGCAGCGCATCCGGCAAAGCACGCGGCATGTCGAAATCCTGCACAACGGCGGCGAAGGCTCGGTCCGACGCCCGCGGCTCGGGTCGTCCCGCATAGATCAGGTCCAGCCGTTCGCGCAGCCGCAAAACCGCTCGCGCCTTGTCAGAACCTTCGTCCACATCATCGTCGGCCACCCGGCAGAAAGCATACAAGGCCAGCGCCGGATCTCGCACCCGCGCGGGCAGCAACCGCGAGGCGGCATGAAACGACAGGCTCCCCGTCCGGATCATCGCCCGGCAGGCGGCCATATCCTCCGCCCCGATCATTCGGCCGCCGTCCGCAGCGGGGCCATCGCGCGGACCGGAGCATCCGGCACCAGCGTCGCCAGCACCTCGGCGGTGCCGATCACCCCCGGCACGCCCGCGCCCGGATGCGTCCCGGCCCCGGCCAGGTACAGCCCCGGCAACTCCTCCGACACGTTGTGCGGACGGAACCAAGCCGACTGCAGGATGCGCGGCTCCAGCGAAAAGCCCGAGCCATGCGGCGCAAGATATCGGTCGCGGAAGGTATCGGGCGTAAAGACCAGGCTTTCCGTCACCCGACCCGTCAGGCCCGGCAGCAGGCGATCCTCCAGCACTTGCAGCATCTTCAGGCGGTAGGTTTCCTCCATCGCCTTCCAGTCCACCGGGTTCTTGTGACCCAGATGCGGCACCGGCGACAGGACATAGAACGTGTCATCCCCTTCGGGCGCGACCGACGGATCGGTGACCGAAGGCCGGTGGACATACAGGCTCATGTCCTCGGACAGCTTGCCCGTCTGGAAGATCTCTCGGATATGCGCGCGGTAGCGCGGGCCGACGACAATGGAATGATGCCCGACCTCGGGCCACATGTCCTTCGTCCCCTTGGTTCCGAAATACCAGACGAACAGCCCCATCGACCAACGTGATCGCATCAGCTTCGGCGCGGTCCACCGTTTCACCTGCTGGTGGCGCAGAAGGCGGGTGTAGGTCGTGCCCGGATCGGCGTTCGACACCACGACATCCGCCGCCAGCACCCGCCCGTCCGCCAGCCGCACGCCCGAGGCGCGACCTTGGGCGACCAGAATCTCGTCAACCTCGGCATCCTGCACCACGCGGCCGCCTTGGTCCTTGACGACCCGGCTCATCGCCTCGGCAATCGCCTGCACCCCGCCCATCGCATAGTGGACGCCAAAGGCCCGCTCCAGATGACTGACCAGCGCATACATCGAGGTCACGTGGAACGGATCTCCCCCGATGAACAGGGGATGGAACGACAGCGCGAACCGCAGGCGTTCATCCTTCACCCGCCGCGCGGCATGGGCATAGACCGACCGGTCCGCCCGCATCATCGCGAACTTCGGCAGCACCTTGATCAGATCCACCAGCTTGTGCATCGACCGCCGACCCAGATCCTCGAACCCGAACCAGTAGCGCGCCTCGGCATCTTTCAGGAAATTGCGGAACCCCGGCAGATCGCCCGGCGACAGCCGCGCCACCTCGGCCTCCATGGCCGCATCGCCCGACCGCGCGGTGAAACTTGAACCATCCTCCCACAGGATCTTGTAGAACGGGTCCATCGGCACCAGGTTCACGTCCCGGTCAAAGTCGCGCCCGCAGGTCGCCCACAACTCGCGCAGGCCTTGCGGGACTGTCACGATGGTCGGCCCCAGGTCGAAGCGATGCCCACCTTGGGTGATCGAAGACCCCCGCCCGCCGGGCCGGTCCAGCCGGTCCACGACCGTCACCTGCCAGCCCTTGGCGCCCAGCCGCATGGCCGAGGCAAGCCCCCCAAGCCCTGCGCCAATCACGAGGGCCCTACCGCGGCCCTCCAGTGCAGAGGGCAGCATATCGACCTGCCCGGACCGTGGATGCTGTGTCATTCAGTCAGTGTATAGTGTCCACCTGGATTTACAACTTTGCTTTTTGCTGTCGGAAAACTGGTGGTTTTGGCTTCCCTGTGGGGGCATTAAGTGTAATCCTGTCCTGACACACGCCCTGAGTCATGGGCCGGAGGATCGACTCATTTCTGTCGCCACGCTTAGTCTCTTCCGCTTTGCGACCCCCGCCAGCCGGCTTTGGGTGATCGCTCAGATGGCGCTTGCGCGGCCGCGGCGGCTTTGGTCGGATGCGCGGTTCGTCAAGCTTTGCGGATCGGGCACCGGCGAAGGCTTCACGCCCAAACCCAACTGGTCGGTCTGGGCGATCTTGGCCGTCTGGCCGGACGAAGCCCGCGCGCGCGACCATATCGCCACGCACCCCGTCATCACCCGCTGGCGCAATCACGCCGCCGAAAGCTGGACCGTCTTCCTTTCCCCCTTTTCCGCCCGCGGCAGCTGGGCCGGGGTAAACCCGCTGACTGACACCACCGGCCAAGAGGCCCACCACGGCCCCATCGCCGCTCTGACCCGCGCCACGGTCAAGCCGCAGCACGCACCGGCCTTCTGGCGCCGCGTCCCCGACATCTCCGCCCGCATCGGCGCCGACCCGAACGTCCTCTTCAAGATCGGCATAGGCGAGGTCCCCCTTCTCCACCAGGTTACCTTCTCGATCTGGCCCGACGCCGCTCGCATGGCCGAGTTTGCCCGCCACATGGGCCCTCACGCCGCCGCCGTGCAGGCCGCGCGCGACAACGGCTGGTTCGCCGAAGAATTTTACGCCCGCTTTCACGTCCTTGGCACCCAAGGCAAGTGGAGCGGCACCGACCCCCTCGCCGGGGCCTGGACTACAGAAAGGCATGCCGCATGACCGCGCTTCACCGCAACCAGGCAACCAAACCTCAGCCCGCCAGCGGCGCAAAACCGCCCTTCCCCTTCACCGCCATCGTCGGCCAGGACGACATGCGGTTGGCGATGACCCTCACCGCCATCGACCCCCTGATCGGCGGCGTTCTGGTGTTCGGCGACCGGGGCACCGGCAAATCCACCGCCGTCCGCGGCCTTGCAGCCCTCCTCCCCCCGATCCGCGCCGTTACCTCCTGCCCGGTCAACAGCGCCGACCCCGCGCATTGCCCCGCTTGGGCCGCGATCACCGACCCCACCATCACGGAAAAACCCACTCCCGTCGTCGACCTGCCCCTCGGCGTCTCCGAGGACCGTGTCACCGGCGCCCTCGACGTCGAACGCGCCATCGCCCAAGGGGTCAAGGCGTTTGAGCCCGGCCTCCTCGCCCGCGCCAACCGGGGCTACCTCTACATCGACGAGGTTAACCTCCTTGAAGACCACATCGTCGATCTCCTCCTCGACGTCGCCCAATCCGGCGAGAACGTCGTCGAACGCGACGGCCTTTCCATCCGCCACGCCGCCCGCTTCGTCCTTGTGGGCAGTGGAAACCCCGAGGAAGGCGACCTCCGCCCCCAACTCCTCGACCGCTTCGGCCTCTCCGTCGAAGTCCGCTCCCCCCGCGACATCGCCACCCGCGTCGAAGTCGTCCTGCGGCGTGAGGACTATGAGGCTGACCCCTACGCCTTCGCCGCCAGCTACGGCGAGGCTGAGGCCGCCCTCCGCGCCACGATCCTCTCTGCCCGCGCAGCGCTCGCTAGGGTCAAGACCCCCCGCGCCGTCCTCGAAGACTGCGCCGCCCTCTGTATCGCGCTTGGCTCCGACGGCGTGCGCGGAGAGCTTACCCTCCTCCGCGCCGCCCGCGCCCTTGCCGCCAGCGAAGCCGCGCCCACCGTGACCCGCGACCACCTCCGCCGCATCGCCGCCATGTCCCTCGGCCACCGCCTGCGCCGTGACCCCCTGGACGAAGCCGGAGCGACCGACCGCGTCGCCCGCGCCGTATCCGAAACGCTAGCCTGATGACCTGGGCGCGCCTTGAGCGAAGCTTGCGCGTCCTCGCCGTCGATCCCGTCGGCCTCGGCGGCCTCTGGCTTAGGTCCCGCGCCGGTCCGGTCCGCGACCTCGCCACCATCGCCCTCGCGCAAACCCCCTTCGACCGCCCCCAGCGTCGGCTCTCCGCCAACATCGACGACCTCGCCCTCCTCGGAGGCCCCGACCCCGTCGCCACCCTCGCCCAAGGCCGCCCTGTCCACCGCGCCGGTCTTCTCTCCGATCCGTCCCTCCTCATCCTCCCAATGGCCGAGTCCGCCCCCGCCTCCCTCACCGCCCGGCTTGCCCAGGCGCTCGACAAAGGCCAACACGCCCTGATCGCCCTGGATGAGGCTGCCGAGGATGGCGAGGGCCTCCCCTCCGCCCTCTCCGACCGCCTCGGCCTTTTTCTCACCCTTGATGGCGAACGCGCGCCCCGGAAACTCCTCCGGCCCATCGGCCGCCGCACCCTCACCAAAGCCCGCGCGCTTTACCCCCTCGTCACCGTCCCGCAAGACCTGACCCAGGCCCTCGCCCAACTCGCCGCCCGCCTCGGCATCTCCTCGCCCCGCGCCCTCCTCACCACCCGTCGCGCCGCCCGCGCCATCGCCGCGCTGGATGGACGCCTCACCGTCACCGAAGACGACCTGATCGCAGCGGCAGAACTCGGCCTCGCCCACCGCGCGCTGCTCGAGGCCGAGGCCCAGCCCGATCAACCGCCCGAACCCCCGCCCCCTGACCAGCCGGACACGCCCGACTCCCAACCTCAGGAACAAGACCTCCAGTCCCTCGCCGACCTCCTGATCGAGGCCGCGCAGGCCGCGCTCCCCCCCGACATCCTCGCCAAACTGCAATCCGACCGCGCCAACCGCGCGGCACGGGGGGCCTCCGGCACCGGCTCGGCCAAAGCAGGCAACCGCAGGGGCCGCCCCATCCCGTCAAGACCCGGCCGCCCCGACGGCCAGTCCCGCATCGACCTCGTTGCCACCCTCCGCCAAGCCGCCCCCTGGCAGGTCCTGCGGAAACGCAACGACACCCAAAACCGCGCCCTCATCGTCCACCGTTCCGACTTCCGCCTCAAGCGCTACAAGGAAGTCTCCGACCGCGTCCTCATCTTCATCGTCGATGCCTCCGGCTCCTCCGCGATGGCCCGCCTCGGCGAAGCCAAGGGTGCCGTCGAACTGATGCTCGCCCAGGCCTACAGCCGTCGCGACCACGTCGCCCTCGTCGTCCTGCGGGGGCAAAAGGCCGAGCTCCTCCTCCCCCCCACACGCAGCCTGACCACCACCAAGGCCCGCTTGCATGGGTTACCGGGAGGCGGCGGCACCCCCCTTGCCTCGGGCCTCGCCACTGCGCTCGACACGGCCCTCCGCGCCAGACGCCAAGGCATGACCCCCAGCCTCGCCCTCCTCACCGACGGCCGCGCCAACATCGCGCTGAACGGCCAGCCCGACCGCGCCCAGGCCCAGGCCGACGCCGAGCAGATCGCGACAGCGATCCGCGCTGCCGGGATCGCCGCGGTCACGCTGGATGTCGCCAACCGTCCGCAACCGGCGCTCGCCCAGCTTTCGCAGCTCATGAACAGCCGCTATGTTCCGCTTCCCCGGGCCAACGCCCGGACGATTGCGGCAACCCTGGCCTGACATGACCCCCGCCACCCT
>JANOCQ010000108.1:0-4772 GCA_031412255.1 Paracoccaceae bacterium | reverse complement strand
GGCCTCGTTCTCGAGTTGTCTGCGTGGCACGCGCTCGCGGCGCGCCTGCGCGAGGCCGGCACGCATTTCGTGCTCGAGCCGCAAGTGCGCTTCGAAGGTGAACCGGGCGAGCAATGGACGATGTTCTTCCGCGACCCGAGCGGCAATCCGATCGAGGTGAAGGGGTTTGCGGACTTGGCCGCAGTCTTTGCGTCTTAGGCCAGACGGCCCAGAACACAGACCTGATACTGGCTGAATGCCTGGTCCTTGATACGGTCCAGAGCCAGGTAGGACGGGCTTTCGAACACCTGCCGCAAAGCGGCGTCGGACGGGTAGTCCACCAGCGACACAAACTGCGCCGGGCTGTCCCCTGCCAGAACGCGAGACACGGCGTGGCGGCTGACCAGCTTGGCCCCGGCGGCCTGCATCAAGGGGCCGACAACATCCAGATAGGTCTGCAAGGCGGTCTCGCCGCCGGGGCGCAGAGTGGTCATGGCCAAGACGCTTAGGGACATGGGGCTGTTTTCCGCAGAAAGGGGCGACCCCGACAAGCTCATCGGGCTGCCCGGTGACAGCAAGTGCGCGATTCCGGACCAAAGCACAAAGCATGATGACAACTGGAACGGCTTTGGGACTGGGCGGTCTTCAGGCGTGCAGAGCGCTGTGGCGCACCCTACGACGCATTTGAGGTTGCGCTTCAGGCTGCGTCGGCCAAATCTGGCCTACTGGCATGGGAGCACGGCATGGCGACGGAATCCGCAGGCGTCGATCTGGTCTCGGTGGTGACGCTTCTGGGCGCGGCGGTGATCACGGTGCCGATCTTCAAGCGGATCGGCCTTGGTTCGGTGTTGGGCTATCTTGCCGCCGGGCTGGCCATCGGGCCGTTCGGGTTCGGACTCTTCTCGGACCCGATGGCGATATTGCACGTGGCCGAACTGGGCGTGGTGATGTTCCTCTTCATCATCGGGCTGGAGATGGAGCCGTCGCGGCTTTGGGCGATGCGACGGGACATCTTCGGGTTGGGGCTGTTGCAAGTGGCGTTGTGCATCGCGCTTCTGGGGCTGGTGGGTCTGGCGCTGGGCTATCCCTATGCGGGGTCCCTGATCGCGGGGGCAGGGTTCACGCTGACCTCGACCGCCATCGTGATGCAGATGTTGCAGGAGCGGGGGGATATCAGCGCGCCGAAGGGGCAGCGGATCGTGTCGATCCTGCTTCTGGAGGACCTGGCCATTGTGCCCTTGCTGGCGCTGGTCGCCTTTCTGGCACCCGGCGGTGCCGATGTGACGCTGGCGGACAGGCTGGTGGGCATCGGGATCGGGCTGGGGGCCATCGTCGCGCTGGTGGTGGCGGGGGTCTACCTCTTGAACCCGATGTTCCGGCTTCTGGCTGCCGCGCGGGCGCGGGAGGTGATGACGGCGGCGGCCCTGCTGGTGGTGCTGGGATCGGCGCTGTGGATGGAGCTTGGCGGGTTGTCGCTGGCGATGGGGGCGTTTCTGGCCGGGGTTCTTTTGTCGGAGTCCAGTTTTCGCCACCAGCTTGAGGCGGATGTGGAGCCGTTCCGGGGTATTCTTCTGGGGCTGTTCTTCCTTGCGGTGGGGATGGCGCTGGACCTGTCGGTGATCGCGGCCAACTGGCAGTTGATCGCGGTTTCGGTGGCCGCGCTGATGATCCTCAAGGCGGCGATCATCTACGGCGTCGCACGGGTGACGCGGGCCAGCCACCCCGAGGCCTTGGAGCGGACCGTCCTGATGGCGCAGGGCGGCGAGTTCGCCTTTGTGCTGTATTCCGCGGCGCTGGTCTACGGGCTTCTGAACGCCGAAGAGAATGCGATCCTGAACGCCATCGTCATCGTCTCGATGGTGCTGACCCCGGTGATGGTGATCCTGCATGACCGGTTCAGGCCCCTGGCACAGGTGTCGACCGAGGGGGTGGAGGCCCCGGACGGGTTGTCCGGGCAGGTGCTGATCGTGGGCTTCGGACGGTTCGGGCAGATCGCCTGCCAACCCCTGCTGGCGCGGCGCTGCGAGATCACCATCATCGACGACGACGCTGAGATGATCCGCGCGGCCGAGACCTTCGGGTTCAAGGTCTGGTTCGGGGATGGTACGCGGCTGGACATCCTGAAGGCCGCTGGGGCGAATACGGCGCGGGCGGTGCTGATCGCGACGGACAAGAAAGAGGTGACGACGCGGATCGCCAAGCTGGTCAGGCACGAGTTCCCGAACGCCGTGGTGCTGGCCCGCGCCTGGGACCGGGCGCATGCGCTGGAGCTGATCCGCGAGGGTGTGGACCATCAGATGCGCGAGGTTTTCCACTCGGCCCTGGCGCTGGGCGGCGAGGCGCTGGAAGTGCTGGGCGTCGATCCCGACGAGATCGGGGCGATCCAGGAGGGGATCATCCGGCGCGATGCGGAACGGCTGGCCTTGCAGATGACCGGGGATATCTATTCCGGGCGCAGCCTGATCATCGGCAACGCGGAACACACGGTGCGGGCCTAGGTGCCTTTTGCTTAGGCGGGGGCGCCCACCGCGCGGCGGTCGGCGGGTTCGGGCGGGGTCATCAGGCTTTCAAGCTTGGCTTTCACCTCGGCCGGCCAGGGCATCGAGGTGTGCTTGTCCAGCCAGGAGGCGGCCAGGACCTGTTCCACCGACCAGCGGTGTTCGTCGCCGCAGTGGATGGTGTGGTGGAGGCGGACCGACGACTTTCCGACCTTCATGATCGAAATCCGGAAGGTCAGCTTGTCGCCGAAGAACGAGGGTTTGGAGAAGTCGCAGCTTAGGTGCACGGTGGGCGTGCCCCAGCGTTCCTTCCAGATGATCTCGTGCCAAGGCCAGCCGATATGGGCCCAGAATTCCTCGACCACGCCGTTCAGGATGTTGAGGTAGGCCGGGTAATAGGCGGTGCCCGAAATGTCGCAATCGCCGAAGTGCAGCATCCGGTCGGTAGTGTAGCAGACAGTCATCCCGATACCCCTTTTGCGACAAGGGTGGCGGGTTTCCCAAACTTGTCAATCCGGCGTGGACGACCGTCTGGACGACCTCTTTGCGGTGGCAAAGCGGCGCCTGCCGACCTGTTGGCCTTTGGCGCGCAGGCTTGGGGCTGCACGGGTTGGCGGATCCCCGCAAGCTGGACCACCTATGACCAGAGGTGGGTCTGACCAGCCGGATTTCGCCGCCACGCAAGGCTTGGACCAGCCGCTGTGCTGACCTGCTCCTTGCGAAACGGGCTTCCCGTCGCCAAATAGGAAACTCGCAAAGGTTGAAGCTTGACGGACTCAAACCACTTTGGTTCCATATTACGAGTGTGTAACGGGGGAGAACGGTATGTTGGCTGATGATCCCTCTCCGGCGGCTTCCGATCTTGTCTGGGGATCGCAGCTTGGCACCTACGAATTGCGGCGTCCCGGGCTGCTGGTCTGGTCGCCTGGCCTTTTGCAGCTTTATGGTATCGCCGAGCCGCCGCAAACGGCCGAGGAATTCCTGGCCCTGATCCACCCCGAGGACCGCGACCGTTGCGCCCGTGATGCTGAACGCATTCATCGGGCCGATGTGACACAGTATAGCCAGACCTTTCGCATCCTCCGTCCCAACGACAGCGTGCGGGTCATTCTGGACCGGGGCTCCATCGAACGGGGTGCCGACGGACAGGCGCGGGTCATTCGCGGGTTCAACGTCGATGTCACCGACGAGGCGCATCTGAACTATTCCGCCGAACGCCAGTTGCGGGCCAGCGAAGAGCGTTACCGCAAGCTTTTCGATTCCATCGACCAGGGGTTTTGCATCGTCGAAGTCCGGCTGGACGCCCCGGATTGTCTGGTGGACTACCGCGTGGTCGAGGCGAACCCGGCCTTCTACGACAAGACCGGCTTTCCCGAAGCGATCCTGGGCGCCTGGCTGCGTGAAGCGGCGCCGGATCTTGAGGAGCATTGGTTCCAGACCTACGGAGAGGTCGCCCGGACCGGACAGGCGGTCCGGTTCGAACACCATTCCGGTCATCTGGGCCGGTGGTTCGAGGTCTTTGCCTTCCGCCTGGAAGAGCCCGACAGCCGTCTGGTGGGGATCCTGTTCGACGACGTGACCGGCCGACGTCAACAACTGGAGCAGATGGAAGTGCTGATCGGTGAGATCAACCACCGCTCCAAGAACCTGATCGGGGTGATCCAGGCGATTGCACGCAACACCGCCGGAAATGATCCGAAGGAGTTTGTCGCCAGCTTTGGCGAACGGGTGCGCGGGCTTGCCGCCTCGAACGACCTTCTGGTGCGCAACGGATGGCGGCAGGTGCATCTTGAGGCGCTGATCCGTTCGCAACTGGCTCCGTTCTGTCCGGAGGGCTCGAATCGCCTGGTCCTGTCTGGCGCAGAGGTGGCCCTTGACCCGGTCGCCACGCGGGCCCTTGGCATGGCGTTCCATGAGCTTGCGACGAATTCGGTGAAATATGGCGCCCTCTCTGCTGCGGGCGGTCGCATCCGGCTGGATTGGTCGGTCGACCCGCAGGAGGATGGGCAGTTCCGCCTGACCTGGACAGAGGAGAACGGCCCGCCTGTTGTCCAGCCGCAACGGCGGGGTTTTGGCTGGAACGTCACCACTCGAATGGTGGAATCGACCACCAGCGGTCGGGTCACGACTGACTTTCTGCCGGAGGGTCTGCGCTGGCAGCTGGACTGCGCGAAAGCCGGCCTTCAGGTCTGAATCTCAGGCGCGGTCGTCCTTCGGGCTTCCCATCACGACGAAGGTGGCAATGGCGCGGACCTGCGGCAGGGTGCCCAGGACCTCGGTATGCCAGTGCTTGTA
>JANOCQ010000107.1:0-1527 GCA_031412255.1 Paracoccaceae bacterium | reverse complement strand
TATGAGGCGGAGCTGACCTTCCAGATCACTGACGAAAAGGGCCGTCCGCGCAATTTCGGCTCGGTGGCCGGCGGGGGGCGCTATGATGGGCTCGTCAAGCGCTTCACCGGGCAGGATGTGCCGGCGACGGGGGTGTCGATCGGGGTGGATCGCCTTCTCGCGGCGCTTCGCGCGAAGGGGCGCGTCGCTGGTTCGTCGGAAGGGCCGGTGGTCGTGACCGTCATGGATCGGGACCGGATGGCGGATTACATGGCGATGGTCGGGGAGTTGCGGCAGGCGGGGATCCGGGCTGAGGTGTATCTCGGCAACCCGAAGAACTTCGGTAACCAGTTGAAATATGCGGACAAACGGCAGTCTCCAGTGGCGATCATCCAGGGCGGCAACGAGGCGGCGGAGGGCAGGGTCATCCTGAAGGACCTGATCCTTGGCACCAAGATTGCCGAAAGCGCGACGCTGGAAGAATGGAAGGACCGGCCGGCGCAGATCGAGGTGCCTCGGGCAGATCTGGTGGCTGCGGTCAAGCGGATGCTGGGGCAATGATCCTGCCGGCGTGCTCCCCACCCCCAACCCCTCCCCACGGGGGGGGAGGGAGGCGCTGGACGCCTTCCGTGGGCGCGGTGGGGCAACCGGTGGCGAAGGGCGCTTCCCTCCCCCGCGTGGCGAGGGAGAGGGTGGGGGGCTGCCTTTCCAAACCCGTGCCGAGGGCCGGGCATGACCGCCAGGGCCGCCATCCGAGCCGAGGGGGAGCGGCTGCTCGCCCGGTTCGTCGCGGCGGGAGCAGTGACAGTCGAAACTGATCTTCTGCAACCCGCCGGAACCCTCTTGGACCTTTACGGCGAGGATATCCGGGCGCGGGCCTATGTGACCGATGATCCTGTCCGGGGCGAGATGATGCTCCGGCCCGACTTCACCGTGCCGGTGGTTCAGGCCCACATGTCGCATGGGGCGGAACCGGCGCGCTATGCCTATCTGGGCGAGGTGTTCCGCAAACAGGCGCGTGGCTCGGGGCGGGCCAGCGAATACCTGCAGGTGGGGTATGAGGTCTTTGACCGGGCCGCGCCGGAAGCGGCGGACGCCGAGGTGTTCGCCCTGTTCCGTGATCTGCTGGACGGGTTGCGACTGCGGCCCGTCACCGGCGACATCGGGATCCTGATGGCGGCGGTCCGGGGCTTGGAGACGACCGAGCGGCGGCGCGCGGCGCTGTTGCGGCACGTCTGGCGGCCGGTGCGGTTCAAGGCGCTTCTTGACCGGTTTGCGGGCCGCGCGCCGGTGCCTGCAGGGCGGCTGGCCCTGCTGGAGCGGTTGCAGGCCGGATCTCCCGCGCAACTGATCGACGAAGCGGGGACCTTCGTCGGGCTGCGCAGCGCCGAAGAGATCGCGGCGCGCGCCGAGGCATTGGTGGCCGATGCGGGCACGCCGCCGATCAGGGCGACGGAAGCGGCGCTGCTGTATGACCTGCTGAGCCTGGAGGCTCCTGCAGCGGCAGCGCTGGCGCATCTGCGCGGGATCACCCCGATGCTGCCCGCG
>JANOCQ010000106.1:0-3405 GCA_031412255.1 Paracoccaceae bacterium | reverse complement strand
CTGTTCGACAAATCCGCTGCTTCCAAACATTACCCAATTGGAATATATGATTCGAAAATGGTCAAACTCGCAAAGTGCCGTGGCGAGGCTGTCGCCGCGCGGACAAAACCAGAACTCGTCGAGATCCGCGATCAATAACCATTCGCAATGGCGGGCGATCTTGAAGTGACGAAAAGCGCTCCATTCCAAGCACGGATCTTAGCCATGGGACTGTTCATCGGAAACAACGGCTGACCGTTCGGTTGGGAGCGACCCTGCCTCTAGCAGACAGGCCTCCGCTCACAAGCCGCTGATCAACTCTGCTTGCCGAACGACCACCTCGGCCTGCCGCATCGAGGCGATGTCGACCAGTCGCCCCTTGAAGACCGCAGCGCCCTGACCAGCTGCCTTTGCGGCCTCCATTGCGGCAAGGATCGCGCGGGCCTCGGCCACGGAGGCTTCGGACGGGGTGAAAACGTCGTTCGCCAGCGCGACCTGCTTGGGATGGATCGCCCATTTCCCGACCATTCCGAGGGTTGCAGACCGGCGCGCCTGTGCGCGGAAGCCGTCTTCGTCCGAGAAATCGCCGAACGGCCCATCCACTGGCAGCACGCCATGTGTCCGACAGGCCGCGACGATGGCCGCCTGCGCCCAATGCCAGGGGTCGGACCAGTATTTGGCCCCGTCGTGATGCATGTAATAGTTTTCCTGCGTCCCGCCGATACCGGTGGTCTGCATTCCCATGCTGGCCGCGAAATCTGCCGCCCCGAGGCTCATCGCCTGCAAACGGGGAGAGGAAGCCGCGATCTCTTCCACATGGGCGATTCCCGCCGCCGTTTCGATGATGACCTCCAAGCTGATCCGTTTCTGACGCCCTGCCGCCGCTTCGCAGGCTGTCACCAGCGCATCGACCGCGTAAACGTCGGCGGCACAGCCGACCTTGGGGATCATGATCTGGTCAAGCCGCTCACCCGCGTTCTCCAGCAGGTCGACGACATCGCGGTACCAGAATGGCGTGTCGAGGCCATTGATCCGAACGCTCAGCGTCTTGCGCCCCCAGTCGATGTCGGAGATCGCCTTGATGATGTTCGCCCGCGCCTGCGGTTTGTCAGCAGGCGCTACCGAATCTTCGAGGTCAAGGTTGATGACGTCCGCCGCGGAGGCCGCCATCTTGGCGAACAACTCGGGCCGCGATCCGGGGCCGAACAGTTGGCAGCGGTTCGGGCGGGCGGGGGCGGCGGGCTGCAGGCGGAAGGACATCGGATTGACCTTTGGTAATCAAGTTGCTCAGATTGCTCATTCGGCGATATAATCTTGCGTGTTCAATCGCAACCCCGTTTTGCAGCCGCAGCATTATCTTCCTGCTTGCGCCAAGTGAACCCAGCGGCGCAAAAGTGATGAGGCTTGCAGGATACCCCATGCTGACCGTCACCGAAGACCGTTTCCGCCTGACCCAGGCCTTCAGCATCAGCCGCGGGTCGAAGACCGAGGCGCGGGTGCTGACCGTCCGAATCACTCGTGGTGGCCTCACGGGTCAGGGCGAGTGCGTTCCGTACGCCCGATACGGCGAGACGGTGGACAGCGTGCGCGCCCAGGTCGAAGCCCTGCCGCACGGCATCACTCGCAAGGCCCTGCAGATTTCCCTTCTGCCCGGAGCCGCCCGCAACGCTGTTGATTGCGCGCTATGGGATCTTGAGGCGAAGCTGGCGGGCAAGCCGGTCTGGCAGCTTGCCGGGCTTGCTGCCCCCCGCCCCGTGCTTACCGCCTACACCCTGTCGCTCGGCTCGCCCGAGGAAATGCGCGCTGCGGCCGCCACCAACGCGCGGCGCCCGATCCTGAAGATCAAGCTTGGCACCGAAGGGGATATGCCGCGGCTAGAGGCCGTCCGTCAGGGTGCCCCCCGGTCACGCATCATCATCGACGCCAACGAAGGCTGGACGCCCGAGGTTTACACCGAACTGGCCCCCCACCTGCTTCGTCTTGGGGTGGAGCTTGTTGAACAACCCTTGCCCGCCGGGCAGGACGACGTGCTGAGTGAGATCACGCGCCCCGTGCCCGTCTGCGCCGACGAATCCTGCTTTGATCGCGACAGCCTGGCGGGCCTGAAGGGGAAATATGACGCTGTGAACCTGAAGCTGGACAAGACCGGTGGTCTGACCGAGGGGCTCTTGACGCGTAACCTCGCACGCGAGCTGGGACTGAAGGTCATGGTCGGCTGCATGGTCGGACCTTCACTTGCCATGGCCCCCGCCGTTCTTCTGGCCCAGGGAGCCGAGTGGACGGACCTTGACGCCCCGCTCCTTCTGTCCGAAGACCGCCCTGAGCCCCTGTGGTATGACGCCGAAGGGGTCCACCCGTCCGATGCCAAGCTATGGGGATAACCGCATGACCCGCACTGTCTATGTGAACGGTGACTACCTGCCCGAGGACGAGGCCAAAGTTTCGATCTTTGACCGGGGATTCCTGATGGCCGATGGGGTCTATGAGGTGACCTCGGTACTGGACGGCAAGCTGATCGACTTTGACGGCCATGTGACGCGGCTGGCGCGGTCTTTGGCGGAACTGGAGATGACGTGCCCGGTGTCGGAGGCGGAGTTGCTGGCGATGCATCGGGAGCTGGTGGCGCGCAACGGGATCCAGGAGGGGATGATCTACCTGCAGGTCACGCGGGGCAATCCCGGGGATCGGTCGTTCCTGTTTCCCGACCCCTCGCTGCCGGGGACGGTGGTGGCGTTCACACAGAACGTGCCGAACCTGGCGGATGCGCCGGCGGCGAAGGTCGGGTTCAAGGTGATTTCGATCCCGGACCTGCGGTGGAGCCGGGTGGACATCAAGACAGTGCAGCTTTTGTACCCCTCGATGGGGAAGATGGCGGCAAAGAAGGCTGGGGTCGATGACAGTTGGTTCACCGACGAGGCCGGGGCGGTGACGGAGGGGACATCCAACAACGCCTATATCGTGAAGGGCAACCGGATCATCACGAGGGCGCTGGGGTCGGACATCCTGCACGGGATTACGCGGGCGGCAGTGCTGCGGTTTGCGGCGGAGGCGCAGTTCGAGGTGAGGAGCGGCCATTCACGATTGCCGAGGCGCAGGGGGCGGATGAAGCGTTTTCCACGGCGGCGTCGATCTTCGTGATGCCGGTGGTGGAGATCGACGGCAGGGCTGTGGGGACCGGAAAACCGGGTCCGGTGGCGGTCAGGCTGCGGGAAATCTATCTGGACGAGATGCGCAAGGCGGCGATCTGAGGCGTGTCCCACCGTGGGACATTTCTTTTATCGTTGGTTTTCAAAGGCATTTTGGCTTCAGTAAGGAAAACTTCAGGTTTGCTCGGGTGGTTGGCGGGGACTGGAGGGTTTCACACCCTCCAGACCACCCGTGGGATATTTGGCGAAGGGGAAGCCTGAAGACGGGGGGTCGGTCAGG
>JANOCQ010000105.1:0-3989 GCA_031412255.1 Paracoccaceae bacterium | reverse complement strand
TGGGCGCGGCCTTCACGGCGAGATGACGCCCGACGAGAGCCTCTGGTTCCAGCGGTTCCGTAACCCCGGCGGAAAGCTGCGCAATGCAAAGGGCCGCGCCCTGGGACCGGACTTAAGCCCGGAAGTGGGTGCCATTCGCGTGGGTCTCAGCGACGAGCGGAGATAGGGTGGCAGTAGCGGACAAAGCCCGAGCGCCCAGAATGCGAATTTGGTTTTGGCAGGCTTCTGTTTGCAGCACTGCAGGATACGGGTGTTTGCGGCGCAAGATACGGGCGCCGTGCCACCGGCGACTGCGGCCTTCTTGGCGCAACCTTCTCCGTTGACGTCAGACTCCAAGCTGACTTCAGCACCGATTGCGCAAACCTCAGACCGTTAAGGGCGCTGCAACATCTTTGCTGCGGCTGCATCAAAATCGGCCCGCAGTTTCGCGCCGATCCAGAACGTCTCAAGCGGCTGAATTGCAGAAATTTCTGCGCGACTGCACTTTCCCCCTTGCGGCCTCACGCCGGTCTTTATAAATCCTCGGTCGTCCAGACGGTGCGGGCGTAGCTCAGGGGTAGAGCATAACCTTGCCAAGGTTAGGGTCGTGAGTTCGAATCTCATCGCCCGCTCCATCTGGACCAGACGAGGGACCCTTGCGGGTCCCTTTGTCATTTCCGGACCTTCTATTCGGGATAGGCCATCGACTCTTCCTGTTCCATGTAACGGCACTTGTTCAGCACCACCCCCAGAACCTGAGTACGCTTGGCCAGGTCCTTGCCGCACTTGTCGATCTCGGCCACCGAGGTCTCGTCGGCAGCAGCAACCATCAGCGCGCAGTCGACCTGATCGAGAAACGCGATGGCGTCGTCGCTGACCAGCACCGGCGAAAGGTCGAAGAGCACCACATCGGGGCGAAGCTGCGCCTCGATCTCGTCGATCATGTCGGCGGTGCGTGCGGCTGACAGAAGTTCGGCCGGGTTTTCCATCGCTCGGGAGTTTACCGCCACGGCCAGGTTGTCGCCAATGCGGCGGATATGGCTGTAGTCGATCTTGCCACTTGCAAGCATACCCGCGAAATTCTGGCTGCCGTCGGTCCCCAGCATCCGCGTCAACGAGGGGTGGCGCAGGTCCAATTCCACCAGCAGCACCCGCGTGTCGGCAAGCCGGGCCAGGCTGAAGGCCAGGTTCGCAGCGACCGTGGACTTGCCGCAAGCGGGAGTGGGCGAGGTAATCGCGACGCGGGTCCAGCCGTTGGTGCGCAGGCTGCGCAGAAGGTTGGTGCGCATGACATCGAAACTGGAAGCCTGCGGCCCCGGATGCATCGCCACGATCCGGTTCCGCTCCAGTTGCGGAAGGTCAGGCTTGAATTCCGACAGGGCGGGCCAAGGGCCGGTCTCGGCCACCCGTTTGCCGGTCGCGGGGTTCGTCACCTGAAGCTTGCGGTCGCGGGCGGCTCGGGCCTTGGCGAGGGCGGACTGTATCCGTTCCATGTCAGATCACTCGTTGGAGGCAGGGGCTGCGGCGGTCGTCTCGGGCGAAAGGCCCAGCAGGGTGTCGAGCGGCGTCACGTAAAGATGGACGACCAGCAGAATGACCGGGATATTCACCAGCATGACCAGCAGGACGCCCGTCCGGTTCAGCGTCATGCCGCGTCGTGCCGGCGGGCCGGGGAGGTAGCCCACGGTCCCGAAAGGCGGTGCGCCAAGCGCCTTGATCAGTTCGGAAGGCCGACGGACCGTCTGGTTCAGAATCTCCAGCAGGACAAGCAGAGCGCCCGACATGATCAGCCCCGCGCCGAACGCGGCTACGGTGATGCGCTTGCGATTCGGTTCCGAGCGGAAGGCGGGCGGCACAGCCTTTTCGATCACTGAGATCCGCTGGCCGCGGTCAGTGATCTCGATCCGGTCGCCCATCCGCGCCTCTGACAGGCTGGTGACAGCCTGTTCGTACTGGACGCGCAGGGTTTCATAGTTGCTCTGCAGTTCCGCCACGCGGATCGAGTTGCCAGGTGTCGCCTCAATCGACTTTTCCAGACCGATCAGATCTGCTTCGAACAGCTTTTTCTGTTCGGCCAGGAAAGAGATCTGGCCGTCGATATCCAGCATCTGCACCTCGAAGGCCGAAAGCGTCCCCCCGCCCGAGGAGCTCATCTGTGACTTGACCGCCTCTTCCAGCGCCGCAACCTCGGTCTGCAGTGCCTTGAGACGCGGATTCGTCGGCGACAGGACCACAAGGGCAGAAGCCAGTTCCTGCCGCGCCGACTCTAGCCGCAGTTCTTCGGGCGAGCGTTCTGTCTCGGACGCAACCAGCGCACCGGTCCGGTCGTAAAGCTCGGTCAGGCGGGCGCGACGGTCGCGCAAGGCCGCAAGCTCACGGTCGACCTGTAGCAACCGTTCCTGCTGGGTTGCCTGCCGCGTGCGGCGATACTCCAGGCTTTCGGGCAGGGCATCGCGGTTCGCCTGTTCGAACTCGAGGATCTTCGCATTCTGCTGGGACAGCTCGTCTGTCAGACGACGGACCTCCTGCTCGAAGAAGTCCAGCGTACTTCCCGATGCCTGGGTGCGCAGTTCGGTGTTCCATTGCAGGATCTGCGCGGCCAGGTCGTTCGTCACGTTGGCGGAAAGCTCGGGCTCGCCGGCGGCAAAGGATACATGCACGACTCCGGTGCTTCCTTGCGTCGCCGGCATGTAAATCGAGATCCGTCCGCCCACCTCGTCCACCCGCTCGGGCGCACCGATTTCCTCGCGGCCCGCAAACAGCGCATGGCGCTCGGCGATGGCCATCAGGTTTTCGCGCGTCAGAATTCGTTGCTGGATCGCCATCAGAATCTCATCCGTCGTCGAACGCACGGTTGAGGCTGCCAGCTCATCCGGAATCTGGGCGTTCTCGATCAAGAGGCGCGACTCGGCCCGATAGATCGGTGGAAGGATGATCGCATAAAGGACTCCCGCCATCGTCGTGGTGAAGACAATGGCAAAAATGATTGGCAGTCGCCGCAGAACCAGGGACAGGTAGAAACGCAGATCAAACGTCATTCAGGGGTCTCACTTGCGTATCATGCGGCATTTGCCGAGAAGAAGACGCCATCGTCCAGAACCTGCTGGACAATCGCGGGCGTAACCGTCCGCTTGCCCTTGGTGAAGGCGTAGACAAGCGCAAGGTCGCACAACTGGTTCACCAGACGCGGAACACCGCGGGTCACCTGGTGGATGAGGTCGATCGCGGGGTTGGAAAAGATTCGCTTCTGGGCCCCGGCAATCTTCAGTCGGTGCGGGATGTAGCCCCGAACCGTCTTCAGGTCCATCGCAGACAAATGATAGCTTGCCGCGACGCGCTGCGCGAACTGCCGCATCTCGGGGCGCGAGACAAGATCGCGCAACTCGGGCTGGCCGATCAGTACCAGTTGCAGCACCTCGTCCTTGCCGGAGTTGATGTTGATAAACATCCGCAATTCTTCCAGCGCTTCGGCTGTCAGATTCTGCGCCTCGTCAAAGATCAGCACGACCGAGCGGCCGTTGGCATATTCGGACAACAGGAAGTTCTGGAACCGCGAGAAAAGGTCGACATAGCTTTCGTTCAGGTCCGCTGGCTGGTCCAGCGCGTGCAGGACCCAGCGCAGAAGCTCGGCCCGTGAACCATGCGGATTGGAGATGAGACCAACCTTGATTTCGGGCCCAAGCGACCGGATCAGGTGCAAAAGCAGCGTGGTCTTGCCGGCGCCAACCTCGCCGGTGATCAAGGTGATCGGCGAGTTGGCACGGATGCCATACTCCAGCATCGTATAGGCGCGTTGGTGCGACTGCGGCCAGTACAGGAAATCGGGGTCGGGTGTCAGCGCGAAGGGGCGCATCTGCAGCCCGAAATGCTCGGTGTATAGGTCCGCCTGCATCGGCGGCAGCGGTTCAAGCGACAGGATGCGCGACCGCACACGGCGCGGCAGCGGGGTCGACGGCGCTTCGATCACAGGCGCGGGTTCGGTCGGTGGCTCGGCCGCTTCGGGCACGTCC
>JANOCQ010000104.1:0-5611 GCA_031412255.1 Paracoccaceae bacterium | reverse complement strand
GTAGAGGACTGCAAATCCTCGCACGCCGGTTCGATTCCGGCTCGGGCCTCCACCTTTGCATTGCGCCCGCGGCCAGCCCTGATTAGGGCCGCGAGCGAGGATGCCGCTTTAGCTCAGTTGGTAGAGCACATCATTCGTAATGATGGGGTCACGTGTTCGAGTCACGTAAGCGGCACCACGCCTACCTAGGGGATTGATTTCCCTAAAAAGTTCAGCAAAATCAGCCTTTCTTGCTCCGCTGCGGTACAATGCGGAGGTACAAAAAGTGGGTCTCGTGCTGTCATATATCGTCGTCCATAAATCAGGTCGCTGCGACTATCGCCGCTACTTCCCAGCGCCCTTGGTGCCTTTCGTCCCTGGGGGTCAGAAGCTCGTCAAGCGATCTCTGGGCACAGTGGACGCCCCTAAGCGTCGGCCAGGGGAGCTGTCGGGGCCTTCCACTCGGCGAGCAGCAGCGGCAGGCCGTTGACGTAGCCAATGGTGTCGGGCCGCCGCTTGTGCAGCACTCCCTCGATCCAGACCTGGTTGGCCACGAGGAAGTCGTTGTTGGTGGGGTTCTTCCAGTCGATCACCCGGACCAGCACATCTTCAAAGCGGCCCTGGTCGTTCTTCACCTCAACCCTAACGCCCTCCCTGAGGAGGCGAAGGACCGCACGGTTGGCAGCGACGGGGATGATCGCAGTCCGGTCCCGCGTGAGCTCTTCTTCGGCCAGCCTGAGGGCTTCCTGAGGCAGCGCAGGGTTGAGCTTGGCAAGCGCAGACCGCAGCCGCCCGGTCAGGTGTGGCTCCCTATGGCTTGTGCGCCCGTATGCGTTCTCTGGGCCCGGCTGGTCATTGTAGAGGTTCACACACTCCCAGCCGAGCTCCTGCAGCAGCGCCAGCGCGGGCTGCTCGACGATGCCGTCTTCTGAGGCGACTAGACCGGATAGCGAGGGGGCCACTAGGCAGCTTCCTCTATCATCTCTCCGGCCCGAGCTTCGAGCTGTCCGGTGTCGTCAGCGGCCTTAACCGCATCACAGTACCGCGACGCGAGCGCACACCCAATCCGCCGCATGTCCGACCGGAGCAGCACTATGCGGCCCTGCCAAGCGACCTGGTGGTTCCTGATTTCGGAACATTCGAAGTTGAAGCCGACCAGGACCTCCCCATGGTTGTACGGCTTCACATTACGGGCATCCCCATGGGCCATTGCATCCCGTAGGTTGATGAGGAAGCGAGCCGCATCGTGGTGCTCGAAGCCTTCCGGTGTCGGGACCTGTACGCCACGTTCGCCGATCCGCCCCGCTGGCTCTGCACAAATGCGCCAAGGGTCGGCGGCGACGGGTTCATTTCGAAGCGCAGCAAGAAGTGCGCTCGCCGCTTGATCACCAGGGGTGAACTGGTACTTTCGGTGGACCCTCATGTGCTGCGTCACCCAACAGAGGATCGTCGAGAACAGCGCGTAGGACTGCGACGCCAGATAAGGGCCCTCGGGCTCTTCCAGCATCTGTCGGAGCCGGTCGACAACCGCCCATTCGGCATGCTCTTGCGGGATTTGGCCCATCAGGCGGCATCCATTAGTTCGCGTTCGGCGGCCTCGACCGAGAGCTGGCCGGAGACGAGGCGGGGGAGCAGGAGGTCGCGTTGATCTTGAAGAACGGCGATGCTCCTATGCGCCAGAACGATGCTCTCGAGGACCGGATGCACCAGATGCTCAAACTGGGCCGCCAGCTTACCTGGAGGTATCGGAATGGTGAGGCCAACAGTCTGTACCGGACTGAGGTTTTGCTGAGCCGCTCCATTCGCGATGTTCTGAAGGCGTTGAAGGGTATTGGAAGATCGGAACCAACAATATGCGAATGAACGAAAGTGTTTTTCTGAAGGCTCGGCCTTCGCTACTCGCTGATTAAGCAGCAGGTCCTGGCCCCACGCCAAACATGTCCGTCCCACGTTCCCCGTAAGTGATACCAGTATGTCCCCTGCTATGATCTTGCAGTGCTCTGGCATGTTCCTTGGGGGTTCCACGATTTTGCTCTCAAAGGGAGGCCTCAAGAGCCCGTCGTGGACGTGCTTGATCGTGATGAGTGAATACTGCCCAGCCTCATCAAAGGTCGAACTCTTGAACGCAAAGCCGGACCGAAGCGCCAGGACTTCTTTCAGGGGTCCCCATGACCAACCATCAGGAAGCGGGCCATCAGGAGCGTCGACAATGGGCACGTCCTCGTGGCCGGGAAAGCGGAAGCGGACGAACCACTCCTCGAAGTGCCCCCGCGCCATCTCCTCCAGCACAGCCACCCGTCTGCGGTTAACTTCGATCAGGTCGACATAGGCCCCGAGGATCGCCGCGATGCGCCGTTGGGTTTCGAGCGGGGGCAGAGGGATCGGCAATCCCTCGATCTGTGAACCGCTCATATTCGGTTGCGCCGCTCCGTCTGCTAAACGGAAAAAAAGCTGCTCATATTCGGAGCTGCTGACCACAGACCAGAAGAAACCTGGGTCGACATCCTTTGGGACGAGTTTGGCCACCCGCTGGTTGAGTAAGTAGGAGCCATGTGAACGTATCATTCCCACTTTGCCAGCGGTTGCTCCGGTCATTGCGATCAAAATGTCGCCGTGGCCTATTCTGTAGCGGCTCATACGTTCGGTGTTGAACTCTACGGGTACGCAATCAGCGGCGGTGGTCTCAACTGACCCATCGCCAACAATGTTTTTGATCTTCAGCACCGGCACACCTTTTTGGCACCAGTCCTTACTCTTGAAAGCGAAGCCAGGAACTACGGCGGCCACCGACCCGAGTGGGATTTTCCGCCATCCACTCATGCCTGCAGCACCTCAGCCACATTCTCCGCAATGGCTTCCTGCAGCCGAGCCGCCTCAGCGTTCAGCACCTCCAGCTCCTCCTGAAGTGCCTCCAGCCGCTCGCGGAAGTCTGCATCGTCGACTTGCTCGCCCGCTGCCACGCCGACATAACGCCCAGGGTTTAGGCTCCAGTCCTGCGCCTCGATTTCGGCACGGGTGGCGACCTTGCAGAGGCCAGAGATGTCCTTGTAGCCCTCGTCACCGAAGGTCTCAGCCATCATGGCTGCGCTGCCCTGCACAACCTCCTCCTCCTCGCCGCGCCACATGCGCACGATGTTGCCGATGAACTCGATCTGCTCCGCCGTATATTCGCGGTGGGCCCTGGTCACCTGGCGGAAGATGTGGCGAGCGTCGATGAACAACACCTCGTCGGCCCGCTCGCCCTTGGCCTTGGCCTTGTCGAGGAACCACAAGGTCACCGGCAGGGTCACCGTGAAGAACATGTTGGGCGAGGTTGAGATGATGACGGCGACCGCGCCCGACTGCACCAGCTTCTTCCTGAGCTCCCGCTCGGAGCCGCCAGCGTCCGAAGCCGAGTTGGCCATAACGAAGCCTGCACGGCCCGTCTCGTTAAGGGCAGCGGTGAACAGCCCCACCCACAGGTAGTTCGCGTTGTTGACTGTGGGGATGCCTAGCGAGAACCGAGCGTCCACGGTCCCACTGTCGTTCACGAGCCGCTCCCGATCCACTTCGGACTGGTTGAACGGAGGGTTGGCCAGGACAAAATCGAACTTGCCCACCATCTGATGCGGGTCTTCATAATAGGTGTTCGCCACGACTATGTTGCCAGAAAGCCCATGGACCGCGAGGTTGAGGCGGCAGAGCTTCTGCGTGTCCTCCATCTTCTCGATCCCATAGACGCTGAGCTCGCGGCTGGGGCTCTTGTGGTGACGTCTCACGAAGTCGGCGGAGTGGACGAACATGCCCCCTGACCCACATGCCGGATCGAGGATTTTCCCGTGGTAGGGTTCGATCACCTCCACGATCAGCCGCACGATGGACGAGGGGGTGAAGTACTCGCCACCCTTCTGCATGTAGGCCGAGGCGAACTCGCCCATGAAATATTCGAATATCGCCCCATAGGCATCGCCCTCAATATCGAGCGGCTGGAGGATGCGTAGAAGGTTCCTGAGGACCCTGTCAGGCAGCGATCCGTACCCTTGTGGCATCACCCCTGTCAGGTCCGGGTTGTGCTCGGTGATGGCCTTCATGGCCTCGTTGAGGGCCTCGGCGACGCTCTCGTTCTCAGGCAGGCCGAGCAGGTAGGAGAAGCTGGCGTTGTCTGGCAGGTAAACAGCTCCGTGGCCGTGGTAGGCCTCGGCGGTTGGCGTAAGGCGGCCCGTGAAGGTCTTGGAGAGATCCGCGTGGACCTGGTCGAACTTCGCCTCCATCTGCCGCAGGGCGATGAGGGCAAGCACCGGCTGGGCGTACTGGTCGGGCCTCAGCGCAGTGTTGGTCCAGAGCTGGTTCGCCGCCTGGAAAAGGCGACGTGAGAGGTCCTGAAGATCGACAGCCACAAAATGTCCCCTGTGCCCAAATGCTTGATGGCAACCTTAGCCCAATCAGCTTGGCCGTCAAAGCCGCCGACGACAGGCTTGCATCCAGCCCCGAAAAGGTACAATGGGACGGTACAAAATAAGGATCAGCGGTCAGCGAGAATGGCTGATTTCTGGGCTTTTAAGGTACCGGAGGTCGCTTCACGTAAGCGGCACCACCTTTTTTCCCGCATCACGTGTCCGCAAGGTCACCCAGCACTTGCTTCAGCGGATCCAGCCACTGCGCGTACGGTCGCCAGACTTCCATGCCATCGCGGTTGACGGGGCGACGCACCTGCTCGCTGCTGGGAGTTCGGACAACGCGATCGAGCTTGTGGAATGATTGGATTGCATCGTCCCATCCAAGGCCGAGATACCGAAGCGCGGGACGAAGTGCAGCCTCTGGATCGTCGACTAGTGCGCTGTAGCTGACATGGTGGATCATGCCGGGAGACACGGTATCGAAATGGCGCATGAGCCGCACATAATCCACGTAGCATTGCCCGATGTCTTCCAGAGCAAAAGACGAGGCGTGGGCCGAGGTGAAGGACTGGGAGAAGTTGGAAAAGCAGCAGTCCATCGCCGGGCGCCGGATATCGATGAAGCGCGCTTGAGGCAGAATCCGGCGGATGAAGAGGATGTTGCTCCAGTTCTGCGGCAGCTTGTCGATAAAGAACGGGCGGTCGGTCTTGCGATGCAGCCGCGCCCGGCCGAGATAATCCTGTGCCAGCAGAGATGCCTGCTCATCGGTGAGCGAAGCGATAGCCTGCGGTACCGAAACCTTGCCGCGCCGCGACGTGATTTCCATGAATGAGCGCAGGATCGCCGGGATGTACGGAAGCTCGCCGACCGGCTCGATCGACGGATGGCTGCCCAACATCTGCTCCAGCAAAGTGGAGCCCGAGCGGGGCAGACAAACGATAAAGACGGGCTGGTCAGTTCCGGTCGGCTCTGACGGCATCCGTTTCATGAAAGCGTGGTCGGCCATGCGCTCGACCTCGGCCACTTCGTCGGTGAGCGCCCTCCTATCATAAGCGATGGCCTCGGCGCGGATTCGGTTGCCTTCGCTGTAGTGCTCGAAGGCAGCGGCGAAATCGCCCCGGTCATGGAACGCCCGCCCCAGCGCGAAATGGAGCGGCGCGATGTTGCGCTCGTCGATCGCAATGGCGAGGGCCGCCTTCATCACGACGATATCCTCGTCGGTTAGAACCTTGCGCTTGATGCCGGCCAGCCCCCAC
>JANOCQ010000103.1:0-12051 GCA_031412255.1 Paracoccaceae bacterium | reverse complement strand
AGCGAAAGCCGGTTGCGGCCTTGAATTCGTTTGGCTTTTCCCAGAACATCGAGGATCTCAAATTTCTCGCCCTGTACGCCACGCCCCCGTTCCGACCCGCGTCGCGTCGGTCAGGCAAACGGTCTGGCACAACGGGGGTTGACCGCATCACGCCAGTTGTGCCCACTTTCCGCCCGTAGACAAGGACGACTTCATGCGCACGATCATGCTTTTCGGAGACAGCAACACGCATGGCACGATGCCCATGCCGGACCTGGACGGCAACGGACGCTTCAGTCGCGATGAGCGCTGGGCGGGCCGGTTGGCAAAGTTGCTGCCCGACTGGGAGGTGATCGCCGAAGGGCATCCGGGCCGCACCACGGTGCATGACGATCCGGTCGAGGGCGCGCACCGCAATGGGCTGACGGTCCTGCCCGCGCTTCTGGAAAGCCACAAGCCCCTGGATGTGGTGCTGATCATGCTGGGGACGAACGACCTGAAAGAGCGCTTCTCGGTCAACGCGTGCGACATCGCGCTGTCGCTGGAACGGCTGGTGCGGGTGATCCTGGCCTCGGGGTCGGGGCCGGGGAACGGCGCGCCGGGAGTGTTGCTGGTCGCACCGCCGCCGATCATCGAGGTCGGTTGTCTGGCGGGCATGTTCGCGGGCGGGGCGGCGAAATCGCGTGCCTTGCCAGCCGAGATCAAGGCCGCAGCCGCACGGGTCGGGGTGCCGTTCCTGGATGCAGGGCAGGTGGTCAAGGTCTCGCCGGTAGACGGCATCCACTATGATGCCGAGGCGAACCCGTTGCTGGCCGAGGCCTTTGCCACGGCGATGAGGGCGCATTTCCCCTGAAGCTGTCGGATTTCTGCTGGATCGGGGGGCTGCCCGGGCGCAGGATTGGCGCAGGAGGTGCCCGATGACCCAGCACGACCCGTCGCTTGCCATTGCGGAACTTCGCGCCAATGTCTCGGTGCCCTTCGAACGGGCGCGGGCGATGCCGAAGTCGGTCTACACCTCGGATGCCTTCGCCAAGGCCGAGGAGGAGCACATCTTTGCGAAGGAATGGCTGTGCGCGGGCCGGTCGGATGCCCTGCCAAACCCCGGCGATTACCTGACCATGACCATCGCCAACGAGCCGGTGATCATCCTGCGCGACAGGGAGGGGGTGTTGCGCGGCATGTCCAACGTCTGCCGCCACCGGATGAGCACGCTTCTGGAGGGTCGCGGGAACGTGCGGTCGATTGTCTGCCCGTACCACGCCTGGACCTACAATCTGGACGGGTCCTTGCGGGGGGCTCCTGCCATGGCGCGGAACGATGGGTTCTGCAAGGACGACGTCAAGCTGCCCGCCGTCCGGGTCGAGGATTGGCAGGGCTGGATCATGGTGACACTGTCGCCGGACGCGCCTGCGGTGGCGATGCAACTGGCCGGGGTCGACCGGCTGGTCGGACATCTGCCGATGGCCCGGTATCGGGAGGTCTTCCGCGAAGAGTTCCGCTGGGACACCAACTGGAAGGTTCTGGCCGAGAATTTCATGGAAAGCTACCACTTGCCCGTCTGCCATGCCGGGACTATCGGCGGGGCGTCGGACCTGAACAAGATGGAATGTCCGGAAGGTGAAGCGGCGTTCAACTACCACTGGATCGTGAAGAACGACATGGTTCCGCTGGCTTTGGCGCATCCTTCGAATAGGGTGCTGGAGGGCGATGACCGGCGGATCACCTGGCTTCTGGCGATCTATCCCGCTTTGCTGATCACTCTGACGCCGGGGTATTTCTGGTACCTTTCGTTGACGCCGGACGGTCCGGGCTCGGTCCGGGTGCTGTTTGGCGGCGGGATGAGTGCCGAGTGGATGGCAGACCCGGAAGCAGAGCAGCATCTGGCAAAGGTCAAGGCGCTGCTGGATGACGTGAACGTCGAGGACAAGGGCTGCGTGGAGCGGGTCTGGCAGGGTTTGTGCGCCGGGATGTCGTCCCCGGGTCCGCTGAGCCATCTGGAACGGCCGAACTACGATTTCGCCCGCTATATCGCCAGCCGGATGCCGGGGGCTTGACCTTCGGTCGCACGGCGTCACCTATCGGCGCATGTTGAAGCACGCCGTGATCGTGGCCCACGGCCAGCCGTCCGACCCTCGCCCCGCCGGTGCCGCGCTGGAGGCTTTGGCGGAGCGGGTCGAGACATTGCTGCCCGGCTGGGCGGTGGGCGCGGCGACGCTGGCCGAGGACGGTGCGATTGCGCGGGCGGTGAACGGGCGGCCGGGGGGCGTTGTCTTCCCGATGTTCATGACGGGGGGCTGGTTCACGCGGGTGCAGATTCCGAAACGGCTGGCCGAGGCAGGGGCGGTTGGTTGGACGGTGCTGGAGCCGTTCGGGTGTGATCCGGTGGTGCATGACCTGTGCGTGACGCTGGTGCGAGAAGCGGGGGCGGGCGAGGTGATCCTTGCGGCGCACGGGTCGTTCAAGTCCTCGGTCCCGTCGGACATTGCGCGGCACGTGGCGGGGCGGATTGCGGCCGAGACGGGGGCGGAGGTGGTGGCGGGGTTCATTGATCAGGATCCGCAGCTGGCCTCGCTGACGGGGCGGGCAGGGGTCTGTCTGCCGTTCTTTGCAGCTGAGGGCGGGCATGTCAGCGATGATATCCCGGCTGCGCTGGCAGAGGCCGGGTTCGCGGGGCGGATCTTGCCGCCGGTGGGGCTGGACACCCGCGTGCCGGGGATCATCGCGGTGGCGATTGCGCGGGGGGTGCCGGTCTGTGTCGAGGCTTGCCGTTGGTCGAGGTGAGACAGAATCCGTCGAAGGATTCTTGCAAAAGTTTTGAAAACTTGCGCGCCGGTCAGACTGTGTGCAGGTAGAGGTCGAAGTCCACTTCGCTGACCGTCCGCATGACACGCGCGTATTCGGCGGCCATGATCGCGGTGAAGGTGCGGTGCATGTCTTCCCCCAGCGCGTCCTTCAGGAAATTGGACCGCCTCGAGGCGTCGATGGCGGATTTCCAGTCGGTCGGGATCGCCGCGCCGTCCTCGTCGGCATAGCCGTTGCCGGTGGTTTCCGGGCCGGGGTCGGTCCGGTCCTGCATCCCCTTGCGGACACCCGCCAGCACCGTTGCGGCCACGAGGTAAGGGTTGGCATCCACCCCGGCGGGCCGGTGTTCGATCCGGCGCGCCTTGATGTCCCCCGCCGGGATGCGCAGCGCGACCGACCGGTTGTTGACGCCCCAGGTCGGAGAGACCGGCGCATAGGACTGGCTGGCGAAGCGGCGCCAGGAGTTGGCGTGGGGGGCGAAGACCAGCATCGATTCCGCCATCGTCTGTTTCAACCCGCCAAGGGCGTGAAGGATGGTGGGGTTCCACTTGCCCTCTTCTGCCTCGATGAAGACGTTCTTGCCGTTGTCGTCCAGCAGGGACACGTGGAAGTGCATGCCGGAGCCCGCGTAGTTCTCGTTGGGCTTGGCCATGAAGCAGGCGACGACGCCATGTGCGCGGGCTTGCGCCCGGACAATGCGCTTGAGGCGAATCAGGTCGTCCGCGGCCTGCATCACGTTTTCGCGGTAGTGCAGGGTCAGTTCGTACTGGCCGGGCGCGTATTCGGAAATCAGCGTTTCGGCCTTGATCCCCGCCTTCGCGGCCCCGGCATAGATGTCACTGAAAAGGGGCAGCATCCCGTGGAGGTGGTCGACCGAATAGACCTCGGTCTTGCCCGAGGAGCGGCGGTCGAGCACGTCGCGGGCGGGTTGCATCTTGCCGTCGGGGCCGCGTTCGGGATCGAGGAGGAAGAATTCCAGCTCGAAGGCACCGGCGGGTTGCAGGCCTTCGGCGGCCAGTGCGTCCACCTGCCGTTGCAAGGCGTGGCGGGGGTCGCTGGTCATTGGCGCGCCGTCCAGCATGTACATCGACATGAACACTTCACCGCGCGGCGGCTGGGTGTTGTGAAGCGGCTTCAGCGTGCCCGGTATCGGCCAGGCACGCAGGTCGCCATCGCCCTGGTCCCAGATCAGGCCGGTCTCGTGCACGTCCTCGCCGCAGATGTCGAGGCCGAGGATGGAGATCGGCAGATGGCGGCCATTGTTGTAAAAGGACAAAAGCTCATGCCGCCGAATGATCTTTCCCCGGCCGATTCCGTTGGCGTCGTGCAGGATAATGTCAAACGCCTCGATGTCGGGATTTGCTTCGAGAAAGGCTTCCGCTTCGGCTGCGGTTGAACCGGAGGGGCTGGTCGTGGTCATTTTCAGGCTGCCTGGAAAAGGTCGGTAAGGATAGCGTCGAAGCTGGCGGTCAGGCGGTCGACCTGCGCCTTCTTCGTCGCGGGGCTGATCAGCATCATGTTGTGGAAGGGCGCGATGAGCGTGCCGCGGTTGACGAGGCCGGTGTGGATCGCGGCCTCGACCTGAGGCTGGTGGGCGTGGCCGGCTTCGGTGCCGTTGCGAAGGGGGCCGGGGGCGCAGATGAACTCCACCCGTGCGCCGACGCGGACGACGTGCCAGGGGGCGCGGTGCTTGTCGATAACCTTGGCCAAGCCGTGGGAGAGTCGCTGGGCCAGCTTCTCCATATGGGCGTAGTTGTCGGGGGTCATCACCTGCGACAGCGTGGCGACGAGGCAGGCGAATTGCATCGGGTTGGCGCTGAGGGTGGTGCCCATGCCGGTCCGGCCGGGGTCACGCTGGGCATCGGCCTGGTGATAGCGCTTCGCGGTGTCCTCGGTCAGGCCCCAGACCGCGGTGGGCATGCCGCCCGCGACGCATTTGCCGACCACGAAGATATCGGGGCGGAGCGAATGGACGCGGGTATAGCCGCCAAGGCCGGAGGAGATGGTGTGCGTCTCGTCGATGATGAGAAGCGCGCCGTACTTCAGCGACAGTTGGCGGAGGCCGTCGTGGAAGCTGGCCTCGGGGAGGACCATGCAGGAGTTGGTCATAACCGGCTCGGTCAGGATCGCCGCGACGTCGCCTTGGGCGAGCGCCGCTTCGACCGAGGCGAGGTCGTTGAATTCGCAGGCGACGGCGGTCTGCGTCAGGTCGTTGACCTGGCCCAGAAGGCCGGGGGCGTTGACGGTCTTCCCGTTCTCCAGCGCGACGAAAGTGTCATCCACGGTGCCGTGGTAACAGCCGTTGAAGACCAGGATCTTGGGCTTGCCGGTGATTGCCCGGGCGACGCGGAGGGCGAAGCGGTTGGCGTCGGTGGCGGTGGTGGCGATCTGCCAGCCGAAGGGGCCGAAACGGTCGGTCAGCAGGCGGCCAGCCTCCAGCGCGGCCTCGGTCGGCAGCATGTAGGTCAGGCCGCGACGGGCCTGCTGGCGGATGGCCTTGGCCACGGGGGCAGGGGAGTGGCCGAACATCGAGCCGGTGTCGCCAAGGCAGAAGTCGTCGAGCTTGATCCCGTCGATATCCTCGATCCGGGCGCCCTGGGCTTTCGCCACAAGCGGCAGGTGCGGCATCGGCCAGTCGGCCATCCAGTGCATGGGCACGCCGCCAAGGAAAGTGCCAGAGCTTTTTTCAAGCGATTTCAGGGATCTCGGTCGGGCCTTGGCATAGGTCTCGGCTTCGCGGCGGGCAAAGGCCGCCAGGCGGTCGATCGAAATACCGGCGATGATTTCAGAAGACATGGCAGGCCCCGGGAACTGTCGCTGCGTTTATGCCGGAATTTGATCAAATAGCAAGCGGCGGCTCGTCGTCCGTCTTCGACTTCTCCCCGCAGGGCGGTCAGCGAGGAGCGACGAAGTCGAACGACGAGCGGGGGGTCAGGCCCAGCGGCCCTCGAAATCTTCCGGCACCAGGACATTATGCCGCCCCATCTGCTTCACGTCGCGTTCACCGCACAACGCCATCGTGATGTCCATTTCCTTGGCGATCACCTCCAGCGCTTTGGTGACCCCGGCCTCGCCCATCGCACCCAGCCCGTGGATATAGGCGCGACCGATCATCGTGCCCTTGGCCCCGAGCGACAGCGCCTTGAGCACGTCCTGGCCCGAGCGGATGCCCGAATCCAGCCAGACCTCGGTCTGGTCGCCGATGGCGCGGTGGATGGACGGGAGCATGCGGATCGAGGACAAGGCGCCGTCCAGCTGCCGCCCGCCGTGGTTCGAGACGATCACCGCGTCGGCACCCATGTCGGCGGCCATCTTCGCGTCTTCGGCGTCGAGGACGCCCTTCAGGATGAACTTGCCCTTCCACTTGTCGCGGATGCGGGCGACCTTGGCCCAGTCGAGCTGGGGATCGAACTGCTCGTTCGCCCAAGCTGCAAGATCGGCCAGGTTGGTGACCCCCTTCACGTGGCCGACGATGTTGCGGAACTGGCGGCGGGGGGTGCGCAGCATGCCCATCGACCAGCTCGGTTTGGTCATCATGTTGATGATGTTGGCGATGGTCAGCTTCGGCGGGGACGACAGCCCGTTCTTCAGGTCCTTGTGGCGCTGGCCAAGGATTTGCAGGTCGAGGGTCAGGACCAGAGCCGAGCATCTCGCGGCGCGGGCGCGCTCGATTGCGGCATCGACGAAGTCCTCGTCGGTCATCACGTAAAGCTGGAACCAGAACGGGTCGGGGCTGGCGGCGGCGACGTCCTCGATCGAGCAGATCGACATGGTTGAAAGCGTGAAGGGCACGCCGAATCTGGCCGCAGCGCGGGCCGCCAGGATCTCGCCGTCCGGATGCTGCATCCCGCAAGAACCGACGGGGGCGAGAGCCACGGGCATCGAGACCTTCTGGCCCGCCATCGTGCTTGCAAGGCTGCGCCCCGTCAGGTCGCGGGCGACGCGCTGGCGGAAGCGGATCTGCGAGAAGTCGGTGGTGTTCTCGCGGAAGGTCTGTTCGGTGTAGCTGCCGCTTTCGCAGTAGTCCCAGAACATGCGGGGGGTGCGCTTCTGGTGGAGGCGCTTGAGGTCCTCGATGCAGGTAATGACGGGCATGTGAACGCTCCCCGATTGGTCATCTTCGGTTACCAATCCGGGCGCGCCGGCGCAACCGAAATGCAGGGTTGCAATTGGTTCGAAATCGTATCATATAGTGCGAAATCGTATCATATGGAGATCCACCATGACCCTGTCCCGCCGCAAGACCCTGGCCCTGATCGGAGGCGGCGTGATCCTTGCCGCCACCGGTGCGCTGGGGGCCATCGCCACCCGCAAGCCCCGAACCGCGCTGCTGCCCTGGGGGCGGGCGGGGCATGGAGAGGACGCGCGGCACCGCGCGCTGTCCTGGGCGCTGCTGGCACCGAACCCGCACAACCGGCAGCCCTGGCTGGTCGATCTCGCCGAAGCGGGGGTGGTCACGCTGTACGTGGATACCGCGAAACTGCTACCTCACACTGATCCGTTCAACCGCCAGATCACCATCGGCCTTGGCTGCTTTCTGGAACTGATGCGGATGGCTGCCAGCCATGACGGCCAGCGGGTGGAGATCACACCCTTCCCGCAAGGCCATGACGACCGCGCTCTGGATGCGCGACCTGTGGCCCGTGCGGTCTTTGCACCCGATCCGTCGGTCACGCCCGACCCGCTGTTTGCGTATGCCCTTGATCGCCGTTCGAACAAGGAACCCTACGACACTGCCCGCCCCTTGCCTGATGACACTCTGGAGAAGCTGGCCGTTGCCACCACCGCCCGCTTCGGCGGAACGCTGGACCTGAAGGAGGTCGCCGATTGGCGGGCCTTCACGCGCGAGGCGCTGCGGATCGAGATCGAAACCCCGCGCACCTACCGGGAGTCGGTGGACCTTTTCCGGATCGGGCGCGCTGAGGTCGATGCCAATCCCGACGGGATCGACTTCACCGGGCCGGTGTTCGAAGTGCTGGGCGCGACCGGGATGATCACACGGGACAGCGTGCTTGACACCTCTTCGCAGGCTTACAAGGCGGGCCTGGATGCGGTCTATGCCAATACGGATACGGCGATGGGCCATGTCTGGCTGGTGACGCCCGGCAACGCGCGCATCGACCAGATCGCAACGGGGGCGGACTGGCTGCGGGTAAACCTGGCGGCGGCGGCGGCGGGCGTGGCGTTTCAGCCGCTGAGTCAGGCCTTGCAGGAGTATCCCGAGATGGCGGCGCTTTACGCAGACCTGAACGCAAAGCTTGCGCCCACGGGCGGGACGGTCCAGATGTTGGCGCGTATCGGCTATGGCCCGAAAGTGGAGCCCAGCCCGCGCTGGCCTTTGGAAGCAAAGATCCTGGATGCCTGAAAAGCCGGAAGACACCTACAATGCGTTTTTCCTGGAGGTTGGAATCCTGGCCCAACTGAGCCGCGCCATGTTCGAGGCGCGGCTGCCTCCCGGATTTACCCTGCCGCAGTTCACCGTGCTGAACCACCTTGTCCGGGTGCAGGACGGGCGCACACCGCTGGACCTTGCGCGGGCGTTCCAGGTGCCGAAAACCTCGATGACCCACAGTCTTGCGGTGCTGGAGAGGCACGGTCTGGTCGAGATGCAGCCGAACGCCAAGGACGGGCGGTCGAAATGCGTGTTCATCACCGACGCCGGGCGGGCGTTTCGGCAAAAGGCGCTTGAAGCGATCACGCCCGACATGGCCGCCCTTGCCGCCCGCTTCCCTGCCAGCCGGCTGGTCGAAGCCCTGCCGGTTCTGACCGACCTGCGGCAGATGATGGACTCGATGCGCGACGTCTAGCTTTCGATCACCTGGCGCAGAAGCACATCCAGTTGATCGAAAGCGGCACTGCCCAGCTTGTCCCGCCACCGGCCCTCGATTTCAGCCTTGATCCGATCAGCATCGCGCATCGCGGCCTCGCCTGCGGGGGTCAGGCGAACCCAGCGGGCGCGGGCGTCGGTGGGATCGGGCGCGCGCATCAGGATGCCGTCCGACACCAGCTCGTCGACAAATTGCTGGACCGCCTGCTTGGTCAGCCGCGAGCGTTCTACCAGATCGCCCTGCCGCAGCCCCTTGGGTCCGATATGTACCATGAGGTTCCCCCGCGCCTGGCCGAACCAGGCGTGACCGGCCGCGACCATCGCCTCGGTGAAGTCCTTGCGCCAGACCTGAGAGGCACGCCAGAGCGTCCAGCCGATATGGTCGAGCGGTTCGGACATGGCTCCCCCAATAGTCAAGCTACTTGACAGTTTTGATCGGATCAGGCATTAGTCAAGTTACTAGACCAGTTGCGGTCGGTTGCCAATCGCTGGGGCGGTCCCGGCGGAATACGGATTTCGCGATGAGAGTTCTTGAGACAGAGGTTCTGGAGGTTCTGCTGCCGGGTTTCACCCACCACATCGACATCGGGCAGGACACCGATGCGAGGATGAGCTTCGGCGCGGGCGGGTTGGCGCAGATGGTGCTGCCGGGCAAGGCGCCGATGAACGGCGAATGGACGCCCCGTCCGGACGGCTATCAGGTTGCTTGGACGGATGGGCCGATGGGCGCCTGGAAGATCGGGCACGAGGCCGGACGGCTGACCTATATCGATCCGACGGGCCGCAAGGTCGGCACGGTCACCCGGATCGAGCCGATCCAGCCCTGGAACTGAACCTGTTGGCGGGGCAGCGGATGGCCCCGCCCTCAGGCGGAATGTGCGCCTCCGGCCAGCGCCCTGACCTTGGCCAGCACCTCTGCAACGGGCATTCCCGCACCGATGTCCTTGACGATGGCCGACCCGACGACACAGCCGTCTGCCACACTGGCAATAGCGCGCGCCTGGTCCGGCGTGTTGATCCCGAAGCCGACGATGATCGGCAGATCGGTCGAGCGTTTGATCCGCGCGACCTCGGGTGCCACATCGGTGGCTACGGCTGCGGCCGCCCCGGTGATTCCGGTGACCGAGACGTAGTAGACGAAGCCCGAGGTGTTTTGCAGCACCTTGGGCAGGCGCTTGGCATCGGTGGTGGGGGTTGCGAGGCGGATGAAGTTGAGGCAGGCCTTCTGCGCCGGAATGCAGAGTTCGTCGTCCTCTTCGGGGGGAAGATCGACAACGATCAGGCCGTCGATCCCGGCCTCGGTGGCGTCGGTCAGAAAGCGGTCGACGCCGCGGGAATAGATCGGGTTGTAATAGCCCATGAGGACGATCGGGGTCTGGCTGTCGCCCTTGCGGAAGGCGCGGACCATGTTCAGGACCTTGTCCATCGTCATGCCGCCTTCCAGCGCCCGCTGCCCGGCGGCCTGGATCGTCGGGCCATCGGCCATCGGGTCGGTGAAGGGCATCCCAAGCTCGATCACATCGACTCCGGCAGCGGGCAGGCCCTGCATCACGGCAAGGCTTGTCGCCTCGTCCGGATCGCCACCCATGATATAGGCGACGAAGGCCTTTTTCCCCTGGGTGTGAAGGCGGGCGAAGGTGTCGTCGATCCGTGTCATGCCGGTCCCCTTGTGATCGGTTCCATCTGCCATGGCGTGCAGTGGGAAATCAATGGCCCCTGCGCGCGGGGCAGCCTTGATCAAGCGCGGTCCACGGCCTAGAAGCGCGCCAACGCCAATGGAGGGTCGCATGGGTTTCAGGATGGGTATCGTCGGGCTGCCGAACGTGGGCAAGTCCACCCTCTTCAACGCGCTGACCCGCACGGCGGCGGCGCAGGCGGCGAACTTCCCGTTCTGCACCATCGAGCCGAACGTGGGCGAAGTCTCGGTTCCCGATCCGCGGCTGGAAAAGCTGGCGGCCATCGCCGGGTCGAAGCAGATCATCCCGACCCGGATGACCTTCGTCGACATCGCGGGGCTGGTGCGGGGGGCCTCGAAGGGGGAGGGGCTGGGCAACCAGTTCCTGGCCAACATCCGCGAATGTGACGCCATCGCCCATGTGCTCCGCTGCTTTGAGGATGGGGACATCACCCACGTCGAGGGGCGGATCGACCCGGTGGCTGATGCCGAGACGATCGAGACCGAGCTGATGCTGGCGGACCTTGACTCGGTCGAGCGGCGACTGACTGCGCTGGGCAAGAAGCTGCGGGGCGGGGATCAGGATACGCTGGACCAGGATCGGCTTCTGCGCGCGGCCCTGGCGGCGCTGGAGGCGGGGAAACCGGCGCGGACGCTTGTGATCGCCGAGGACGATCGCAAGCAGTGGCGGATGCTGCAGCTTCTGACGGCAAAGCCGGTGCTCTATGTCTGCAACGTCGAGGAGGCTTCGGCGGCTTCGGGCAACTCGCAGTCGGCCCGGGTGGCGGAGATGGCGGCGGCGCAGGGCGCGGCTTCGGTGGTGATCTCGGCCCGGATCGAGGAGGAACTGGCGCAGCTGCCCGAGGATGAGGCGGCGATGTTCCTGGAAGAGATGGGGCTGCATGAGGCGGGCCTCGACCGGCTGATCAAGGCGGGCTACGCGCTTCTGGGCTTGCAGACCTACTTCACGGTCGGGCCGAAGGAGGCGCGGGCCTGGACGATCACCAAGGGGACCTTGGCTCCGCAGGCGGCGGGGGTCATCCACGGGGATTTCGAGAAGGGGTTCATCCGGGCCGAAACGGTCGCCTACGACGACTACATCGCCGGCAAGGGCGAGGCGGGGGCCAAGGAAGCGGGCAAGTTCCGGGTCGAGGGGAAGACCTACGAAGTCAAGGATGGGGACGTGCTGCACTTCCTGTTCAACGGCTGAGTGCCCACGCGTGGGCAGGTTGGCGGGGTGAGGGATTTCAAGGGGTTGTCTGTGGGCGTTAGGGAATTGGTAACGGGTGGGGAGTCGGTCTGAACCCCGACCTACGCTGTTGCCGGGTTGCCCGGGCTTGGCTAACCTTGTCTTAACCGCCGGTCGTCAGGGTGGGGGCGTGGTGGGGGGCAACCCCACCCTACGGGGGCGGGCATGACCAATCACCTTTACTATGGCGACAACCTTGCGGTGCTGCGCGACAGCATCCGGGATGAGAGCGTGGACCTGATCTACCTTGATCCGCCGTTCAATTCGAACGCCAGCTACAACGTGCTGTTCAAGGGGCCAGCCGGGGCGGAAAGCGCCGCGCAGATCGAGGCGTTTGACGACACCTGGCATTGGAATGAGTCAGCTGAGGCCGCGTTCGGCGACGTGATGCGCGGGGGCAATGCGGCAGCGTCCACGATGCTGCGGGCGATCCGCAGCTTTCTGGGCGACAATGACATGATGGCCTACCTTGCCATGATGGCAGTGCGGCTGCTGGAATTGCACCGGGTGCTGAAGCCC
>JANOCQ010000102.1:0-3775 GCA_031412255.1 Paracoccaceae bacterium | reverse complement strand
CCTGCGCCCTCCTGTTCCGGCAACTGCCAGCGCACTTCCTTGCCGATGATCGACTGAAAGTCGCGCACCATGGCCGGATAGGGATGCGGCCCCGCCACCGTGCCGATGCAGTAGAACGTGTCGCGCACGTTGGTGACCCAGTCGCGCAGCGCGTCGTTCATCGCGTCCTTCAACGTCCCGCGACCACTGGTGACCGGAATCACCTCCGCCCCCAGAAGCTTCATCCGGAACACGTTCGGCGCCTGGCGTTCGACGTCATGCGCGCCCATGTAGACCACGCATTGCAGCCCGAACTTGGCGCAGACCGTCGCCGTCGCCACCCCGTGCTGGCCAGCGCCGGTTTCCGCGATGATCCGGGTCTTGCCCATGCGGCGCGCCAGGATGATCTGGCCCAGCACGTTGTTGATCTTGTGCGCGCCCGTGTGGTTCAGCTCGTCGCGCTTCATGTAGACCTTGGCACCGCCGAGGTGTTCCGTCAGCCGCGGCGCGAAATAAAGCGGCGAGGGGCGGCCGACGTAGTGTTTCCACAGATCGTCCATCTCGGCCCAGAATGTCGGGTCGGTCTTGGCGAAATTGTAGCGCTCTTCCAGTTCCAGGATCAGCGGCATCAAGGTTTCACTGACGAACCGTCCGCCGAACATGCCGAAACGGCCCTGCTCGTCCGGCCCCGTCATGAAGCTGTTCAACCCGTCCTCGGCCATCATGCATCCCCTCTGCGTTGACGATTGATGTAGCGCCCCAGGGCGGCGACGTCAAAGCGGCTTCTTCATTCCCAGATGCGACGCTTGGTAGCCCAGCCGTTCGTAGAACCGATGCGCGGCTGCGCGGCTGCGGTCGGTGGTCAGCTGGATGATCGTGCAGCCCCCCGCCCTGGCGCGGGCCTCGCACTCGGCCATCAGCTTTGCGCCGATGCCCTGGGACCGCAGATCCGCGGCGACGCGTACCGCCTCGACCAGTGCCCGGCGGCTGCCCTCGCGCGACAGGCCCGCAAGGATCGTCAACTGGCACAGCAGGCGATGATGCGGCCATCGGCCTCACCCAGGATCAACTGGTGCATCGGGTTAGCAGCGATGTCATCAAAGGCGGCAAGGTAAGCGTCGGTGGCTGCCCCTTCGCGCCCCTTGCCCAAGGGGTCGTCCGTCAGCAGCCCTACTATGGCGGGCACATCGGCGCGGGTGGCATCGCGGAAGCGGATCATCGCAAGATCGGCACGCCGGACTTCACGCCCTGTGCCGCCTCGACGAAGGCCGCGATCTTGCCCGCGTCCTTGACACCCGGGGCACTCTCCACGCCGCTTGCGACATCGACCTGCCGCGCGCCGGTCAGCCGCACCGCCTGGGCCACGTTGTCCGGCGTCAACCCGCCTGCCAGCATCCAGGGTTTCAGCCACTTGCGCCCGACCAGCAGGCGCCAGTCGAAAGCCAGTCCATTGCCCCCCGGCAGCACCGCATCCTTCGGGGCCTTGGCATCAACGAGGATCTGGTCCGACACCAACTGGTAATCCAGAAGATCCGCCAGGTCGGACTCACCCGCCACGCCGATGACCTTCATCACCGGCAAGCCATAGCGCGCCTTCACTTCGGCCACACGTGCCGGGCTTTCGTGGCCGTGAAGCTGAAACATGTCCAAGGGCAGTTCTTCCACGATAGCATCCAGAAGCGCGTCGTCGGCATCGACAACCAGCGCCACCTTGCACAAGCCCTCGGGAGCCTCCAGCGCCAACAGCCTAGCTTCGGCGGGCGTCACGTAGCGCGGCGATTTTGGGAAGAAGTTGAACCCGGCGTAAGCCGCACCGGCCCGGGCCACCGCGGCCACATCGGCAGGAGTCTTCAACCCGCAGATCTTCACCCGCACCTGCATCTCAGCGCTTTTCCAGCAGCGCCAGCACATCATCCTGCGGCGGGACCGAGGTGGAATCCTTCAGTACCGCCAGCTCTCGCTCCAGTCGGACGACCTCGCGTGACTTCTGGCTTGCGGTGGCACGGTGGCCGTATTCCCGGAACCATTCCCACACAAAGCCGATCAACACGCCCGCCACGATCCCGGCGAAGATGATCAGGAACAGCGGAACTTCCAAAGCCCAGGTCAGTCCGGTGAGGGCAGCAAGGTCGTCGGGCAGAAGCCTGACCGTAACAGGCGCGCGGTTGGCCAATGCGACGGTCAGAAGCGAGAGGCCCAAAAGGACCAGAAGGATCAGTCTCAGGTAGCGGATCATGTGGTTCAGAGCCCCAGGGTTCCAAACCAATATCGGCCCGATCAGGGCCGGGCGCAAGCCGAAGGGGCGTTACTTGCCGTTCAGCCGGTCGCGCAGCAGTTTGCCGGTCTTGAAGAAGGGGACCTTCTTGTCATCGACCTTGACCGCCTCGCCGGTGCGGGGGTTGCGGCCGACCCGCGCATCGCGCGCCTTCACCGAGAAAGCGCCAAAACCGCGCAACTCGACCCGATCCCCCTTGGCGAGGGCTTCGATGATTTCGTCAAAGACCGTGTTCACGATCCGCTCGACATGACGTTGGGTCAGATGCGGATTCTCATCCGCGATCTTCTGGATCAGTTCCGAACGGATCATCCGTAGTCCCCCCTGTGGTTCGGCCCCCCCTCTTTCAAGTATTTGGGCAGGCGGCCGCCACGATGTTGTATTCGCGAGACTATAACGGCAGGATTTGAATTCAAGCAAACGAAAACGGGGACTTGGCCCAAAGGAAAAGGCCCCGCGTGTGGCGGGGCCTTTTCATTCAATCTAGGGTTTGAACCTTGGAACCTTTAGCTGCGGTCCTTCAGGGCCGCGCCAAGGATGTCGCCCAGCGACGCGCCCGAATCGGACGAGCCGTACTGTTCGACCGCTTCCTTCTCTTCCGCGATCTCGCGCGCCTTGATCGACAGACCCAGCTTGCGGGTCTTCGGGTCGATGTTGGTCACGCGAACATCGATGTGGTCGCCCACCTGGAAGCGCTCGGGACGCTGGTCGGCACGGTCGCGCGACAGGTCCGAACGGCGGATGAAGGACTTCTGGCTGTTGTACTCGACCTCGACGCCGCCTTCTTCGATTGCGGTCACGGTGACGGTGATGATCGCCCCCCGCTTCACGCCATCAACGGCATCGGTGAAGGTGTCGTCGCCCAAAGCCTTGATCGAAAGCGAGATACGCTCTTTCTCGACATCCACTTCGGTGACGGCGGCCTGAACCGTGTCGCCCTTGCGGTAGTTCTGGATCGCTTCTTCGCCGCGCTGGTCCCAGGACAGGTCCGAAAGGTGGACCATGCCGTCGATGTCGTTGTCGAGGCCGACGAACAGACCGAATTCGGTGATGTTCTTGACTTCGCCTTCGATCGACGAACCGACAGGATGCGTTTCCGCAAAGACTTCCCACGGGTTGCGCTGCGTTTGCTTCAGGCCCAGCGAAACGCGACGCTTGGCGCTGTCGATTTCAAGGACCATGACGTCGACTTCCTGAGAGGTCGAGACGATCTTGCCGGGGTGCACGTTCTTCTTGGTCCAGGACATTTCCGAGACGTGAACCAGGCCCTCGACCCCCGCTTCCAGCTCCACGAAGGCGCCGTAGTCGGTGATGTTGGTGACGCGGCCTTTGTGGACCGTGCCGATGGCGTACATCTTTTCAACGGCATCCCACGGATCGGACTGGAGCTGCTTCATGCCCAGGCTGATACGGTGGGTTTCCTTGTTGATCTTGATGACCTGCACTTTGACAGTTTCACCGATCGACAGGATTTCCGACGGATGGTTGACGCGGCGCCAGGCCATGTCGGTGACGTGCAAG
>JANOCQ010000101.1:0-15317 GCA_031412255.1 Paracoccaceae bacterium | reverse complement strand
CGATCACGACCGAGGTGCTGTGGCTGTCCGTGATGTGCAGGAAGGATTCGTTCGCCGCCTTTATCACCCCGTTTCCATCCAGGAAGACGATCGCATCCGTCCCCTTCTCGAACAGGTTCTGCATCATCAGGCTGCGGTCGCGTTCCTGCGATTGCGCACTTTACGACAGCCCGATCCGGCACAACAAAAACCGATCACGTGAGGCGCGGAACATCTTCGCGCTGACCTTTACCCGCTGCGAGGTCCGCCGCACGTTCAGATCGACGTAGTCTCCGCCTTCGTTCGTCGCATTGCGCGCCAGCGTCTCGATCAGTTCGCCCCGGCGGCGACCGTCGAATTCCTGTGCGACAGGCGAGTTCAGCAAATCATTCCGGGGAGCCCCCAGAAGCCGCGCAGCCGAGCTGTTCAGGTCAACGATGCGGCCCGTCGTCTCGGAGACGATCAGCAGTGGGAAGGAGTTTTCCTCCATAAGCACGCGATACCGCGTTTCCAGCTCGCGCTGAGACTCGTGGTCACGACCTATGGCGCGATGCGCCTGGACCAGTTGCTGCTGCACTTCGGCGAGCGGGCGCAGATCGCGGCCCATCATCAGAAGCCGGTCGGCTCCCGGCCAGCGGCGCAGCACATAGCGGACCGGAAACTCGTACTGGGCAGGACCGGCGTGGTTCAGTTCCAGCGCGGTGCCCAGATCCGCCGCGTTCAGGCGGGCAGCAAGCTTTGTCCAGCTTTCCTCGGCGAAAAGCGTGTTCAGCGCCTGGCCTTCCCAGCCGGCGACGACCGTCGACAGTCCGGATTGGGGGGCGGCAATGACGGTTTCGACCACCCGATCGGGGGTCACGACCAGCGTAAGGTCCGAACCTGCGCTGACAAGGTCAAGTACCGAGGTCCGTTCGGACGGATCAAGCGATTCAATCGCCTGTGAGTGCCCGTCATTGGTCAAATCCGTCCCCTTTCAACAAAGACTGGACAATACTCCTTTGGCGTCTTTTCTGGTCCCGATCAAGCTGACGCCCTCCCCGGCACGCATCATACTCGGACAGCAGCGCGGAAGCGTCGCGCAGAACGCGGTCCGCCCCGGTTTCCTTAAGAAGCACCGCATCTTCCACCGGGATTGCCCCGCCGACAAAGATGCACATTTCACTGCCCCGCGACAGAAGCCGCAGGGTTCGCACCAGACCGACGGCGGACTCCAGTCCCGCCGTGCAGCCCAAAGACACGAGCGCGAGTTCGAAACGCTGCGCGCCCATAAGCTGTGTCAGCTCGCTCGCCATCGGCGCCACCCTTACCTGCGCCGAAAACCCGGCCAGTCGCAACTCCAGCGCCAGAACCATCGCGCCCAGAGTATGTTGCTCGGCCTCTGCCACCAGGATCAGCGCCGAAGCACCCGTCGCCGGCCGAACTTCGGCCAGAAGCTCATCCACCCGCCGCACCAGTCCGTGCAGTTTTTCAGTGCACAGAGTCACGTCGACAAAGCTCATTTCGTCATGCGCCCAGCGCTCGCCCAGAACTTGCGCCGCTTGCGGCGTATAGGTGCATGCAACCGCAACGGGGTCCAGCTGCCGCGCGAGCATCTCTGCCAGCAGCACTGTCGGGTCGATCAAGCGTGGGTCCATAAGCAACTTCAGGAAATGATCCAGATGTTCCTGCTTTGCAACTACACTTGCTTGGTCGCGCACCAACACCAAACGACCCAGAGCCTCCTTCGCAAGCCCAGCATACCAGTCCAGGCCAGTCAGGCCCTGGGCTTCCGGGATCCCATTGTCTCGCATCGGCGACCCTCCTTGGGTGCATGATGCCGGGGCACGTTAGCACTATGTAAGTGCGAATAGAAGCCGTCGACTCGTGCTCTGATGACACTCGAAACCGCACGATATGTCTACCGAAATTGACACTTTCCGGATACTCCGCCTGCTTAATACGCACAACTACTTGAAATATAACCAAACTTTTTCGGCTGACCTGCCAATGAACAAAGGCCGCGGTCCCGCACTCGGTGCACGATTCTCACGCTGATGTGTAAATCTACATTGACAGACAGTGCAGCGTGGCTACTTTGAGTGTAAACGTGGCTCTAAGATCGAGGCGTCAGGAATGTCCGTTGCGGCCTCAGATAAAAGGTTTCATCCACTCTATACGCCCAGTCAGCGCACCCGTCGCGATGCCACTGTCTGGACGATGGTGCAGGGTATCCTGGCCCCGGTTCAGTTCCTTGTCTTCGCAGTTTCGCTGGTGCTGGTCCTGCGGTTCCTTGCAACCGGCGACGGCTATCAGGCCGCGACCATTTCCATCCTCGCCAAGACCGCGCTTCTCTACACCATCATGATCACCGGCGCGATCTGGGAGAAGGTGGTTTTCGGCCAGTATCTCTTCGCCCCTGCCTTCTTCTGGGAGGACGTCGTCAGCTTTGTGGTCATCGCGCTGCACACGCTCTATCTCTATGGCCTGCTTACCGAAATGCTGACGCCCTTGCAGCTGATGCTGGTGACCCTTGCGGCCTACGTGACCTACTTCGTCAACGCGACCCAGTTCCTTCTGAAGCTCCGCCGCGCCCGCCTTGACAACGGCCCCGCCGCGTCTTCCGCAGAAGGTCAACCGGCATGAGCCTCGACACCCCCACCACCGGCTGCCTCCACACCCCCGTCCTGCGGGAACGCGGCCAGCGTGAGGTGTTCTGCGGCCTGACCGGGATCATCTGGCTGCACCGCAAGATGCAGGACGCCTTCTTCCTTGTCGTCGGATCGCGCACCTGCGCCCATCTTCTGCAATCCGCCGCCGGGGTGATGATCTTCGCCGAGCCACGATTCGGCACCGCGATTCTTGAAGAGAAGGACCTCGCCGGTCTCGCCGACGCCCATACCGAACTTGAGCGCGAGGTCGAACGTCTTCTCTCCCGCCGCCCGGACATCCGCCAGCTCTTCCTCGTCGGCTCCTGCCCGTCAGAGGTCATCAAGCTGGACCTTTCGCGTACCGCCGAACGGCTGAACGCCCGTCACGGGGGCGCGGTCCGGGTCTACAACTACTCCGGTTCGGGCATCGAGACGACCTTTACCCAAGGCGAAGACGCCTGCCTGGCCGCGATGGTGCCGTCGCTTGACGAAACCAACGACGCAACCCTCCTCGTCGTCGGTGCTCTGCCCGACGTGGTCGAAGACCAGTGCCTGTCGCTTCTCACCCAGATGGGCATCAAGAACGTCAGCTTCCTGCCCTCCCGCCGCGCGTCCGGCTCACCGAAGGTAGGGCCGAACACCCGCTTCATCCTGACCCAGCCCTTCCTGGCCGACACCGCCCACGCGGTGGAGCGTCGCGGCGGCGAGCGTATCGTGGCCCCCTTCCCCTTCGGCGAGGAGGGCACGACCGACTGGCTCCGCGCCGTCGCCAAGACCCACGGCGTGACTTTGGAAACCTTCGAGGCCGTCACCGCAGCCCCCCGGGCCCGTGCCCGCAAGGCCGTCGCGGCCCATGCCGAGACGCTCCGCAACAAGACCCTCTTCCTCTTCCCCGACAGCCAGCTTGAAATCCCCCTCGCGCGCTTCCTTGCCCGCGAATGCGGCATGGTCCCGGTCGAGGTCGGCACCCCCTACCTCCACCGCGGCCTGATGGAGCCGGAACTAGCCCTCCTGCCGCAAACCGTCCTTTCCGAAGGCCAGGACGTCGACCTGCAGCTTGACCGCCACGCCGCCCTGAAGCCCGACCTCACCGTTTGCGGCCTTGGCTTGGCGAACCCGTTGGAAGCTGCCGGTTACGCGACCAAATGGGCGATCGAACTCGTCTTCACCCCGGTCCACTTCTACGAACAGGCGGGCGACCTCGCCGGTCTCTTCTCCCGACCCCTCCGCCGCAGGGCGCTGCTGGCAGGAGGTCAGGCATGAAACTCACCCTCTGGACCTATGAAGGCCCCCCGCACGTCGGCGCAATGCGCGTCGCCACCGGCATGAAGGACGTGCACTACGTCCTCCACGCGCCCCAGGGCGACACCTACGCCGACCTCCTCTTCACCATGATCGAACGTCGCAACCACCGCCCGCCGGTCACCTTCACCACCTTCCAGGCCTCCGACCTTGGCGCCGACACCGCCAACCTCTTCAAGCGCGCCGCACAAGGCGCCTACGACCGCTTCAAGCCGCAAGCGATGATCGTCGGGGCCTCCTGCACCGCCGAGCTGATCCAGGACGACCCCGGCGGCCTTGCCTCCACCCTCGGCCTGCCCTGCCCCGTGGTCCCCCTCGACCTGCCCAGCTACTCCCGCAAGGAAAACTTCGGCGCGGACGAGACCTTCCTCGCCCTCACCCGCGCGCTGGCCCAGCCGCAAGAGCGCACCGCGCAAGTCTCCTGCAACATCCTCGGCGCGACCGCCCTCGGCTTCCGCCACCGCGACGACGTGACCGAAATCACCAAGCTCCTCGCCGAAATGGGCATCGCCGTGAACGTCGCCGCGCCCCTGAATGCCTCGCCAGAGGACCTCAAGCGCCTCCCCGCCGCCCATTTCAACGTCCTCCTCTACCCCGAAACCGGCGAAGGCGCCGCCCGCTGGCTGGAAAAGACCCACGCCCAGCCTTACACGAAAACCACCCCGATCGGCGCGCAAGCGACCCGTGAGTTCATCGCCGAAGTCGCCGCCCTGGCCGGTGTCAGCGCGGAAGTCGACGAAACCAACCTCCGCCAACCTTGGTGGTCCGCCAGCGTCGACAGCACCTACCTCACCAACAAGCGCGTCTTCATCTTCGGCGACGCCACCCACGCGATGGCCGCCGCCCGCGTCGCCCGCGACGAGATCGGGTTCGAGGTCGTCGGCCTCGGCTGCTACAACCGAGAATTCGCCCGCCCCATGCGTGCCTGCGCCAAGGAATATGGGTTGGAAGCCCTCATCTCCGACGACTACCTCGACGTCGAGGCCGCCATCATCGCTGCTGCCCCGGAACTGATCCTCGGCACCCAGATGGAACGCCACATCGCCAAGCGCCTCGGCATCGCCTGCGCCGTGATCTCGGCCCCCGTCCACGTCCAGGACTTCCCCGCCCGCTACTCGCCCCAAATGGGCTTCGAAGGCGCGAACGTCCTTTTCGACACCTGGATTCACCCGCTGGTCATGGGCCTCGAAGAACACCTCCTCACCATGTTCCGCGAGGATTTCGAATTCCACGACGCCGCCGGCCCCAGCCACCACGGCAGCAAGGCCACTCCGGCCCCGGTCCAGCAGATCCTGGAACCCACCGCTAACGCCGCCACCCAGATGATCGAGGCCGCGCAGGCCCTTGCCGACGCCCTCCACTGGCTCCCGGATGCGGAACGCGAGCTGAAGAAGATCCCCTTCTTCGTCCGCACCAAGGCCCGCCGCAACACCGAGAAATACGCCGCCGAAAAGGGCGTCACCCAGATCAGCATCGAGACGCTGTACGAAGCAAAGGCACATTATGCGCGATGACCGTTACACATCGCCGGACGTGACCACGCCCGCGTCGGACGGCCTCTACCGTTTCGTCATAGTCACCCTCGACGCCCACGCTGCAGGCCCCGCCCAGCGGGTCGCGGGTCGGCTGGCAAAGGACTTCCCAGGCATCGCCATCTAGGTCCACGCCGCCGCCGAATGGGCCGAGAACCCAGCCTCCTTGGCCAGCGCCCGCGCAGATGTCGCCAAGGCCAACATCATTGTCGCAAACCTGATCTTCCTCGAAGAGCACCTGACCCAGATCCTGCCCCAGATGCAGGCCCGCCGCGACGAACTCGACGCCTGCGTCGGCATCATCTCCGACCCGCAGATCGTCAAGCTGACCAAGATGGGCGACCTCGACATGTCGCTGCCCGCTTCGGGCGCGATGGCCTTCCTCAAGAAACTAAGGGGCAACAAGGGACCCACCGGCTCCTCGGGCGAAAAACAGATGGCGATGCTCCGCCGCCTGCCGAAGATCCTGCGCTTCATCCCCGGCAAGGCCCAGGACATGCGCGCCTGGTTCCTGTCGATGCAGTACTGGCTTGGCGGGTCGGACGACAACATCGAAAGCATGGTCCGTTTTCTCGTCAGCCGCTACGCGCCGAACCGCGACTGGCGCAAGGTCAAGGCCGCCGCGCCCGTCGACTACCCCGATGTCGGCCTTTACCACCCCGATGTCCCGGCCCGCGTCTTCACCGACGCCTCGCTTCTCCCGAAGCCCGACGGAATGACCGCCACCGTCGGCCTTCTGATGCTGCGCTCCTACATCCTGGCCTCGGACACCGCGCATTACGACGCCGTCATCCGCGCGTTTGAATCGCGCGGCATCGCCTGCGTCCCCGCCTTCGCGGCAGGCCTCGACGGCCGCCCCGCCATCGACGCCTTCATGAGCGACAACCGGATCGACACCCTCGTTTCGCTCACCGGCTTCTCCCTCGTCGGCGGCCCCGCCTACAACGACAGCCCCGCCGCCATCGCCACTCTTGCCGCCCTCGACGTGCCTTACGTCGGCGCGCATCCGTTGGAGTTCCAGACCCTCGGCCAGTGGGCCACCACCGACGGCGGCCTTGGCCCGGTGGAAACAACCATGCTTATCGCGCTGCCCGAGATCGACGGCGCGACCAACCCCACGGTCTTCGCGGGACGCCACGACGCTGGCGGCTGCCAGGGCTGCCCGAAGATGTGCCTGGCACCCGCAGACGTCTCTTCCCGCACGATGGCCCCTTGCCACGAGCGCATCGACGCCCTCGCCGAAAAGGTCTTTCGCTTGGCTTCGCTCCGCCGGTCCGAGGTTGCCAAGCGCAAGGTCGCCGTGGTCCTTTACGGCTTCCCGCCGAACGCAGGCGCGGTCGGCACCGCTGCCTATCTGGGCGTCTTCGAAAGCCTATTGAACACCCTGCACGCCATGAAGGCCGACGGCTACGACGTCACCCCGCCTGCTACTGTCGATGCCCTCCGCGCCGCAGTGTTGCAAGGCAACGCCGCCGCCTTCGGCCAGCCCGCCAACGTCGCCGCCCGCATCCCGGCCTCCGAGCTCGTCCGCCGTTCCCGCTGGCTGGCTGAAACCGAAAAGGTCTGGGGCCCCGCCCCCGGTCGCGCCCAGTCGAACGGGGCCGACGTCTTCGTCCTCGGCCAGCAGTTCGGCAATGTCTTCGTCGGCATCCAGCCGGTCTTCGGCTACGAAGGCGACCCAATGCGCCTTCTCTTCGAAAAAGGCTTCGCGCCCACCCACGCTTTCACCGCCTTCTATGACTGGATGAAACGAGATTTCGGCGCTGACGTGCTTCTGCACTTCGGGATGCACGGGGCGCTGGAATTCATGCCCGGCAAGCAGGCGGGCCTTTCCGGCAAATGCTGGCCCGACCGCCTGATCGGCAACCTGCCCAACGTCTACCTTTACGCGGCGAACAACCCGTCCGAGGCGACGCTGGCCAAGCGCCGCTCCAACGCCGTCACCGTGACCCACCTGACCCCGCCGCTCGCCCAATCCGGCCTCTACAAGGGCCTTGTGGACCTGAAAGACAGCCTCACCCGCTTCCGTGCCCTGTCGCCGGACGCGCCGGACCGCGAAGACCTCGGCCTCCTGATCGCCGAACAGGCCCGTTCCGTGGACATGGACCCTTCCAACCCGGACGCCCTCTGGCTGAAACTGCTGGAGACGGAAGGCGCTCTCATCACCGACGGCCTCCACGTCCTCGGGCGGCCCATGACCGACGCCCAGCGCGCCGGGTACCTGGCCCTAATGCCCGACGACGCCGAGGCCCGCGCGAAAGCCGCCGAGCACCTCCAGCAAGACGCGGAAATCCCCGCCCTCCTCCGCGCCCTCTCAGGCAGCTACATCTCCCCCGTCCCGGGTGGAGACCTCATCCGCTCGCCGCAGATCCTGCCCACCGGCCGCAACATCCACGCCTTCGACCCCTTCCGGATGCCGACCGCCTTCGCATTGGCCGACGGCAAGGCCCAGGCCGACCGCCTGCTTGCCACCCACCCGACGCTGCCGCGCACTGTGGCCCTCGTCCTCTGGGGCAGCGACAACATCAAGTCCGACGGCGGCCCCATCGCTCAGGCCCTGTCGCTGATGGGTGCCAAGCCCCGCTTTGATAGCTATGGCCGCCTTGCCGGGGCCGACCTGCTCCCGCTCGCCGAGCTTGGCCGCCCAAGGATCGACGTGGTGATGACCCTCTCCGGCATCTTCCGCGACCTTCTTCCCCTGCAGACCCGGATGCTCGCCGAAGCCGCCCTCAAGGCCGCCACCGCCGACGAGCCCGAGGCGCTGAACTTCATCCGCGCCCACGCGCTCCGCTACGCGTCCGAAATGGGCTGCGACATGGAAACCGCCGCGCTGCGCGTCTTTTCCAACGCCGAAGGGGCCTACGGGTCCAACGTCAACATCCTCGTGGACAGCTCCGCCTTTGGCGACGAAGACGAACTCGCCGACGCCTACCAGAACCGCAAGAGCTTCGCTTATGGCGTCACCGGCAAGGCGACCGGCAACCCGGCGCTCTTGCAAAAGGCCCTGAAAGACGTCGACCTAGCCTACCAGAACCTCGAATCCGTCGAACTCGGCGTCACATCGGTCGACCACTACTTCGACACCCTCGGCGGCATCGCCCGCGCCGTGAAACGCGCCCGTGGCGGACAGGACACTCCGGTCTACATCGGCGACCAGACCCGCGGCGGCGGCACCGTCCGCACCCTGTCCGACCAGATCGCGCTGGAAAGCCGCTCGCGCAGCCTGAACCCGAAGTTCTACGAAGGCCTCCTCCGCCATGGGGCCGAAGGCGTCCGCCAGATCGAGGCCCATGTCTCGAACACCTTCGGCTGGTCCGCCACCACCGGCAAGGTCGAGCCTTGGGTCTACCAGCGCCTCACCGAAACCTTCGTCACGGATGAGGCCATGCGCCGCCGCCTCGCCTCCCTGAACCCCGAAGCCTCCTCCCGCATGGCCCAGCGCCTGCTGGAAGCCTCGGACCGCGCCTATTGGACACCCGATCCCGCCACCCTCGCCGCGCTGCAAAACGCCGCCGACGAACTTGAGGATCGCCTGGAAGGGATCGCCGCCGAATGACACCTCACATGAAAGGGGCCACCAAATGAGCCCGCGCGACGAAATTCCGAACCTCCGTGGTCTTGACGGCGAAGGCTCCGTCCAGGTCCAGCTTGACCCCGCGCTGAAGATCGAAGGCGCGAAAGTGTTCTCGGTCTACGGCAAGGGCGGCATCGGCAAGTCCACCACCTCGTCGAACCTTTCCGCCGCGTTTTCCATGATGGGCAAGCGCGTCCTCCAGATCGGCTGCGACCCTAAGCACGATTCCACGTTTACCCTGACCGGCCGCCTGCAACCCACCGTCATCGACATCCTCAAAGAGGTCGACTTCCACTCCGAGGAACTCCGCCCCGAGGATTACGTCGCGACCGGTTTCAACGGCGTGAAATGCGTCGAGGCTGGCGGGCCGCCAGCTGGCACCGGCTGCGGCGGCTATGTCGTCGGCCAGACCGTCAAGCTTCTGAAACAGCACCACCTGCTGGAAGACACCGACGTGGTGATCTTCGACGTCCTCGGCGACGTGGTCTGCGGCGGCTTCGCGGCCCCCCTCCAGCACGCCGACCGCGCGGTGATCGTCACGGCGAACGACTTCGACTCGATCTACGCGATGAACCGCATCATCGCCGCCGTGCAAGCCAAGTCCGGCAACTACAAGGTCCGCCTTGCCGGTTGCGTCGCCAACCGCTCCCGCGAAACGGACGAGATCGACCGCTACTGCGCCCGCGTCGGCTTCAACCGCCTGGCCCATATGCCCGACATCGACGCCATCCGCCGCTCGCGCCTGAAGAAGAAGACCCTCTTCGAGATGGACGACGAACAGGACATCGTGACCGCCCGTGCCGAATACATCCGCCTGGCCGACGCGCTCTGGCGGTCCGTGAACGGCGAAGGCTCCACCCCGCAACCGCTGCCCGACCGCGAAATCTTCGAACTTCTGGGATTTGATTGAAATGCCCGACTACAGCCTCACCCGCGACCGCGTCGAGACCTACTTCGACCGCACCGCGACCCAGACGTGGGAGCGGCTGACGAGCCATGAAAAGGTCTCCCGCATCCGCGAAACCGTCCGCAAGGGCCGCGACCAGATGCGCGCCCTGATGCTGTCGCGCCTACCGCAGGACCTGCGCGGTGCGCGGGTGCTGGATGCTGGCTGCGGCACCGGGGCGATGGCCCAGGAACTTGCCCTTCGCGGCGCGCAAGTCACCGCCGTCGACATCTCGCCCCAGCTCATCGACATCGCCAAGCGCCGCCTGCACCCGGCCCTGACCGACAACGTCGACTTCCACGCCGGTGACATGTCTGACCCGGCCCTCGGCCGCTTCGACTTCACCCTCGCGATGGACAGCCTGATCTATTACCGCGACGCCGACATCGGCCGCGTGATCGACAACCTGTCGAACCGCACCAGCCAAGCCATCGTCTTCACCGTCGCCCCGCGCACCCCGTTCCTCATGGCCTTCTTTACGCTCGGCAAGCTTTTCCCCCGCTCCGACCGCTCGCCCACCATGATCCCGCATGATGCCAAGCGACTGGCAAAGCATTGCCCAGGCCAGCTCACCAAAATCGGTCGTATCACCTCGGGCTTCTACATCTCGGAAGCATTGGAGCATCGCACATGATCCTCCGTCGCAAGGACGTTGCCAAACTTGGCCCCCGCTGGATGCCCTTCGCCGATGCAGCGTCGGAAGACCTGCCCATCGGCCAGCTCTGGCGGCTCGCGCTCTTCCAGGTTTCCGTCGGCATGGCGCAGGTCCTGCTTCTTGGCACCCTCAACCGCGTGATGATCGTCGAGCTTTCGGTCCCGGCGATGGTCGTCGCCCTGATGATCTCGATCCCGGTCCTTGTAGCACCCTTTCGCGCGCTTCTCGGCCACCGCTCCGACACCTACCGCTCCGCCCTCGGGTGGAAACGTATTCCCTACCTCTGGTTCGGCTCGCTCTGGCAGATGGGCGGCCTTGCCGTCATGCCCTTCGCGCTGATCGTCCTCTCCGGCGACCAGTTCAAAGGCCCCGCCTGGGCCGGTGAAGTCCTTGCGGCCCTCGCTTTCCTCATGGCCGGCCTTGGCATGCACATGGTCCAGACCGCGGGCCTCGCCCTCGCCGCCGACCGCGCCACCGAGGAGACCCGCCCGCGCGTCGTGGCGATGCTCTACATTCTCTACCTCAGCGGAATGGGCATCTCGGCCCTGATCGTGGGCTTCCTTCTGCGGGACTACGCGCCCCTCTGGCTGGTCCAGGTCGTGCAAGGTTGCGGCGCCGCCACCCTGATCCTGAACGTCATCGCCTTCTGGAAGCAGGAGCGCGTCAAGCCCATGTCAAAGGCCGAGCGTGAAGCCCCCCGACCCGCCTTCGGTGCCGCCTGGAAAGAACTCATGCAGCAGGACGGCGCACGCCGCCTTCTCGCCGTCGTCTTCCTAGGCACCCTCGCCTTCAACATGCAGGACATCCTGCTCGAACCCTACGGCGGTCAGGTCCTCGGCCTCTCCGTCTCGGCCACCACAGTCCTGACCGCGCTCTGGGCCTTGGGCGCGTTGGCTGGCTTTCTCTGGGCCACAAAGCGGCTTTCGCGCGGGGCCGACCCCTACCGTCAATCGGCCACCGGCCTTCTTGTTGGCATCGCCGCCTTCTCGGCCGTGATCTTCGCCAGTCCCCTGGACAGCTGGGTCGTCTTCTACACCGGGGCCTTCGCCATCGGACTAGGTAACGGCGTCTTCGGCCTTTCCACCCTGAACGCCGCCATGGCGCGGACCCAGGGAACCTTGGGCGCCGGCCTTATCCTTGGTGCCTGGGGCTCGGCTCAGGCCACCGCCGCCGGGCTTGCCATCCTGACCGGCGGCATCCTGCGCGACGCCGTCAACCACGTCGTCGACAGCGGTTTTCTCGGGCCGATCCACGACATCAGCCTGGGCTACACCGTCGTCTACCACGTCGAAATCGCCCTTCTCTTCCTTACTCTCGCCGCCCTTGGCCCCCTGGTCCGGATCGGCACCCACAACGCTCACCCGGACCAAGGCCAGCCAGGCTTGCGGCTGACCGAATTCCCAACCTGACAACGGAGGACCCCTGAATGGTTGGTGTCACTTTCTTTGGAAACTTCGATCTCGCCTCGCTGGCGATTTGGCTCTTCTGGGGCTTCTTCGCTCTGCTGATCTACTATCTGCAAACCGAGAACATGCGCGAAGGCTTCCCTTTCGAGAACGAGGACGGCACCGCCGCCTCGAACCAGGCCATCTTCCCGCTGCCGAAGCCCAAGACCTTCCTGCTGCCCTTGGGCAAGGGAACCGTCACAGTACCCTCGGCCGAGAACGAAGCCGCGCATCGCCGCAGCGACCTTGCTCTGGTCCCCTCGGGCTCGGAAGGTTTCCCCCTGGTCCCGACCGGAAATCCGATGCTGGATGGTGTCGGCCCTGCCTCCTGGGTGCCGCGCCGCGACGAGCCCGAGATCGACGCCCACGGCCACGCCAAGATCCAGCCGATGTCCAAGGTGGATGGCATGGCCGTCAGCGCCGGCCGCGACCCGCGCGGGCTGCCGGTGCAGGCCGGGGACCTTGAAGTCGTCGGTCGCATCAAGGAGATGTGGGTCGATGTTCCAGAGCAGCTGGTGCGCTACCTGGAGATCGACCTGAACAACGGCTCCACGCGCCTTGTGCCGATGACCATGTGCAAAATCTGGGCCGACCGCGTGCGGGTGAACGCCCTGACCTCCGACCTCTTCGACGCGATCCCCGCGATCAAGAGCCAGACCAGCGTGACCAAGCTCGAGGAAGAGAAGATCTCGGCCTACGTCGCCTCGGGCTGGATGTATGCCACGGGCCGCAAGCGCGGCTTCTGAACCCAAGGGAAGCGGCGCGCGCCCGCGCCGCTTCGTCTTACCCCGACGATGAAAGGGTCTGCCATGTCAGACCGTGATTTCGACTTCGAAAGCCAGCCTGGCCTTCCCAAGCCCCTGCCACCCGGAGAAGATCTTCTCTGGCAGGGTAGCCCGGATCCTGCCGCCCTCGCGCATGAAGCGTTCAAGGCGAACTGGGTCCTCGGGTATCTTCTGGTCCTCGCCGTGTGGCGGGCGTCCGTGGCGTTCCCGGTGGGCGGGTTTGCCCAATCCCTCGCGGTGTTCCTGCCCTACCTCGCGCTGGCACTGGCGGCCTATGGTCTGATCCGGCTTTTGGCCCGGGCCGTCGCCCGGGCCGCGATCTACTCGATCACCACCCACCGCGTGATCCTTCGGATCGGGGCCGCACTTCAAGTGACCTGGACCGTGCCCTTCACCAAGGTCGCCTCCGCGTCGCTTGCGACCCGGCCCACCGGCACCGGCACCATTGCGCTGGACCTTGTTCCTGGCCAGAACATCTCCTTCCTCGCGCTCTGGCCGCACCTGCGCCCCGGCTTCGCCCGCAAGGTCCAGCCCGCCTTCCGCTGCATTCCCGATGCCGCGCGGGTGGCCCGGATCCTGTCGGACGCAGCCCAGACCCGCGTCAACGAACCCGTCGTGTCCTTCGCGCCGCAAAGCGCGCTGGCCGCGGAATAGGGGGGCCCGATGTCCTATCTCAAGGCCCTTGCCGACCGTCCCAGCCCCGAACGCGAGATGATCCCGCGTGCGCTTCTGTGGGGCATGCTGGCTCTCGCGGTCTCGGCGCTGGCGATCACCACCTTCTCGGTCCTCACCGACCGCGCTCATACCGGCAAACCACTTGCCGGAACCGTGGTGGCCGAGCGCGAACTGATCCTCGAAGGCCGCTCGGCCCAGGCCGTCACCGTCTATGCCGCCGACGGCACCCTTCTTGCCGACATGGACCACGGTGGCTTCATCACCGTGATCCAGAACGCCATCCAGCGCGCCCGCACTGTGGCCCGCGTGGAAGGCAACCCGCCGATCAGAATCGTCAGGTATGACAACGGCCGCCTCGTGGCCGAAGACCCCGCCACGGGGGCGTCGATCGAACTCTACGCCTTCGGTGGTGGCAACAAAGCTGCCGTAGAGCGGCTACTCGATCAACAATAAGGGAACGAAATCATGGGTATCTTCACCAAAGCGAAAGAGATCGTGCCCTGCACGGTCGAGGTCAGCCACCGGTTCGAAAGCCTGCACGCCCACGTCCGCTTCAACAATGGCGCTGTGGTTTATCCGGGCGATGAGGTGCTGGTTCACGGCGCTCCTGTCCTGGCCGCTTACGGCGAAGTCATCGTCGAGGACCGCACCGCCACCATCACCCGCGCCACGCCGATCGAGCGGCTGTGGACCAGGATGACCGGCGATTTCGGCTTCATGGAACTGTGCGAATTCTCGTTTTCCGAGGAGATCCGGCTATGAACGCAACCCCCATGGACCTCTACCCGGAAAACCCGGATGCCGACCTGATCGTCGAACCCACGGTCGACACCACGGCGATGGCGACGGAAACCACACTGTTGAATCCACGCTTCTACACGACCGACTTCGACGAGATGGACCGCCTTGACGTGACGCCGGTCCGCGCCGAATGGGACAAGCTGATCAGCCAGATGAAATCGGACCCGAACAAGGGCCATTTCAAGAAGACCGACGCATGGGACAAGGTCGATTGGGAGGGCATGGACCCCGCCCTGCGGCGTGAGTTCATCGACTTCCTGGTATCCTCGTGCACCGCCGAATTCTCGGGCTGTGTGCTTTACAAGGAAATGAAACGCCGCGGGTCGAACCCCGACATCTGCGAGCTGTTCAGCTACATGGCCCGGGATGAGGCCCGCCACGCCGGCTTCATCAACGATGCCCTGCGCGAGGCGGGGGTGGCGGTGAACCTCGGCTTTCTGACCAAGGCGAAGAAGTACACCTACTTCCGCCCGAAGTTCATCTACTACGCCACCTACCTGTCGGAAAAGATCGGCTACGCCCGCTACATCACGATCTTCCGCCACCTCGAGGCGCATCCCGAACAGCGGTTCCACCCGATCTTCAAGTGGTTCCGCGAATGGTGCAACGACGAGTTCAGCCACGGCGAAGCCTTTGCCCTGATCATGAAGACCGACCCGAAACTGACCACCAGCTTTGTCAACAAGCTGTGGATCAAGTTCTTCCTGACGGCCGTCTATTCGACCATGTGGGTGCGCGACCATGCCCGGCCCGAGTTTCACAAGGCACTGGGGGTGGACATCGGCTGGTATGACCAGGAGGTGTTCCGCAAAACCTCGACCATCGCCCGGCAGATCTTCCCGATCGAGCTGGACATCGACCACCCGCGCTGGCTGCCGAACCTGGAACGGATGAACCGCGCGTTCATCGCCATGGACGTGGCCAAGCGGCAGGGCGGCGTCGCGGGCAAACTGAAGGGCTGGGCGGCGGGCGCGAAAGCGGGCCTGACCTTCGCCG
>JANOCQ010000100.1:0-10095 GCA_031412255.1 Paracoccaceae bacterium | reverse complement strand
ACTGTCGCGGCCGTCAAAGACTACTTCCACCGCTTCACCGCCCGCTGGCCCACTGTCGCCGCACTGGCCGCAGCACCAGATGCCGAGGTGATGGGCGAATGGGCTGGCCTTGGATACTATGCCCGCGCCCGGAACCTCTTGAAATGCGCACGGGCGGTCGTTGCCGACCACGGCGGCGTCTTCCCCACCAGCCGCGAGGGCCTTCTTACCCTGCCGGGAATCGGCCCCTATACCGCCTCCGCCATCGCGGCCATCGCCTACGACGAGCCCGCCACTGTGGTCGACGGCAACGTGGAGCGGGTGATCGCGCGCCTTTATCTGGTCGAGACACCACTGCCCGCTGCCAAACCCGAGCTTACCGCCCTCGCCGCCCGCCTGACGCCCGCACAAAGGCCCGGAGACTACGCCCAGGCGATCATGGACCTCGGCGCCACGATCTGCACACCGCGTTCGCCCGCCTGCGGCATCTGCCCCTGGTCCCACGCCTGCGCGGCCTGGGCACAGGGAGTGCAGGCCGACCTCCCCCGCAAGTCGCCGAAACCCGAAAAACCCACCCGCCGCGGCACGCTGTGGCTGGGCCACCGCGATGGAGCCATCCTCCTGGAACGTCGCCCCGACAAGGGCCTCCTCGGCGGCATGCTCGGAATCCCGGGCGATGGCTGGGACGGGCAAGGCGGCCCCGCCCCCGCCAACGCCGACTGGCGGGACATCGGCGAAGTCCGCCACACCTTCACCCATTTCCATCTGATCCTGACCGTCCGGACCGCCCGCCTCGACGGCCCCCCCGACCGGGGCGACCTCATTCCCCGTCATCTCTTCCGCCCTGCCGACCTGCCCACCCTGATGCGCAAGGCCTGGGACCTCGCGCGGTCCGGAATGGACGCTTCACCGGATGCGGCCACACCTGTCGATGAGATTCCTTTGACTTTGTCGCCGGTTCGCGAAAGCTGACACTCCTGTCCATGACCCGTGGTCCATCATGTCCGTAAGCCCGCTGCCCGCAGCCCTGCCGTTCTGGCTTTCGCTGGCCCTGCCACCGCTGGCCGGGGTCGGCATGGCCTACGGCGGCTGGACCATCGCGCTCCTGCCGCTGTCCACCTGGTGGCTCTTCACGATCCTCGATGCGCTGACCGGCCACAACACCGCCAACCCCGATCCCCAGATCCCCGACGGGCAACTGACCGCCTACCGGCTTGTCACCCTGGTCTGGCCCCCGGTCCAGTTCGCGCTCCTCCTCCTCATGCTCTCGTACGTCCCCCGGGCACCCCACCTAGACACCGGCGAAAAGATCGCGCTCTTCTTCGGCATGGGCGTCATCTCCGGCACCATCGGCATCAACTACAGCCACGAACTGATGCACCAGAAATCCCGCCTGGAACGGTGGCTGGCCGACCTCCTTCTGGCCTCGGTCCTTTATTCGCACTTCCGGTCCGAACACCTGCGGGTCCACCACATCCACGTCGGCACCCCGCGCGATCCGGTCACCGCCCGCTACAACGAAGGCTTCCAGCGCTTCCTGCCCCGCGTCCTCCTCCAGTGCCCGCCCTCCGCCTGGAAGGCCGAGGCGGCGATGCTCGCCCGCCGGGGCCTGCCCTGGTGGCACCGCACCAATCCGTTCTGGCGCTACGGCGCGCTGCAATCCGGCTTCCTGGCCCTTGCCCTGGCACTGGGCGGCTGGACCGGTCTTGGCCTCTTCCTGATTCAGGCCGGCACGGCAGTCTGGCAACTGGAACTGGTGAATTACATCGAACATTACGGCCTGACCCGCCGCCACCTGGGTGGCGGCAAGTACGAACACGTCCTGCCCCGCCACAGCTGGAACGCCGACCAGCGCGCGTCGAACTGGCTCTTGATCAACCTCCAGCGCCACTCGGACCACCACTACAAGCCCGACCGCCGCTTCCCCGTCCTGCAAACCTATCCACCCGACGAGGCGCCGCAACTGCCCTTCGGCTATCCCCTGATGACGATGGCGGCGATGGTGCCGCCGCTGTGGAAGCGGGTGATGAACCGCCGGGTGAAGGACTGGCGCCGCAAGCATTACGCCGACATCAAGGACTGGCAGCCCTACAACAAGGCGGTGAACCCCGTCGCGGATTGACAAACATACCAAATGGTATGTAGACTGAACCGAAAGGGGAGGCCGCCATGAAGCTTTACTATTCGCAGAACCTGAACCCACGGGTTGCAGTGGCCGTGGCACGCCACCTCGGATCTCCGGTCGACTACATCGCCGCCGCGCCGATGGCCCCCGAACACCAAGAGGCGTTCCGCCCTATCAACCCCAACACCCGCGTTCCGGTCCTGACCACAAAGGCCCGGACCTACTGGGAAGCCGACGCCATCGCCTGCAAGCTATCCGCGCTGGCGGGGTCGGATTTCTGGCGCACAGGGGACAGTCAACCGGAAATGATCCTGTGGATTTCCTGGGCCACGCATCACCTCAACAGCGCCGGAGGGGTCTATTACTTCTGGAAGCTGATCGCGCCGCAATTCATGGATTCCCAGCCCGAGCAACCCGTCTTTGACCAGGCGATGCGCGACTGGCGTCAGTTCATGGGCATCCTTGACGACCAGTTTCATGGCCGCAAATGGCTGGTCGACGACCGCCTGTCCTATGCCGACTTCCGGGTCGCCACCTGCTTTCCCTTTGCCAAAGCCGCGGGCCTGCCGCTGGCAGAATTCCCGCAGGCCCAACGACTTGCCGACCAGCTCAATCAGCTCGACGCCTGGCGCGACCCCTTTGCCGATCTGGCCTGAAGTCGCTCCTCGTCGCATTTCATGCGCTCGTCGCCGGTACCCGGACCTGCGAGGAGGCTACGAAGTTAATGACGAGCCGTCCCGTCAGCACAGAACCTCGATCAGCCTCGGCCCGCGCTGCTCCATCGCCTCGCCAAACGCCGCGTTGAAAGCCGCCATGTCCTCGACCCGCACCGCCTGCACCCCGTGCCCCTTCGCAAGGGCCACCCAGTCCAGTTGCGGCCCCTCGACGTCGAACATCCGCTGCGCGTTGCGACCCACCTCGTTGACCCCCATCGCCGCCAGCTCCTCGCGCAGGATCTGGTAGCCGCGGTTGGCAAAGATCACCGTGGTCACGTCCAACCCCTCGCGCGCCATCGTCCACAGCGATTGCAGCGTGTACATCCCCGACCCGTCGCCCTCCAGAACCACGACCTTGCGGTCCGGGCAGGCCACTGCCGCGCCCACCGCATTCGGCAGGCCAAAGCCGATGGAGCCCCCGGTGATCGTCAGCACGTCGTGCCCCCGTGCGCGCCGCAGGGCGGGCGCAAGATGGGCCGAGGCGGTGATTCCCTCATCCACCACCACAGCATCTGCGGGCATCAGCGCCGCGATGGAGTCCCCGACCTTGGCCATCGTCACCGCGCCCTCCGCCCGCTCGGGAAGATCGCGCGGCACGTAATCCTCAGGCGTCAACGCGGCTTCGCCCAGCTCTTCGCCAAGCGCGCGCAAGGTCCAGGCAATGTCCATCTCGCGGCTGCACAGCTCGATCAGCCGGGTCTCGGGATCATCGGGTGTCGAAGGCAGGCCGGGATAGGCGAAGAACCCGGCGGGTCGCGCGGTGCCGCACAGCACCAGCGAAGAGGCCCCCGCGAGAAGCTTCTGGTTGTCCTCGATGCGGTAGGCCATCCGCTCGAACCTCACCGCGCCTGCGCCGCGCCGGAAACGGCTGGCGAAGAAGGGCTGCATCAGGCGCGCGCCGCAGGCCTTGGCGACCCGCTTCGCCAAGAGGCCAAGGTCGGTGAAAAGGGCCGCACCGTCCACCATCAGGATCGCGCCAGGCCGGCGCAGGGCGTTGGCCGCCGCCTTGATTTCGGCATCGGATGGACGCCGCAAGGCGGGGGCAGGGGCGGCAACCGCAAAGCCTGACGCATCCTCCCACGCCGTATTCGCTGGCAGGATCAGCGTGGCGATCTGGCCATCCTTTGCGCGCGCCGCCTGCACGGCCTCAGCCGCATCGCCTGCGACTTTCTCGGCCGATGAACAGACCCGCGTCCAGTGGGACACCGCTTGCGCCACCCCGACCGTGTCGCCCTTCAACGGCGCTTCGAACCGCAGGTGGTAGTCCGCGTGATCGCCCATGATGTTCAGCACGCCGGACTGCGCCTTGCGGGCATTATGCAAGTTGGCGAAGGCGTTCCCGAACCCGGGCGCGAGGTGAAGAAGCGTCGCCGCGACCTCGCCCTTCATCCGGTAATAGCCATCCGCCGCACCCGAGACGCCGCCCTCGAACAGGCACAGGATGCAGCGCATTTCCGGGTGGCGGTCGAGGGCCGCCACGAAATGCATCTCCGAGGTGCCGGGGTTGGCGAAGCAGACATTGACGCCCGAAGCCAGCAGCGTCTGCACCAAAGTCTCTGCACCGTTCATCGGGGCCTCCGTCGTTGCCCTGTCCAACAGACTGGATTTTGTGCCGGGGCACAACCGGATCATGGTTCACGATTCCTGAACGCCCACAGCCAAGCAATTGATTTCATTGGATCGGAAAAGCTGCCCGCGCGTGGGCACAAGAAAAAACCCCGCCGAGACATCTCGGCGGGGTAAAGGTGTCCCCCAGGCGGTCCGGGAGACAGGCGTGTTCCTGAATCTCAGTGGGTGCGGCTGCCGTCGGCTTCCATTTCAGCCCGGATCTGCTGCCGCAGGATATCGATCGGGACCATCTTCCCGTCCCGCTTGAAGTGCCAGTAGGTCCAGCCGTTACAGGACGGCGCCCCCTCCAGTGCCGCGCCCACCTGATGGATGCTGCCCTTCACGTCGTTCCCGATCAGCGTCCCATCCGCCCGGACCTTGGCCATGAAGCGGTTGCCGAGGGAGAACAGTTCCTCCCCCGGCCGCAGCATGCCCCGCTCCACGACCTGCCCGAACGGCACCCTAATTTCCGCCCGCTTTGACCCGGTCACTTCCAGCGCCGAGGCATCGAACCGCCGCACCCGCGCGATCCGGTCCTCGGCGGCTTTCCGGTAGGCGGCCTCGCGTTCGATCCCGATGAAATCGCGGCCCAGCATTTTGGCCACCGCCCCGGTCGTGCCCGTCCCGAAGAACGGGTCCAGCACCACGTCGCCCGGATTGGTCGTCGCCACGATCACCCGGTGCAGCAGCGCCTCGGGCTTCTGGGTCGGGTGGGCCTTGTCGCCGTTTTCATCCTTCAGGCGCTCATGCCCCGTGCAGAGCGGGATCACCCAGTCCGACCGCATCTGGATGCCGTCGTTCATGGCCTTCAGGGCTTCGTAGTTGAACGTATACTTCGCCGCCTCGTCGCGGCTGGCCCAGATCAGCGTCTCATGGGCGTTCGTGAGCCGCTTGCCCTTGAAGTTCGGCATCGGGTTCGACTTCCGCCACACCACGTCGTTCAAAAGCCAGAAGCCCTGGTTCTGCAGCTCTGCCCCCAGCCGGAAGACGTTGTGATAGCTGCCGATCACCCAGATCGCCCCGTTCGGCTTCAAAAGCCGTTTCGCCGCCGCCAGCCACTCCCTGGTGAAGCTGTCGTAGGTCGCAAAGCTGGCGAACTGGTCCCAATGGTCATCCACCGCATCGACCTTGGAATTGTCCGGCCGATGCAGGTCACCCCGCAGTTGGAGGTTGTAGGGCGGGTCGGCAAAGATGAGGTCAACCGAGCTGGCAGGGAGAGAGTTCATCACCTCCACACAGTCGCCGGCAAGGATCTGGTTCAGCGGAAGCTTATGCTCCGCCGTGGTATTTCTGGTAGTCATTCTCTGCCTCTGCCCCGGCATCTGTTGTGTGCCGTTGTTGGGCTGAATCATGAGTCAGAGGAGAATCGACGTCAAATTCTTTATTGAATCAACAGGTTACAGAATTCCCTTGATACAATATGTTGTGGACCGGCTTGAATGACCGTCTATGCCAAGGGGTAACACCTAAATTTTGCAGCGCATCGAGATGCGCCTTTGTCGGGTAGCCAACGTTGGCTTCCCAGCCGTAGCCGGGGTGCTGTTGCGCCAAATCCACCATGAACCGGTCGCGCGTCACCTTTGCGATGATCGATGCCGCAGCAATCGACAGGCAGATCGCATCCCCTCCGATGATCGTGGTCGCGCCACAACCGAGGCCGCGCGGCAGCATGTTTCCGTCGATCAAGGCGTGATCCGCACCCAGCCCCGCCACCGCCCGCTCCATCGCAAGGTGACTGGCGCGCAGGATGTTCAACTCGTCGATCTCCTCGACCGAGGCATGAGCGACCGAAATCTCGGCCACCGCGATGATCTCGATGAAGAGCACCTCGCGCCGTTCGCGCGTCAGGACCTTGGAGTCGCGTAGGCCCTGCGGGATGCGATCGGGGTCCAGCCGGACTGCGCAGGCCGTTACCGGGCCGGCAAGCGGCCCGCGTCCGACCTCGTCCACGCCCGCAACGCGCAGCGCGCCACGGCCAAAGGCCAGCGTCTCGTGCACGAAGTCGGGAATGATGTCATCCATGCCCACAGGATTAGCGCGGAACCGGCCGCAGAAAAAGGGGGCGGAAGCTGCTCACCCTCCCGCCCCCCAGACGGAAGCGGGGATTAGGGCAACCCCGCTTCGTTCAAGGCCGCCTCGGCGACCCGGGTGTCAGCGACCCGAGACACGGTAGCCCGCATCCCGCAGGCATTGCGTGGAATAGACCCGGTCGCGTTCGCCATAGATCGTCGCGGTTTTCGCGCACTCACGCGGCAGGCGGGACTTGAAGCCCTCGGCCCGCAGACAGCTTTCCGGATAAAGCGTCACTGAACGCTCGGTTCCGTCGATGGAAATCGCGCAGACCGACGGCACGCGCTTGGTCGAGGCTGGCTCGGGATCGGGCAATGGCAGCGGGGTTGGTGCCGGCGCCGGCCTGTCATTGTCTTTCAGCTCGTGCGCAATGGCCCCCACCACCAGCGCTGCGATCAGCGCCTTGGCGAGATCGTTCTTGCTGTCGGCCTTGGCCGGAATGGCGGTCGCCAGAACCAGAGCCAGCGCGGCCGCGCCCCCAGTCAGCATCGCGGCAAAGCGGCGGGCGGAAAGCGTGGTCTCGCTGATCCCCCGCGAGGCGATGCGGTGCGACCGGCTGGTTAAGTCTACGGACATGGATGCCTCCTGATGCGATCTTCTTGGTCTTGAGGGGATCGCAGCACACACACTGACCGACCCGGTAACCAAGCCTCGCCGCGGGCTGTGGGGTAAGCAATAACGCTGCCCCGCTAAGGTATATCGGTACGGGAAAACCGACTTGCTATCTGATAACAAGCGACCAAAATCGACGGTGATATTGAATATCAACGCGCATGTGCGCATTGTCCGTCCGAGCCGAGCAGCTCCTTTCGGGGACCATAAGAATGAAAACCTTCCTCACCTCAGCGGCACTTGCCCTTTTCCTTGCCGGACCGGTGGCGGCGGAATGCTATGCCGACTACAAGGCCAAGCGTGACGAACCGCTGAAGCTGATCTACGGTGTGGCACAAGTGTCGGACGGCAACTGTTCGCCCGGGGCCGCCGAAGGCGAATTGACGCCGAGGCTGGCCGCGGACGGCTGGACGCTTCTGACGGTTTTGTCCACGTTCGGGCCCGAGGGCCTTGAGGAAAGGAAAGCGAGTGCCGGAGAACACTTCCTCCGTTACTGAGAGTCTCAAGGCCGGCAACCGCGTGGTTGCCTTCGGAATTGCCGCCATCGTCCTGATCCTGCTGGCCGCAGCGCTGTTCCTGTTCCTGAACCTGCCCGACGCAAATGCCTTCAACGCGCGCGTGGAACGGCTGTTCGTCGAGAACGACGACCTGAACACCCTGGCCGAGATCAAGCTGTTGGAGATCCTGGCGCAGTCTGGCACCTCCTTTTCCGAGGTGCTGATCAGCTACCGCAGCGTGATCTTCGTCTTGCTCCTGTTTTCCACCGCGCTTCTGGTGTCCTCGCTGTTCTTTCTTGTGATGATCATCGCACTGAACCGCCGGATTTCCGCGATCCAGCGGTCGGGCATCCAGGTCTCCAGTCTGATGATCAGCCGCGAGTCCCGGGCGGTCTATATCAACGATCTGGAATTCGCCCTGACCGAGGCGGCGCTGGAGACGCTGTCGGTCTTGGCCGAGGCGCGGATGGATGACGAGGTCCTGACCGGCGCGCAGATCGAAGCGGTGATTTCCGGTCGCAACGAGGCGGACTGCGACGAGGCGGCCGGGGCGACACGGGTCAAGCGGCTGCGCGACACCTTGGGCAATCAGCTTGTCAGCGAACTTCTGGTCAAGACCATCGCCCGGCGCGGCTACATGCTGGCCGTCGGCAAGGACACCATCAAGATGATCTGAAACGCAAAAGGCCCGGGTCCTGCGACCTGGGCCTTCCTGTGGTGGTGAGCCGGACAGGATTCGAACCTGTGACCCGCTGATTAAAAGTCAGGCTTGGACCTAACGAAAACAAGGGGTTGGCAATGCCCGCCCCTTGCAATTTCACCGGTGTCCGCGTGACCTTTTGCTATCCGGCGAGGTATTTGCCGCACACTTCCTCGTGCTGCCGGTAGCTGAAATCGATCTCGTTCTTGGTCTGCTCCGCGTCGCTGTCCTGCCATGTCGCTTGGGAGTTGAACCAGGCGAGGCAGATGCTGCGGATGGTCTCAAGGGGGAGAGGCACGACGCCCGCGGCGGGTTTCAATGCGGGCGGCGGGGGTGTCGCCGGCGGGGGGCTCTGGCAGTTCGCGAGGAACAGCAGCAGCAGCCCGCTCGACGCGCAGCGCTTCAGCCTGGTCGGCCAGTCGAATGTCATCCTGCACCTCCTGTACGGCATTCTTCGATGCAACCTCATGGCGCGCCAGGTCCATGACGATATCCCAGAGCCACCTTCCGATGGCTCTAAGGGCGCCTAGCAAAAGCGCTTTCACGGCGAAGGGGGTGCAGGCGTCTTGCTGCCCCAGCCCTTAACCAGGGCAGTGAAGGCCGTGCTGCCTCCACCGACCAGGGCGGCGATGTAGGCGCCAAAGACCTTGATGTCGATGGTGAAGCTGAAGGTCTGGTTCACCTCATCATAGGTGCCGAAACCAGCTGCAGCCAGCCAGCCTGCGGCGATGCCAAGAGCTGTGACGCAGAGATAGAGGATCGCGCGGGAAAGCGAAAATCCGTTCATGATGTTCTCCTAGGGTTAGAGGCCAAGCGCGGCCCAGGTCATACGGCTGACGACACCGTCAGGCAGCAGGTTGCGGGATTTCTGGAAAGCGATGACCGCCGTGCGGGTTTTGGGGCCAAATTGTCCGTCGGCCTTTAAGCGCAAGGCGGTCTGCAGCGCGACAACGTCGGCGCCGATGGATCCCTGTCGCAGCTCTGAACGGGCCGGCGCTGGCGGGGCAATGGTCTGCCCGCGTAGCTGCAGGGCCAGTTCCTGGCGCAGCTCGTCGCCGATCGCCTGGGGATCGCGGCTATCGACTTCGCGGATCTGGTAGTCAAAGTCCCACTTCTGCTTTTGCTTGACGTGCAGGGTCGGCTCCACCTCGGCATGGCTCAGGGTGTGTTGCCGGGACGGAACGATGCCGTACTGGCGGCACAGAAGCGCAGTCTCGCGGATCAGCACGTCGATCTGCTCCGGGCGAGGGAAGGCACGGGAGGCACGGGGTTTCGACCAGTCGCCGCCCGCCATGGAACAGACGCTTAGGCCGATGTTGCCCGAATTCAGGCCGCGGGTGTGGGCAGCATACTGACCTGCGACAAGCTTCCGGCCGGGGGCGTTGTCCTCGATCTCGTGGTCGCCGTCGTGGACATTGCCGTCGCCGTCGATAAGGCGATGGTAGGCCTTGAGGTCTACGGCCGACGGGGTGAAACCGCCGCCGGTGTGATGCCAGGTGACGCGGTTCATCATGGTCCCTCTCTCCAGATTGAAACCTTCAGGAAGATCGCGCCGATCACCCCTAGAACGGTGCCGACGTAGGCCAGGCGCTTGGCCCATTTGGTGAGGTTCTCGGCGGTCTGGTCGCCGCTCTCGATCGCGACGGTGACTTCGGCCATGCGCTGCAGCAGGCTCTTCTGCCCGTGGCCGTATTGCGGTTGCATCAAAGCCCGGTGCATCTCTGCCACCATGGTGTGGGTCTGGGCGCGCATGGTGTCGGCGTCGTCCATGCGGTCTTCGTGCGCGTC
>JANOCQ010000099.1:0-12157 GCA_031412255.1 Paracoccaceae bacterium | reverse complement strand
CCTTGCATTGTTGGACCACAGCACCCCGACGGGCTGGTGGTGATCGAGGCGAAGGCGGCCTCAATGGGCGCTCCGCTTTGGGCTTATGGCCAGCATTGGAACGTCTGGGAGGAACGCGGTCGGCTGATCTATCAGGACGAGAACGGTCTTCTCGACTTGCCGCTTCCAAACCTTCCCGGTCCGCACCAGGTGCAGAATGCCGGAGCCGCCATCGCCGCGCTTCGGCTATTGGGCAAACCTGAGGCAGCCTGCGAGGCTGCTGTGACCCGCGCCTTCTGGCCCGCACGGATGCAGCGGTTGCGGCAAGGGCCGCTGGTGGACCTTGCGCCGCAGGTAGAGCTCTGGCTCGACGGCGGCCACAATCCGGCCGGGGGTGAGGCGGTGGCAGCCACGCTGGCGCGGATGCCCCAGCGCGAGACGCATCTGATCTGCGGGATGCTGAACACCAAGGACGTGACCGGCTACATGCGACCGCTTGCGCGGCAGGTCGCGCGGCTGCACGCGGTGTCGATTCCGGGCGAAAAGAACACGCTTTCCGCCGAGATCGCCCGTGACGCGGCCCTATCGGTCGGGATTGATGCGGCCGCGGCCGGGTCGGTGGCCGAAGCGCTGTCCGCAATCGCGGCGACGTCACCCGAAGCGCGGGTGCTGATCTGCGGCTCGCTATATCTTGCGGGATCAGTCCTGCGCGAGAATGGCTGAGCTCAGGCGACGCCGTACCGCGCCAGGAACATGTCCACCGCGCCATGCACTGACCGGTGCGCCAATTCGGGCGTGATCGTCTCGGTCATTCCGAAGATCAGCTTTTCGTGGATCGTCGCCTTGCACAGTTGAGCAAACTGGTCGACGGCCAGGTCCAGATCGTCGATCTTCAGCTGACCATTTTCCACATAGCAGCCCAGATGATGCACCAGCCGCTGGTGGATCAGCCCTGGCCCGAAGTCGTAGAACTGGCGGCCAAGGCCCGGAAAACGCTCACCTTCGCCCACCACAATACGGAACATGCGCTGGCCGAAGTCCGAAAGCTGGAAAGCCACGATCCGCTCCGCCGCGATGGTCAGCGCCACCCGAACCGGGGCGTCGCCTTCGACCATCGCCTCGGCCTCCTCGGTCTGACGGTGGCATTCGCAACGCGCGACCTCCAAAAACAGCAGCTGCTTGTCGGGGAAATAGGCGTAGATGGTGGCCTTCGAAACCCCAGCCTCCCGCGCGATGTCATCTACCGATGCGCGTTCGAATCCGTCGCGCATGAAGATCTTACGGGCACCGTCCAGCACCTGGTCGAACTTCCGGCCGCGCCGGACCCCGTGATCCTGAATGGCGTTCATCGCTTCCCCCGAAAGGGACCATAGACCATCGCGATCCGGTGCGGCAAGGGACGCGGTCACTCGTCCAGCTGGCAGACCGTCTGGGCGACCGGCGCGTCGCAGCCCTTGGTCGAAGTGGTGACCGTCTCGGTGGGGAATTGCAGCGTAGGCAGCAGCACGGCCAACGAATCGGCGGCGACAGGAGCGGCCAGTGCAAGACTGGCGGCCAAGGCGAGGGCGAAGCGGGTCATTGTGGTCTCCATTCTGAACTCTACGGTTCAGTTAGTTATCTAAACCGTAGAGTTCACTTCGGCAAGAAGAAATGAACTCAAAAGTTCAAAATATCGCATTGCCGCCGTCGGCTGGCCGGATAGATTAGAACCATTCCAAACTAAGGTGCCAAAGTGCTTTCTGCTCTGACCTTCCGCCGCCGTTTCAGCGATCTCAGCGAGCAGGAGGTCCTGGCGCTTGCAATCTCATCCGAAGAGGACGACGCCCGCATCTACCGCACCTTCGCCGAGCGTCTGCGGGCGGACTACCCCGCCTCGGCCGCAGTCTTCGATGGCATGGCGGCGGAAGAGAACGGCCACCGGCAGCGCTTGATCGACCTGCACCGAACGCGCTTCGGCGAGGTGATCCCGCTTCTCCGCCGCGAACATGTCGCAGGCTTCTACGCCCGCCGCCCAGTCTGGCTGTCGCAAAACCTGTCGCTGGAGGTGATGCGGGGCGAAGCGGCGACGATGGAAAAGACCGCGCATGACTTCTACCTGCGTGCCGCTGCCCGGACCCAGGATGCCGCCACTCGCAAGCTGTTGGGTGACCTTGCCGCCGCCGAGGCCGGTCACGAACGCCACGCGCAGCGGCTGGAAGAGACCCACCTGCCGCAGGATGCGCGCAACGAAGAGGACCAGACCGCCAAGCGCCAGTTCATCCTGACCTGGGTGCAGCCGGGTCTGGCGGGACTGATGGACGGCTCGGTCTCCACCCTTGCGCCGATCTTTGCCACGGCCTTTGCCACCCAGGACACCTGGACCACGTTCCTTGTGGGCACAGCGGCGTCCGTGGGTGCGGGCATCTCGATGGGCTTCACCGAGGCCGCGCATGATGATGGCGTCCTCTCGGGTCGCGGCTCGCCCTTGAAACGCGGCCTCGCCTCGGGCGTGATGACCACCATCGGCGGACTTGGCCACGCGCTGCCCTATCTGATCCCGGATTTCTGGACCGCCACCACCATCGCGATGATCGTCGTCTTCGTGGAGCTTTGGGCCATCGCCTGGATCCAGAACCGCTACATGGAAACACCCTTCCTGCGAGCGGCCTTGCAGGTCGTCCTTGGCGGTGCTTTGGTCTTTGCCGCAGGGGTCTTGATCGGGGGCGGGTGATGTATCGCAAAGGTGAGGTGAGCTACCAGCCGCTGCCGCTGCCGGACCGAGTGCAGCTGGACGCCGCCGCATCCTTCGCGGCGGCAGAGCGGTTCCGCGACTACATGAAAAAGCGCCATTCGGTGCGGGAATATTCCCCTCGGCCGTGCCTGAAACGGTGATCGCGGCCTGCATTGCGACGGCCGGGACGGCGCCGTCGGGGGCAAACCACCAGCCGTGGCATTTCGTGGCGATCAGCGATCCTGCAATGAAGGCCCGCATCCGAGACGGGGCCGAGGAAGAGGAACGCGCCTTCTACTCGGGTGCGGCGGGGGACGAATGGCTGGCGGCGCTGGAGCCGATCGGGACCGGCGTGACGAAACCGCACTTGACCATGGCGCCCTGGCTGATCGTGGTTTTCGCGCAGCGCTACGGAATGACCGCGGACGGGGAGCGTTACAAGAACTACTACGTGCCGGAAGGCGTCGGCATCGCCACAGGGATGCTGATCACGGCGATCCACCACGCGGGGCTGGTCTGCCTGGAACACACGCCGAACCCGATGAAGTTCTTGGGGCCGCTCTGCGGGCGTCCGGACCATGAAAAGCCGGTGATGATCCTGCCGGTTGGATACCCGGCCGAGACTGCCACAGTCCCGGCGGTGGCCAAGCGGAAGAAACCGCTGAACCAGATCATGAGCGTCTTCCGTTAGATCTACCCGAGTGCTGCGAAACGACGAGGAACCACGGACGAGGGGGCCTCTGCCGGTTCCAGCTCATTCGAAGGCGGAATGTCCATCGGTTCGGCCTCGGCGGCGGTCCCCTCGACCGGTTGCAGGATTGGCACATCCAAGCCGGGCAAGGGCACGAGAACCGGTTCGGCCACCACGGTGGTCAGGCCGCGCGGCCGCGTGGTGACCGCGGTGCCGCTCCGCGAGGAACGCTCTTGTTTCGGACGCACCGAGGCGTCGTTTACCTTGATCACGGTGAAGCTGATGTTGTCCTGATCGGGATCGTCCAGTTTCGCCAGCTCTGCCAGCAGCCTTTCGGCAATCTCGGTCGAGCGCGTCTTGCGAAACTTGGCCAAGACCTTCTCGATCTGTGTGTTGGTGAGGTATTGCAGCCCGTCGGAGGCGCAGACAACGATATCGCCCGTCATCAGTTCGACGGGTTTGGCCGGGCAGTCGACCCTCGCGATTTTCGCGCCCATCAGGACCGACACCAGGCAGTTGCGATCGGGATGGTTTACTGCTGCCGCACCCTCTAGCAGCCCAGCCTGAACCATCAGGTCAAGCTGCGGCGCCATCGAGTGATCTTCGTTCAGCTGGGCCAGCTTGCCATTGCGGAATAGGTAGAGCGGTGAATCCCCGATAGAGGCCCACCAAAGCCGGTTTTCGATCAGCGCCGGCACCACCAGCGTCGCGCCCATGCCCTCGGTTTCGGGGTGGGTCCGGGCATGATGGCGCAGGCTTTCGTTCGCAATATCCGCCACGCTGCGCAGAATCTCCGGCGCGCGGGCCTCGAAGCCATCAACGTCGGCGAAGTGGAACTTCAGTTCTGAGTAAACCTCGGTCAGGACGATCTTCGAGGCAACATCGCCCGCGGCATGTCCGCCCATGCCGTCGGCAAGGACCACGAAACCTGCTTCTGCACCGACCGGAAAGTCCGCAGTTATCGCGTCTTCCTGGTAGTCGCGCGCGCCCTGGCTGATGCCGGATGCTACGTCATAGCGGGGTTCACGCGATCGCCATATCATGCCCGTCTCCTTCGGCCCCGAACGACGACCAATTGAACGCGGGCGTGCACAGAACTTTCAGCACCAGGGTCGTCTCGCCGATCTGGATTTCATCCCCGTCGCCGGCGGGCTCGGTGGACAGAAGCGGGCGACCGTTCAGCCGCACCAGATTGGATTTGCCGCCATGCCCGACGTGGAACTGATGCGTGGCGGGGTCATAGGCAATGGCCGCGTGGTTCTGCCGCGAGATGGCCATGTCACCGTAGTCCAGCGCAATGGTCTGGTCACCACCACGCCCGATCTGCGAGATACCCTGCGACAGGGCGAATGTGGCACCCTTGCCCGGGCCATCCTTCACAATCAGCCAGCCCGTCGGGAACATCACATACCCCTTGCCGGGGGCCGGCGCAGCCTCGGCGATGGGCGTGCTGCCCATATCTTCGAATAGCGGCACCACCGGCGCAGGCGCCGCTTCGAACCCAAGGACGCGGGTCTTGGTCCGGGTCGGCCGGCGTGGTTCTCCGCCTGAATGCGGCGGCGGCGCGACGGCTTTCGGCTCGTCGTCTTCCAGGTCCCAGATGCTGCGGCTGGGCGGGGCAATGCCTTCGGGCAGGGGTGCCTTCGCCTTCACTACCCGATTGGGCCGTGCGATAGGCGCGTTAATCGAAACTTCCGGCTCGGGCTCCGGGGCCGGCGGCGGGGTGGCGGCCGCAAGCGCTTCGCGGAGGCGCTTCACTTCCAATTCTGCCAAAGCTGTCATCACCGGGTCCGGACCGGCTTCGGTCGCGCCGGCAGGATGACTGGCTTCGTCATTCTCGCCAAAGATCGTGCGAAGGAACTTCAAGGCTTTCTCTCCTGTCCTCGTGCCGCGTCTGCGGGCTAATTGCCCGCCAGAAGCGCGAAGTCTGCGTCCATGGTACTGGTCCCGCGACGAACAACAAAACTATAAGTTGAAACACCATTCGCGAACTCGCGCTGGAGTATCTCTCGCAGCGCGGTTGCAGTCCCCAGCATTTCGCCGGTTGGAACATACACCAAAAGCGTATCACCGACTTGAAGAGTCCCCGAAAAGTCGGCGGGAAGCTCTGATACGACCGTTTCCTGTCCCGTGGTCGTTTCGACCACTTCGAAGGTGTAGCCACCGGGAAGGCGCAGGAAATTGGTGACAGGTAGCGTCGACTCAGCGGTCGCGATCGCACGGCCCTCCTGAGGCGGGGTCTCCACCTCGGCGACAACCGGCGCAATGGCGGCGTTGACAACCGGGGCCGCGCCAGTGTTCTGGGACAGCAGATTTGGCAAGGACAGCAATCCCACCAACAGCAGGATTGCTGCAGTCGAGGACATAAGAAAATCGCGGGGACCACGAACCACGGCAACAGGCGGAACAGGAGTTGCAGGCACGCTGGGCTCTTTAGCCTGGACGACAGGAGGAGTGGCCGGCGGGGGTGCCGAAATCGGCCGGACCAGACCCGGAGGCGGCGCGGCAGTTTCGTACACCGGGCGGGCGGCGTCGCCGGTCAGCATGGCGCGCCAATCGTCCACCGACTGCAGCCGGTCGCGCGGAAAGATCGCCATCGCCTTGTCGATGGCCTGCAGGAAAGCCATCGGGTAGGCCTTGAAGCGGCCAGCCAGCGGACGCAGCGGGTCGCCTTCGCGACCTGCGATAGCCGACAGGCGTTCCTGCGATGTCTTGGGCGTCTCGCCCGCGATCAGATGGTAGAAACTGGCTGCCAGTGCATATAGGTCGCTGCACGGGGCTTGCTTGCTGCCATGCACATAGAATTCCTGCGGCGAATACGCGTCCTTGACCACGCGCAGCCCCGAGACGGCGCGGCTTTTCCGAGTGACTTCCTTCCGGGAGGCCCCGAAGTCGATCAGGACGGGCTGGCCTGAAGCCTTGTCGAGCAGGATATTGTCCGGGGAAATGTCACGGTGCAGAAGCCCCTTCTCGTGCACATGCCTAAGCGCGTCCAGCATGGTGTGCAGGAATGAAGTGATCTCTTTTGGCGTCAGCGGACGGGCCGTCCCCTCTACCGTCTGCAGCAGGTCGCTACCATCGATGTAGTCCATCGCCATATACGCGGTTTCGTTGTCTTCGAAGACGTGGTGAACCTTGATGATGCTGGGATGGTCCAGTTGCGACAGCGTCAGCGCTTCCTGCATGAAATGCTTTACTGCGGCGCGAAACTCGTCCTGCTGCGCCCGCGACCGTGCGCCGACCGTGGTGCCGATCCGGCGGCAGAAGGTGGACGGAAAGCATTCCTTGATGACCACCTGACGATCAAGCGAGTCCCGCGCGATGTAGACGATTCCGAAACCGCCGCTGTTCACAAAGGATTCGATGGTGAACTGCCCGTAAAGCAGTTTGGTCCCGGCTGGCAGCTCGTCGGCTGCGGTCCCCAGGTCGACGGAGTCAAACTTGCGCGCGGCAGCGGTCATCTTTAAGCACCCTTTACCGCTCCTTCATGCCCCCACGAAGGAACCGCGGTTCCCTTCCGTTTAGCCAATGAGTTGGGCCAAAACGTGAAGCATTTCAGGTCCTTTTTCGCCACAATCATCTGCAGGTTCCCGTCGCAACTTGTGCCGAGCAACAGGGTATTGGCAGCAAATCTGCCTTGGGGGCGGTAGATAGTAACGAAATCTGGGAACAATACTCAGCCTTTGCCGCCTATTGTGGGTGTGGAGCTTGCCCTGTTTTTGCCACATCGCCTGAAGCGAATGTTTCGTAAAAGCGCGACAGTCTGCCCGTGGCCACCCGATTCCTGTCCGGAGTCTTGCCCTTTCCAGCCCAGCGTGACACCACCGATGCCATGCTAGCGATCTTTCTGAAGACCTTGCCGTTCTTTGCCCTTATCGGGGTCGGCTACGTCGCCGGGCGGACCCGGTTCTTCTCCGAGGAGGCGACGGCCTACCTTACCCGGTTCGTATTCTATTTCGCGCTGTCGGCCATGCTTTTCGGCTTCGCCGCAAATCTGGACGTGTCCGCAATCTTCAGTTGGCCCTTCGTGTTTGCCTATCTTCTGGCCACCACGGTCGTCTGGCTGATCGTGGCGGCGGTCGCCCTTGCCCGGTGCGTCAGCGGGGAAGAGGCGGTGTTCGAGGCCCATACCGGCGTCATCGGCAACGTCGGTTTCCTTGGCATCCCGATGCTGGCGCTGCTGCTTGGACCCGACGCAGTGGGGCCGGTGCTTCTGGTGCTGGCGGTCGATCTGATCGTGTTCTCGTCGATCCTGACCATGGTCATCACCGGGCTTCGGGCCGGTCGGGTCAGCGCCCAGACCTTCGGGATCCTTGGCATGGGCCTGGTGAAGAACCCGATGATCGTCTCGGTCGGTCTTGGCGTGGTCTGGGGTTCGACCGGGCTTCAGCTTCCGGCACCCGTGAACGAGTTCCTGACGCTGCTTGGGGCAGCGGCCACGCCCTGCGCCCTCTTCGCAATCGGTGCGTCGCTGGCAGGTCGGTCGGCGGAAAGGGTCGAGGTCGCAGCCTGGCTGTCGTTTTCGAAGCTGTTCCTTCACCCGCTGGCGGTGGCCGGTGCCTGCTGGCTGTTCGGCGTCACAGGGTATCAGGCCGGGGTGATGATTGCGGCCGCCGCCTTGCCCGTTGCGGGCAATGTCTTCATTCTGGCGCAGCACTACGGTGTGGCGCCACAACGGGTTTCCACTGCAATCTTGCTGTCGACCGCAGCGTCGGTCCTGACCGTGACGGCAGTGATCGCTCTTATCAGCCAAGGGGGCTAGACATGAAGACCATCTCGGAAAACCGGGCCCACAGCGGCGTCCAGGGTGTCTACACACATGCCGCCCAAGCAACCGGATGCGACATGACCTTCGGTCTCTTCCTGCCCCAGCAGGCCGAGGAGGGACCAGTGCCGCTGCTTTGGTTCCTGTCCGGTCTGACCTGTACGCACGAGAACGCGATGATCAAGGCCGGCGCACAGCGCTGGGCTGCGGAAGCCGGGATCGCGCTGGTCTTTCCGGACACATCGCCGCGCGGAGACGCTGTCGCGAACGATCCGGACTTCGCGCTGGGGCAGGGGGCAGGCTTCTATGTGAATGCCACTCAAAAACCCTGGGCGCCGCATTTCCAGATGTGGGATTACATCACCGAAGAACTGCCGCGCCTTTTGTTCAATGCCTTTCCTCTGGCCGAAGAGGTGCAGGGGATCACCGGACATTCGATGGGCGGTCACGGCGCGTTGACCATCGCGATGAGCTTTCCGGGCCGCTTCAGATCAGTCTCGGCCTTCGCGCCGATCTGCAACCCGACAGCAAGCGACTGGGGTCGTCCGCAATTTTCTGCCTATCTGGGAACCGACGAGTCGTCATGGGCCGCACATGATGCGACGTTGCTGATGCGGCGCCGGGGATTCGACGGCCCGATGCTGATCGACCAGGGGACGGCCGACCAGTTTCTCGACAAGCTCTGCCCCGAAGCGCTGGCTGAAGCGATGGCCCAAGCGCGCCAGGGTGGCACGTTCCGGATGCAGAAGGGCTATGATCACAGCTATTTCTTCGTATCGACCTTCATGGAGGACCATGTGTCGTTCCATGCGCAGGCTTTCCTGGGCTAAGGCCTTGGCCCTTGCCCTCGTCGTCGCGGGATCTCCTGCTGCTGCAGTGGGCCCGGCCGAGACGGTCTTGTCAGCGGTGAACTCCGCTCGGGCAAAGGCCGGGTGCCAGCCCTTGCGGCTGAACGCGCGGCTGACGGCGGCCGCAAAAGCCCATGCCGGTGCAATGGCCGAGCAGAACTTTTTCGGACATTCCGGCAAGGACGGGAGCAAGTTCTCGTCCCGGATCAAGCGCCAGGGATACAGCTACCGCACGGCGGCAGAGAACATCGCGGCGGGGCAGCGGACTGCTTTGCAGGCGGTGAAGGGCTGGCTGCAAAGTGCAGGTCATCGGCGGAACATGTTGAACTGCCGGATGACCGAGACCGGGATCGCCGTCGTGTACCAGGCGGACGACCGACCGATCCGTGGCAACGTGGCCCCGCTGCAATACTACTGGGTCCAGGTCTTCGCTGCTCCCGGATAAGGACTGCCCACGCGGGCAACCCTCCGAAACGCGCGAATACAATGGGTTGTATGCGCATGTTCAGGATCTGTTTACCGACTTCGGCGCAGGCATCCATCCGGCAGAAGGGTTGTGCAACCGGCCGGGTTACGGGTAGCGTCGTCGCAAACACCGGGGAGTGTGACGATGCGGAACATGCTGACGATTGTGCTGGTCGTGGTGGCGGCTATCCTGGGATTTTTCGCATACCAGTCCAGCCAGAAGGGGAATGCCCTTCAGGCGGATCTCGCCGCCAGGACCGAGGCGGTCGCCGCGCTGGAGGCCGAGAAGGTCACGCTGACTGCGGATGTAGCCGCGCTCAAGGCTGAAGCCGCGGCCGCCGTCCAGGCGGCCAGCGACGCGGCGGCGATCAAGGCCGAGGCTGCGGCCTTGCAGGAGACGGTCACGGCGCTTGAGGGCGAAAAGACCAAGCTTGCCGAGATGGCGGCTACGCTTGAACGCGAACGGACTGACCTGTCGCAAAAAGTAATGGCGCTTGAGACGGAAAAAACCGCTCTTGCTGGCCGGCTTGACGCGCTTGAGGCCGAGAAGGCCGCCTTGCAGACCAGAGTGGACGACTTGCAGGCCAGAATGGACGAACTGAGCGCCGCTGAACCTGCAAACCCCTGAATTGACGGACTGCCTGCCTGCGTCACCAATGTCGCGGGCAGGACAGACGGAACCGGAAGGCCCGGGTCACCTGCCCGCATGGCACGCTCTCAAGCCCTGACCGGCATCCTTTTCGCCATCGGTGGCACGCTGATCTTTTCGGTCAACGATGTCTCGATCAAGTTTCTCTCGGACGGCTACGCGCTACACCAAGTGATCCTGATCCGGGCCTTCGTGGCGATGGCCTTCATCCTGACGGTGATTGGCTGGTCCGATCGGGGCTTCGCGCAACTGTTCACCGGTCGGCCCGGGATGCACCTCTTGCGGGTCATCATCGTGATGATTTCGAACGTCACTTACTTCGTGGGCCTCGCTACGCTGCCCTTGGCCGATGCGGTGGCGGTCGCCTATGTCAGTCCGATTATCATCACGCTTTTGTCCATAATCTTTCTCCATGAAAAGGTGGGGCCGCGCCGCTGGGCCGCGGTGATCGTCGGTATGGTCGGAGTGATCGTCATGCTGCGCCCCGGTGCGGGGGTAATCCAGCCCGCCGCGCTTTTGGTCCTCATCTCGGCGGTGATGTACGCCGCCGGCAACCTGCTAGTGCGCCACTTGGGTGGCACCGAAAGCGCGATGACGCTGTCGTTCTACGTCCAGGCCGGGTTCATCGTGGTCAGTCTTTGCATGGGGCTTTGGGTCGGTGACGGGCACCTTGCTACGGAACAAGGCCTTTGGGCCTTCCTCTTCCGCCCCTGGATCTGGCCGCCGCTGCACGACTGGCCAGTCTTCCTGGCCACCGGCCTGTCGGTCGGCATCGGGGGGATGATGGTGACCCAAGCCTACCGCACCACGGAAGCGGGGTTGATCGCGCCGTTCGAATACGTTGGCATGCCACTGGCGATCCTCTGGGGACTGGTGGTCTTCGGCACCTTCCCCGATGCGATCTCCTGGCTGGGTATTGCACTGATCTGCGGCTCGGGCCTTTATGTGATCTGGCGGGAAACCGTGCGGAAACGGGACAGCGATGCAGCCTGAGGCAGTGATTTTCGACATCGGCAACGTGCTGACCCGCTGGCAGCCCGAGGCGTTTTACGACCGCGTCCTTGGCGAAGACCGCCGCCGCGCGCTGTTTGACGCCGTGGACCTGCACGGGATGAACGCGCTCGTGGACGACGGCGCCCTGTTTCGCGAGACGATCTACGACTGGGCCGACCGGCATCCCGACTGGGCCCCGGAAATCCGCCTGTGGTATGACCGCTGGATCGAGCTTGCCTCGCCCCGCATCGAGGGCTCCATTGCTTTGCTGCGGGCCTTGCGGACGAGGAGAGTGCCGGTCTTCTGCCTGACCAATTTCGGAAGTTACTCCTATGAGGAAGCCCGGACAAAGCTGGACTTCCTGGGTGAGTTCGACCGCGAATACGTCTCGGGCCGGTTGAAGATCTCGAAGCCTGACCCCCGCATCTATCAGGCAGTCGAGGAGGATTGCGCCATTCCGCCAGACCGGCTGATCTTTACCGATGACAAGGCGGAAAACATCACCGCCGCCGCCCGCCGAGGCTGGCGCACGCATCTGTTCGAAAGCTGGCAGGGCTGGGCAGAACGGCTGGTGGCCGAAGGGCTTTTGACCCGGGGGGAAGCAGGGATATGACCGTCGAGACCATCGGACCGGACGCGGAGCGTTTTCTGGACTGGCAGGGCCTGACCCAGGCGCTGGAGGCCGGGCATCGGCTGCCCAGGGCCGAAATCAAGGACATCTTCCTGTATCGCGGTGCCGACACGCTTCTAGACCGGGCGGCATGGATCGACGGGCTGGGGTCGCTGGTCAAGATCGGGACCATCGTTCCCGGCAACGCCGAACGGGGCAAGCCGACGATCAACGGCATCGTCAACCTCTTCGACAACGTGACGGGCGAACTCACCGCGCTGATCGACTTTCACCTGGTGACCAAGTGGAAGACGGCGGGGGACAGTCTTCTGTCGGCCAGCCGCCTTGCGCGGAAGGACAGCCGCAACATCCTGCTGGTCGGCGCCGGTGTCGTTGCCCAGAATATGATACAGGCCTATTCCAGCATCTTCCCCGAAGCCCGCTTCA
>JANOCQ010000098.1:0-20747 GCA_031412255.1 Paracoccaceae bacterium | reverse complement strand
GCTTCTCGTACAGGCAATCGAGGTGGCGGACCGAGGCATGGATGTCCACCGGCTCCACCGGGTAGCCGCCCGCGATGTGGATGCAGTTGAAATACTGCGTCAGCTTCATGAACTCGCGGAAGGTCTCGAAATCGCCAGACCGTTTGCCCCGCTCCATGTCCCAGGCGTTCGGCGGCGAGGAGACGTTCACGAACAACATGTGCTTGCCGCCCATGATCAGCTCGTGATCCGGATTCCTTGGCGTGATCGTGAAGGTCTCGGGCGCGCGGGCCACCATTTCCATCACGAAATCCTCGTCCATCCGGACGTTGGTCCCGTAGACGATACAGCCCGCGCGACGCAAATGCTCGACCGCTTCGGGGTTCAGGAACTCGATCCCGATGTCCCGGAGGATGCGCATCGCGGTCTTGTGGACGCGTTGAACTCCGTCGGCATCCAAAGGCTCGGTGGGCGCATCGGGGTTGACCGGAATCCGCCACGGCATCTGGTCGATGACCGCCGTGCCCGCGCGGACCTTCATCCCTGCGCGCCCGCCGGCACGTTTTCTCCGAGCTGGTTCATCCGCCATCATCACTCTCCATTCGCTTGCGCGAAGGATGACGGAAGCAGTGCCGGTCTGGTTACCGCATTAGCGACGAAGAAGCGTCGTTTTTTGCAACTGACCCTCGGAAATCAGGCTTTCAGTCGGGACAGCCAGTCCGGAATGTCCCCGATGTCGCCCAATACAACGTCGGCGTAAGGAGCCAACTCCTCCCGCGTCGCAATGCCGGTCAGCACCGCAATGGTGCGCATCCCGGCGGCGCGGCCCGCCTCCAGATCATGTCGGCTATCGCCCACCATCGCCACGCGGCCAGGCGCCAGACCCGTCTGGCGGACGAAAGCCAGGCACATTCCGGGTCCCGGCTTTGCTCCGTGCCCCGAATCGTAGCCCGCGATGAAATCGAAGCAGTCGGTGATGCCGTGGTTCTCCAGGTGCTGCCGGGCTGGCGCCTCGGAGTCGTTCGTTGCCAGGCCCAGTCGCAGACCCCGCCCGCGCAGCGCGTCCAGGAGGGGTCGCAGCGGCACCGCCTCGGACATCGGCGCCATTCCGGCGCTGGCGTCGATCCGGTCGGTCAATTCGGCCAACGTCATGCCCGGCAGTTCCGGCAAGAGCGCCGCGGCGATATCGGCGGCCGTGGCGGCGATCACCGGGCTGTCCGAAGCAAAGGTGCCGCTGGCGAGATCATAGCCGATGGCACGACCCAGCCGCGCGGCACGGGGTTCGTCCTGGGCCATCCGGCGCAGAAAGGTCGCGGCCCAGCGGCCCCAGCTGATGCGGAAGTCGAAGAGCGTCCCGTCCTTGTCGAAAATCAGCCCGTCGATCATCACGCCTCTCAGGTCCAGTTCGTCACCGCACCCCCCGGCAAAGCCGCGCGGGCCGCCTGGGGAGCGGTATAGGGATGACCCTGGGCATCACAGAATGCAATCACCCACCGGTCATCCTGCAAAAGGAAATCAAGGACAGAGGCAAGGAAATCGGGATCGGACGCTCGGCTGCGTAGGTCGGCAATTCCCGAGCCCGTTGCGGTCAGGAAGGCGGGAAAAATCTCGTCATCCGCCGCGATCCAGCCGAGTGCTTGGAGGGCCAGCACCATGGCGGAGTCCTTGACAACTTCCGGTTGCATTGTTTTCGCTTTCATAGCCTTCTGGTGTCAGCGGATGAAATTCGATCATTTGCCTGCACGCAGAAAGGATTTCTTAACCTTCCCGACGGCAGAGTTGTCCACAACAAGTGGAATGAAAAGACGGCATTTTGGGATGAGCGCACGGATTCTCATCGTTGACGACGTAGCGGCGAACCGGATCGTCCAGCAGGCCCGCCTTAAGGCGGCCTTCTACGATCCGATCCTTGCCGCAGACGGTGCGACCTGCCTTGCCCTTGCATGGGAAGAGCGGCCTGATCTGGTGCTTCTGGACATCGGTTTGCCGGACATCTCGGGGTTGGACGTCATACAGCGTCTTCGGCGCGATCCGGCCAGCCGCGACATCCCGGTGATCGCGCTGACGGCGTCCGGCACGGTGGAAGAGCGTCTGGCAGCCTTCGCCGCCGGGGCCGACGATGTCATGGACCGCCCCGCCAATGAACGCGTCCTGCTGGCCCGACTGCGCAACCTCTTGCGGTTGAAAGCGGAAAGTCAGTTTCCACTGACGGAAGGGTTGGCGATTGCGGGTCTGGCTGAGGCGCCGGCGGCCTTCGACCCGCAGGGTGTGATCGCGGTTGTTGGCTCGGACCCGGACAATCCGCTTTGGTCACAACTGGCAACGCAGGTACGCGACCGTCTGGTAATGATCTCGCGACGTGAGGCGCTCGCCGAGATTTCGACCGGCCAGGCCCTGCCCGAGTTGTTCATCCTGCATGACGATGGCCGCAATCCTTCTGGCACGCTGCGGCTGCTGTCCGAACTGAAAAGCCACCAGGCCACCCGCCATTCCGCTGTCTGCGTCGTGGGGCCCGCGGGCGAAGGCGACGAGGCCGCGATGGCCTTCGACCTTGGCGCGGACGATGCCGTCGGCCCCGGCATCACGGCCGAGGAACTTGCACTGCGCACCCGTGGGCTTTTGCGCCGCAAGCGCCAATCCGACCGGCTCCGCGCGCGGATGCAGGACGGGTTGCGGCTGGCGATGCGGGACCCCTTGACCGGACTTTACAACCGCCGCTGCGCCGCGCCCCAGCTTGCCGCTGTTGCCGCGCGGGCACAGGAAGAAGGAACGCAGTTTGCCGTCATGGTCATGGACCTTGACCGCTTCAAGCAGGTGAACGACGAATATGGCCATGCCGCCGGTGACCAGGTCCTGGTCGAGGTGTCACGCCGCCTTACAGCCAACTTGCGCGACAGCGACGTTCTGGCCCGTATTGGCGGCGAAGAGTTCCTGGCGATCCTGCCGCAAAGCTGCATGTCCGTCGCCCGCCGGGTGGCCGAACGTCTGTGCCAGGCAATGGACGACCAGCCGATCCGGCTGCACTCGGGCGAGGAGTTGCGTGTCACCGTCTCGATCGGTGTCGCCGTCGCCGGATCTGCGGGTGAGGACAGCTATGCCATCGAAGGCTTGGTCGAACAGGCCGACCTTGCGCTGCTGGAGTCCAAGGGTGCAGGGCGGAACCAGGTCACGTACCGACTTTCGGCCGCCTAGCCGCGCCCGCCCCCGTCCCGCATACCACGATGCAGGCCCTTCTCCAGCCGATCGGCAAAGCGCTTTCGGTCCTCTGGCGACATCTCGATCAGGCGCGTCTCGATAAGGTTCCGTCCCAGTTGCAGCCTGTCGGCATTGCGCGCCTCGATTGCGCTTAGTGCAGCCTTCACCGCAGCCGGGTCAAAGGGGTCGGCGCGCAGCGTGCCCAGCAGCGTCTCGAACTCTTCCCGGCCCGCGGCCCGCGAGGCGCGGAACTCACCCATCCGGTCCAGAAGCGCGCGTCGGATCGCCCGGCGGTCACTGTCGTCCAGCGCCTCGCTGAACGGGCCGAAGGACATGTCGCGCGGCATGTCCCGATGCCCACCCCCAAGCCAGGCCCCGACCGCCAGCCCCGCAACCGCAAGGTTCAGCGCGACAGAAATCGCCAGCGCGATCTTCATCCCGCGCGGGGCAGTGGCGGTGACCGGAGTCTGCGGTGTCGGTTCGGTCATATCAGCCTTCCGTGGTCAGAAAATTGGCCTCGGGGAAGAATTCGGCTGTCTCGGTCGAACTCCCCGTCAGGTAGTTCAGGGTATTGGGGCTGAGGTAACCCAAGGCAAGTCCGAAGACCGCTGCCGTGCCCAACCCCGCCAGAGCCGGCGGTCCGCCAAAAAGCCCGGCAAGTCGCGTGAAGAACCACGGTCGCGGCCCGGGGAAGGACCGCAAGGCGATGTCCTGCGGCTGCATCTCCAGCGCGTCGGCCAGCACCCGCTGCATCAGCGCATCGGAGGGCACTAGGGGTTGTCGTGCTGCACTTGCCAGCAGGTCGTCAAGTTCATCCTGCATGTCCGTCATCCTCATATCCAAGCTCGTCCTTGCGTCCCGCAAGTATCGCTGCCAAAGACCGCTTGCCGCGCGCGGTAAGGCTTTCCACCGCTTCGACCCCGATCTCCATGATCGCTGCAATTTCGGGGTTCGTCATCCCTTCCAGGTGGCGAAGCACCACTGCCTGCCGCTGTCGGTCCGGCAGTTCGGCCAAGGCGGCCTCCAGAGCTGCCATACGCCCCGCATCTTGCAGCCGATCCTCGGCACCGACGGCGTGGTCGGCCACCTCGGGCGCGTCGTCCAGCGCCATCTGCCGCCGCCGCCCCCGCGAGCGTTGCCGGTCGATGCAAAGATTGGTGGCGACCCGGTAGGCCCAGGTCGTCACCTTCGTCTCACCTTGCCGCCACTCGGGAGCCACACGCCACAGCCGAAGCATCGTCTCTTGCGCCACATCCTCGGCCTCGGCCCGGTCGCCACTTAGAAGTCGCGCGGCATAGGCCGTTACGCGCGGGGTGACGCGATGGGTCAACGCCAGCGCGGCATGACGGTCTCCATTTGCATAGAGCACCATCAGGGCCTCGTCCGAGGATTCTCCTTGCGCGTCAAAGGCCATCGTCATCCCGGTTGCTTAGCCCGTGGGAGGCTGGGCCGCAAAGACCTAGTTGTTGCCCATGCCACCGCCATGGCCCCGCTTGCCGCGGTGCTCCCTCGCCGCTTCAGCCTCGGCCTTGGAGATAGCCCCGTCGTTGTCGGTATCGATCCGGGCAAAGTGGCGCTGTCCGGGACCTTGGCCAAGCTCGTCGATGGACAGGCTGCCGTTGCCGTCATTGTCCATGTTATCCAGCATCGACTGGGTCCGCTCGGCCATGCGTTCCTGCATCCGCGCCATCTGATGCGCGGAAAGCTCTTCAGCATTCAGGGCACCGTCGGCGTTGGCATCTGCCGCGGTGAACTCGGCCTTCCGGTGCGCTTCCATCTCGGCAAAGGTCACCTTACCATCCTTGTCAGCGTCCAGCGTGTCGAACATCCGGCCAAGCATCGCGCCGCGATCGCCGCCGTCCATGTCCATCCCCCCGCCCATTCCCATGCCCATTCCGCCGCCCATTCCCTTGTTCTGAGCCAGCGCGACGGTGCCCAACAGTGCCCCGGTCAAGGCAAGAGCGACCAGAACGGTTTTCTTTGATGCAGACATTTTCTTCTCCTGTACCGGGGTCGGTGTCTCGACCCTCATGCCCTTCAAACGCCATGGCTGAAGATTTCCGTCGCAGATTCTTGCGACATCTGGGCACAGGGTGGGACTTCCCTCTGTGAAGCTGCCAGGGAAGTCACTATGTTCAGCCTCCTGCAACGCCCCAAACCCTGGGGCCGGACCTGGACCTTGCCAATGAACACTGCTGATACTGCCCAAAGCCTCGAAGCCGAGGATCGACCGCTCAAGCCTGCGCTGTTGCGGGGTTGGCGCCGACGCTGCCCCAACTGCGGAGCGGGGCCATTGCTGCGCGGCTACCTGAAAGTCCGCGACAACTGCCCGGTCTGCGGCGAAGAGCTGCATCATCACCGTGCCGACGACGGACCGGCCTATCTGACAATCCTGATCGTCGGCCACCTTCTGGCGCCGATCCTCTTGTTCACCTTCACCAAGTGGCGGCCCGAGCCGCTTGTTCTGGCTGTCGGCTTCACGATTGGTACCGTGGCACTGTCATTGTACCTGCTGCCACGGCTCAAGGGCGCGATGGTGGCGCTGCAATGGGCCAACCGGATGCACGGCTTCGGCGCACAGCCGCATGACTGACGAGCCGATCCGCCCCGCCGCAACCGTCGTGCTTTGGCGTGAAAGTCCGGACGGCCCCCAGGTCCTGATGGGACAGCGCGGCGCAGGGGCGGTCTTCATGCCGTCAAAGTTCGTCTTCCCCGGCGGTCGCGTCGATCCGGAAGATGAGGCTGCCTCGCGCCCCGGCTTTCTGACACCGGACTGCGCCCGACGTCTGGGCCTTCTGGTGCCCGAGGAGGCCCCCGAGCCCGGCACTCTGGTCGCCACCGCCCTGCGCGAGCTGACCGAGGAGACCGGCCTGAATCTTGCGTCGATGGCCCATCCCACCCTGCGCTTCATCTTCCGTGCGATCACCCCACCGGGTCGTTCGCGGCGCTTCGACGCGCGCTTCCTTCTGGCGCATGCCGACAGCCTTGACCACAATCGTGAAGATTTTAGTCTGGCGTCGGGCGAGCTTCAGCACTTGAGTTGGCTTGCCATGCCGGTGGCGCGGGCCCTGGACCTGCCTTTCATCACCGAAGTCGTGCTTGCCGAAGTCGCGGCACTAGTGGCGGGCAGTGATCAGCCCGGCGTGCCGTTCTTCGACAATTCCGGCACCACCCCGCAATTCCGCCGGTTGGTCTAGCACGCCGATCCCTGCTGTTCTGCCCTTGTCCACCGGCCAGACCGGGTGCGGCACCGGGTCCTTGGCTCGGAACAGGAACTGCCGAAAGATATCGACGTAGCTCGCGTAGACGTATCCCTCGTTGCGCCGCAGATAGTGGTCGCGGTTGCCCAAATACAGTGCGGGCAATTTGTACCACGGCACGCCGGGATGCATGTGGTGCACAACATGGAAATTGTTGTTCAGGAACAACAAGCTGAGGGGCCCCCGGCTTTCGATGATCACTGTCCGAGCCCGTGCCGCCTCATGCGCGCGGTGTTCCAGGAAGGTGCGGATCTTCAACAGGCTCATGCTGATATAGACTGCGATCAGATAGGCCCAGACCGGCATCTGCCCCACTGCCAAGAGCCAGGCCGCCACCAGCGCCAGCCCCGCCGCGTGCATCGCCCATCCCAGCAAGACCCGGCGGTTGCCAGTCATTGCCATCCGCCAGTCCATCGTCAGGAAGGTTACCGTCGACACCACCGGCCCGATCAGCACGCGGCCGATAAGCGTGTTGTTGAACCGCAGGATCAGCCGTGCCACCGGGTTCAACTGCACCCAGACCGCCGGGTCACAGTAGTTGGACTCCGGGTCGTCGTAGGGGTCGGTCAGTGCCGGATCGAAATGGTGCTGCAGATGCAGGTCCTTGAAACGCAGGAAAGGGATGAAGACCGTCAGCCCGGGAAACACGAGCGTTTCGGACAATGTCTGCGACCTGAACGGGTGGCCGTGCAGAACCTCATGCGTCAGCGAGGAATACTGCCCGATGGCCAGACCGGCGGTGAGGATTGCCAGCGGAGGCGACAAAGTCCAGAGCCAGGTGGTCGCCAAGGCCCAAAGACTGTAAGTTGCGGCGAAGACGATCAGGGTGGGCCATTCGACGGCCCGGATCTCGGTCTGCACATTTGTTCCTGGGGATGAGTAACGTTAGTGTGACGGTAGCAAATCCAGCTTCTGGCTGGAATTCGGGATATTGTAAACTTTACTCCGCATCCGTTTTGGAAAATCATCGTATGATGGATAAAATCGACAAACGCGACCGCGCGCCTCAATTTCGCACTCGCCTCGCCGAGGCGATGGTGGCGCGCAAGATGACCCAGGCAGAGCTTGCCCGACAGACCGCAGTGGACCGCTCCACCATCTCGGCTCTTTTGCAGCCCGGCACGCGACTGCCGAACGCCCAGCTCGCCGCGGACTGCGCCAGAGCGCTGGGGATCAGCGCCGACTGGCTTCTGGGGCTTTCCGGTCGCCCGGAGCCCATTGCAGATCTCTTGGCCGCGTCCCTGTCCCTTACCGAAGCTCCCCGCGCGCTGATTGACGAGCGTATCTTCGGATGGCACCAGGAAGCGGCGGGATACAAGATCCGCCATGTCCCGGCGACGCTTCCCGACATGCTGAAGACCCGCGCCGTGGTGGAATGGGAGTATGAGCCGCAACTCGGCCGGACCGCCGAACAGGCCATCGGTGCCTTTGAGGACCGACTGAAATGGATGCGCGGCGCCGGGTCGGACTACGAGATCGCCCTGCCGGTGCACGAACTGACAGCCTTCGCCACCGCCTCGGGTTATTACGAGGGCCTCGACGCCGATACCCGACGTGCGCAACTCCGCCACCTGATGACCCTGTGCGATCAGCTTTACCCATCGCTCCGTCTATGCCTGTTTGACGCACGCAAGCTTTTTTCGGCCCCCGTCACGGTTTTCGGACCGCTGCTTGCGGTGATCTACCTCGGTCGTCACTACCTGGCGTTTCGCGACAGCGCTCGCGTCGAGACGATCACCCAGCACTTCGATCTTCTGGTCCGCGAGGCCGAACTCGGTGCCCGCGACATGGTCGCGCATCTGGAGACGCTGCTGACCCGCGTCCACTGACCGTTCATCTGACTGGCTCACACAACGTGAGCGAAGTCATCGCGATCAGGGGTTCACAGTGCAGTCAGAGCTTCGGTCCGGTAGCCGTTGAAGTCGAAGATCTCCTTCGCGGCATTCATACGATCCGAGGGGATCGGTCCCCGGTCAAGGATGATCCCAAAGCGTCCGGACGGTGTGCCGACCGCCAGCGTGCGGTATCCCACGTCGACCCAGATCACCCACCATTCCTCGCCATTTACCCGCAGCCGACCAGGCCCCACCAGAGGCGCCGTTCCGGATACAGCCTCTGCTCTCCCCGCCAGACACAGCGTCCCGCGCAGTTGCAGACCTTCAGCCACCGGCGTGATCTCGACCGCGCCCGCTTTGCAGGACCCGTCGCCCCGGAAGTCCGCCACCTGCCGCCAGGTGCCAGCAACTTGCGCAGACTGAAAGGCTGCCGCCGACCAGATGGGGGCACCCGCCGCGCGAAAGGCCATCGGCTCTGGAGCTTTTGCGGCACATCCCGCAAGCAGCAGGGCGAGGGTCAAGGTCAGTCGAGACACAGGGTAACCCGCGCGCCATTGTCCTGCAGGATCTCGTTGCAGCCATACATCGGCTTGTATGGCGCGCAGGTCCCGGACCGCGCAAGACAGACGCTGTCGCACTGGCTTTCCCGCTCGCAGCGCTTTCCCGAATCCCTGGTCTTGAACACGCAAGCCCGCTTGTTGCCCGCACCTATCTTTGCCCAGCGACCCTTTTTCTTTTCACAAGCGAGTTGCTGTTCGGATTTCGGCGTCACCACCGTCTCTGCGAGGTCGGGCTTCGGCGCAGGTTCAAGCGGCACGACCACAGGCTCGGGCCCGGCAGGGGGCAAAAGAGGGGCCTGCGGGGCCGCAATACCGCTGCCTTCCGCCGTTGGAGCCACCGAGGCCGCCTCGGTCATCCCGGCAGCGCCCGCAGGTGCATCCAATGCCGTGACCTCGATCGGATCGCCTGCCACCGCATTTGGCGTCACATCCGTCGGTGCCTTGCCCGCTCCGCCCGTCTGGCACGCGGCCAAGAGGCTCGTGGCACATAGCAGAACGGCAACAAGGGTCAGTCGGCGCAGCTTTCGGGGCATCGGGCTCTCCGGTTCGCGGCAACAAGTGCCTTGAACCGCCCCCCGCCGCAAGTGCCGTCAATAAGGCGCCGGGTAGGCCCGGTGGGTTTCCGCTATGTCCTGCAGGACCTCCGACGACAAAGTGACCCCCGCCGCGCCGATATTGGTGCGCAACTGCTGCAACGTCGTCGCCCCGATGATGGGGATGGTCGTGAAGGGCCGCGTCCTGCAAAAGGCAATGGCCATCTGGCAGGGGTCAAGCCCGTGCCGCGCCGCCACACCCAGATAGGCAGCCACGGCCGGAAAGACCTGTGCCGTCACGCGCCCCGATAGGTCCGGGTTCAGGCTGCGGCGAGAGCCTTCGGGGATCACGTCGCCTGCATACTTGCCGGACAGGAGCCCGGTCGCCAAGGGCGAGAAGGCCAGAAGCGGCATGTCCTCGATCACCGACAGCTCGGCCCAATCAGTATCGAACTGGCGACACAGCAGCGAGTATTCGTTCTGCACCGTCGCCATGCGTGGCAGGCCCAGCGTATCGGCCAGATGCAGCCAGCGCGCGGCACCCCAGACGCTTTCGTTCGACAATCCGATGGCGCGGATCTTGCCTTCGGACACCAGCGCCTGCGCCGTGGTCAGAAGATCGGTCATGTTCGCCGTCTCGGCGGCCCGGTCCAGCTTTGGCGGCTGATAGTTCCACATCTGCCGGAAGTGGTAGCTGCCCCGGTTCGGCCAGTGCAATTGGTAAAGGTCGATGTAATCCGTCTGCAACCGCTTCAGGCTTGCCTCGACCGCCACTCGCATCGTCGCCCCGGTGGTCACTTCCCCCGGTCGCAGGATCGGCCCTTTCCCTGCCACCTTGGTCGCCAGCACGATCCGGTCCCGCCCGCCGCGCGCAGCAAGCCAGGTGCCGATGATTTCCTCGGTCCGTCCCGCGGTTTCCGCCCGCACCGGGTTTACCGGATACATCTCGGCCGTGTCCCAGAACGTTACCCCCGCCTCCACCGCCATGTCCGCCTGGGCATGCCCCTCGGCCTCGGTGTTTTGTGTGCCCCAGGTCATCGTGCCAAGACACAGTTCCGATACGGTCAGGCCGGTCTTGCCAAGGCTCAGCGTCTTCATCGGTCGCTCCTTCTGCTTGCGGCAAAGCTAGGCCGGTTCCGCGATAGGGCAAAGACCCCCGCTTGAGAACATTTCGCGAACACGCTACCTTTTCCGCATGAGTCTGCCAATCCACCAGCACGGTCCCCGCCAAGCAGGCGCGTTGCACTCCCTTGCCGGGGACCTGACGCTGCAACGTGGTCGGGTGCATGAACTGTGCGGCCCCTCGCGCCTGATGCTTGCCGCGCGGATCATGGCAAATGCCCAAGGCCCCGTGATCTGGATTCGCCCAAGTTGGGTCACCGAACGGCTGAACATGGCAGGTTTGCAGCCTCTTGCCGACCCGTCCAGGCTGATCCTGGTCCAGGTTCCCCGCGACGACAGCCTCCTCTGGGCCGCCGAAGAGGCACTGCGCTCGGGTGCCGCCCCCCTTGTCATCGCCGAACTTCTGATGCCTCCCGCGCTTACCCCCACTCGCCGGCTGCACCTTGCCGCCGAGACGGGGGCCGAGGCCGCGCGCCGCGACAATGCCACTGCGCCCCTCGGGCTCATCCTTCTGCCCGGCCAGGGCGGTGCGCAGGGCGTCGAAAGCCGCTGGCACCTGTCTCCCTCCCCCAGCCGCTCGCTTCTGTGGTCGGATGAGGATAGCTTCATCCTGACCCGCCTGCGGGCCCGCCTCTTGCCGCCCGCCAGCTGGTCTCTCCGCTGCCGCGCGAACGGTGAAGAACTGGACCCCCGACCGCTTCCTGCCCTCTGATCCGGAATTTTCGCAGAGAATCCGTTCTTCCGCTCATGCATTGACCGGGATCATGGAACTTTGCCCTCGACTGGCCTTTCCTGCCCACGACCAAATCAAGGAGACCAAGAATGGAGATCACCTTCCCCGGCAAGACCGCCCTGGTGACCGGAGCCGGCTCCGGCATCGGTGAGGCTATCGCCATGGGCCTGGCGGACAGCGGCGCAAAGGTCCTGGTCCAGGACTTGAACCGCGAAGCCGCCGCCCGCGTGGTCGAGGCCATCACCCAGACCGGGGGGCAAGCGCGTGCCTCCGGCGGCGACGTGGCCGACGCCCCCACTGTGGAACGCCTGGTGGCCGAAGCGGCCGACTGGGGCGGCGGCCTCCATCTTCTCGTGAACAACGCCGGCATCGGTGGTCCGATGCTGCCGACCGGCGAATACAGCATCGAGGGCTGGCACCGGGTGATGGATGTCAATCTCAACGCCGTCTTCTACGGCATGCGCTACGCCATACCCGCGATGCTTGAGACGGGCGGCGGGTCGATCGTCAACATCGCCTCCATCCTCGGCTCGGTGGGCTTCGCCAATGCCGCCGCCTATACCGCCGCCAAGCACGCGCTTCTTGGCCTGACCCGCGCCGCTGCGCTCGAGTATTCCGCCAAGGGCATCCGGGTGAATGCCATCGGTCCTGCCTTCATCGACACGCCGCTTCTCGGCAACCTGCCCCCCGGCGCAAAAGAGGCTCTGGTCGCCGCTCATCCCATCGGCCGTCTCGGTCGCTCTGAAGAGGTTGCGGACCTGACACAGTTCCTCCTGTCGGACCGCGCAAGCTTCATCACCGGCTCCTACCACCTCGTAGACGGCGGGTATTGCGCCCAATAGCACGCGCGCTTGATTTTGCCGATCGACGCTCTGGATGCTAGCATCACCGGGAAGCCTCGGGAGGAACCACGATGCGTGGACTTGCGCTTGCAGCCCTTGTTGCCCTCGGCCTTGTCTCCAGGGCCGAGGCGGCCACCACCGCGTACAAGCTGGACGCGGCCAACTCCACCGTGGCGTTCCAGACCGACTTCGGCCCCGACGAGATCAGCGGCGCGATTCCACTGAAAAAAGCCGACCTCAATCTCGACTTCGCCAACGTGGCGAACTGCACCGTCGACGTGGCGCTTGACGTGATGGGGGCAACCGCCAGCTTCCCCTTCGCGGCCCAGGCCCTGAAGGGACCGAAAGTGCTGGCCGCCAAGGACCATCCCCGGATGACATTCACCAGCACCTCGGTCAGGGGCGCGGGCAGCGCCGCCGAGGTCACCGGCAATCTCACGATCCGCGGCGTGACGAAGGAGGTTACCCTGCGCGCCCAGCTTTTCCGTCCACAAGGCAGCGCGGTGGGCGACCTTGACCACCTGACAGTCAAGCTTTCCGGCCGCGTCAATCGCAGCGATTTCGGCGCGACCGGATGGGCCGACATGGTCGGAGACGAGGTCCGGATCCTGATCACCGCCCGCATCGACGCGCAGGGCTGACATGAGCCTCCGGAACGGCCCCGACGAATACGGCCTTGTCACCCGGACCATCCACTGGACCATGATGTTGCTCGTCATCGGCCAACTCGCTCTGGGCCTCCGCATCAGCGACATGAAGCCGGGGCTGGCCAACCTCTGGCTCTACGGTCTGCACAAGACCACCGGCTTCGGCATCCTCGCGCTGATCGTGTTCCGCATCGTCTGGCACATCACCAGCCCGCCCCCGCACCCTATCGGCTCGCGCAACGCCGCCTTCTGGGCCGCTCGCGCTGCACATTGGGCGATCTATGTCCTGCTGATCGCCATCCCCCTGACCGGCTGGGCGGGCAGTTCCGCCACCGGCATCGACGTCATGATCGCCGACCGCTGGACCGTCCCGTCGCTCGTCCAGCCCTCCGAAGCTGGCGAAGCCTTCTGGTTCCGAATGCACGACATCCTGACCAAGGTCCTCATGGCGCTTATCACCATCCACATGCTCGCCGCCTTCAAGCGCGAGATGGAGGGCGATGGCACCCTGACCCGGATGCTGAAGGGAAAGTCGTAGCCCGCTGGCCCTTTTCCCGCGCTTGGGCTAATCAATCGCCGGACTCACCAAAGGCGCAGACATGGCACGCATCCTCATCACCTCTGCCATTCCCTACATCAACGGCATCAAGCACCTGGGCAACCTCATCGGCTCCCAGCTGCCGGCCGACCTTTTCGCCCGCTTCAACCGCGCGATGGGGCATGAGGTGATGTTCATCTGCGCCACCGACGAACACGGCACCCCGGCGGAACTCGCCGCCGCCAAGGCCGGAAAGCCGGTCGAGGCTTACTGCGCCGAGATGCACGCGGTGCAGGCCGAGATCGCCAAGGGGTTCCGTCTGTCCTTCGACCATTTCGGCCGGTCGTCCAGCCAGCGCAATCACCGCCTGACCCAGCATTTTGCCGGGAAACTGGCCGAGAATGGTCTGATCGCCGAAGTCAGCGAAAAGCAGGTCTTCTCCATCGACGACAACCGCTTCCTGCCCGACCGCTACATCACCGGCACCTGCCCCAACTGCGGATACGAAGCCGCGCGCGGCGACCAGTGCGAGAACTGCACCAAGCAGCTCGACCCGACCGACCTCATCAACCCCCGCTCCTCAATCAGCGGCTCGACCAACCTTGAGGTGCGGGAGACCAAGCACCTCTACCTCAAGCAGCGCGCGCTCCGTGACAAGCTGGAGGCCTGGATAGACTCCAAAAAGGACTGGCCGATCCTCACGACCTCGATTGCCAAGAAATGGTTGAACGACGGCGACGGGTTGCAGGACCGGGGCATCACCCGCGACCTGTACTGGGGCATCCCGGTGAAAAAGGGCGACCAGCCCTGGCCGGGGATGGAGGGCAAGGTCTTCTACGTGTGGTTTGACGCCCCCATCGAATACATCGCCTGCACAGCCGAATGGGCCGACGCCAACGGCAAGGCCGACGCCGACTGGGAACGCTGGTGGCGCACCGACAAGGGCGCGGCGGACGTGACCTATTACCAGTTCATGGGCAAGGACAACGTGCCCTTCCACACCCTCTCCTTCCCCGCCACGATCCTGGGGTCAGGCGAGCCGTGGAAGCTGGTCGACTATCTCAAGTCCTTCAATTACCTCAATTATGACGGCGGCCAGTTCTCCACCTCCCAGGGCCGCGGCGTCTTCATGGACCAGGCCCTGTCGATCCTGCCCGCCGATTACTGGCGCTGGTGGCTTCTGTCCCACGCGCCGGAATCCAGTGACTCGGAATTCACGTGGGAAAACTTCCAGACCTCGGTCAACAAGGACCTCGCCGATGTCCTTGGCAACCTTGTCAGCCGCGTGACCAAGTTCGCCGTGTCGAAGTTCGGAAACGAAGTCCCCGCCGGCGGCAGCTTTGGCCCGCTTGAGACTGCTCTGATCGCGGACCTTGGCGCGCGGATCGCGGATTATACGAAGTTCATGCAAGAAATGGAGGTTCGCAAATCCGCAGCCGAACTCCGCGCGATCTGGGTGATCGGGAACGAGTACCTGCAATCCGCAGCACCCTGGTCCGTGGTCAAGACTGACCCCGAGCAAGCCCAGGCTATCATCCGCCTCGCCCTTAACCTGATCCGGGTCTATGCGATCCTGTCGGCTCCGTTCATTCCGGACGCTGCCGCTGCGATGATGAAGGCTGTGGGGTCCGACGACTGGACCTGGCCCGCCGACATCTCGGCGGCAATGCGCACCCTTTCCGCGGACCACCGCTTCGAGGTGCCGGAGAACATGTTCCGGAAAATCACCGACGAAGAACGTGCAGACTGGCAAACCCGCTTCTCTGGCGTCCGCACCTAGGCCGCTTTCCGCGCATGTGCAACTGCAACACGGTCGGATACAACTTCCAAACTGGTTCAGTGCGCCCAACAGAGGGCGGCTTCGCGCGGTTTCGCCTTTCCCGTGATTCATCAGTCAATGAGGCTGAGCAGAATATGGTTCGTTTGCAGTCGCAGAATGGCTTCTGACCAGGGCGGATGTTTGCCCAATGGCGAAGGGAGGAGGAAATTCTGCCGGTGGCGAAATCTTTGGGCATCACGCCTTTCGTAACGGTGGTAACATCCTGTGATCGGACCTGAGTCGCTGCCCGACTAATAAAGTCCAGGAGAACCCGAGATGACCCAAGTTCTGCAGTCGCGTACCCGCCCCGTCAGAACCTACGCTGCCGTCGCCCTGTTCCTTGCCGTTTATGGTGGAGTGCTGGTTTTCGTGTTTGCGCCCAAGGACTTGATCTCTGTCCAGTCCCCGGCTGCCCTGGTAGCATCTGACTGACTGGCCGCTAGATGATCGCCCCTTCCACCAGCGCGCGCCCCTCGGCGACGCGCTGGTAGTGGAACTCGGTCATATCCAGCGACTGATAGCGCCCGTGCACGATCAGTTCGGCGGTGGCCCGCCCCATGGCCGGTGACTGCTGCAATCCGTGGCCGGAAAAGCCGTTCAGGAACAGGAAGTTTTCGATCTCCGGGTGCGGACCGGTGATCGCGTTCTGATCCAGAACGTTGTAATCATACTGCCCTGCCCATTCGCTGATCACCTTCACCGCCTCGAAAGCCGGGATGCGCGTGGCGAGTGCCGGCCAGATCTTGTCCAACCACAATTCCTGATCCATCGAGAAATCATCCTGGTCCACAGCCGGATCGACATCGGCATGTCCCCCGGCCATGTAGGTCCCACCGCCAACTTCGCGGGCAAAGACTCCTGTGGGATCAATGACAAGCGGCAAGGGCCGATCCAGCGGTATTGCCGCCTGGATCACCCAGTTGAAGCGTTTGCGCGGTTCGATCGGGATGGCAATCTCCGCCATCGCCGCCACCTGTGCGCCCCGCGTTCCGGCGGCGTTGACCACCGTCCCGCAGCCAACCGCTCCGCCGGATTTCAGTCGTACTCCGGTCACTCGACCGTCCGAGACCTCCAGACCCACCACCTCGTCGGACACATACTCCACCCCAGCCTCGCGGGCCTTGCGGCGGAACCAGTCGAACATCGTGGAACCGTCGAAATAGCCTTCGTCCTGGGTGTTGAGGCTGCCCAGCAGAAGGTCATCCACCACCAGAAACGGAAACTCAGATCGCAGCTGGTCCGGATCCAGCAAACGCGTCCCTGCCCCCGCTGCCGCCTGGACCACCTGGTTGGCCCGCAGGACTTTCGCGAACGCGTCGGTGTCTGCAAGGTAAAGGTAGCCGAAGTTCTGGATCTTCAGCTCTGGCACGCGGTCATCCCCTCCCATCCGGGCCCGAAGCGACTGCACGAAGTCCGCCCCGAACTGCGAGATGCGGATGTTCAGCTCGGTCGAGAACTGCTGGCGGATGCAGGAAAAACTTAGCGTCGTCGCGGCCTTTTCATAGGTCGGATCTCGCTCTACCACCAGCACGCGGCCGGTAAAGCCAAGATGCGTCAACCACCAGGCCGTCGACGACCCCATGATCGCCCCGCCGATGATCACGACATCATAGGTGCTACGCGTCGGTTCCGTCTGAAATCCTAGCATGTCCGTCCTGCCCAAGGCTCTTCGCCCCGATGTAGCGCAGCCGGTCGCGGGGGTAAATCAGGAAGCCGGGGGTGGCACGTCGACCGAAGGGAGCCAAGGCTTGATGTCCAGCAGCGGCGTGCCGTCAAAGGCGTCCAATGCGTCGAAGGCCAGATGGCCTGCAGACAGGTCCACTTCCAGCAGCCGAACCACGCCCACCGCAATAGGGTTGGGGCGGGCCGGCGACCGCAGCGCAAAGACCCCGGTCGGAGCCGACCGGTGCGGCGGGTGCAGCACGATCATGTCGCGCCGCGCGTGGCCAGTCCAGTAAAGCAGGATGACCGGCTGGCCCGGCGCCATTCCCAAAAGTGCTGGCCGGAAAGGCAGATCGATCTCGGCGCAAAAGTCACCTCCGGCTTCCCGGGCTTCACGCAGGTTCTTTGGGCAGTATCCAGGTGACCAGGGACTGCGCAGCCTGCCGATGAAACGGAGCTTTGCGTCATCCGCAATCCGGCCGGGGTCGAAGCTCAACGCGACCTCACCCGGCCGTCCCGGTTTGCCCGGGGGCCCTTCGTTCATAGCACAGCCTCTTCCCCACTGCCTGGGGTATGCTGGGGCCATCAGGGATGTGGCGCAAGAGTCAGTCACCCGCGCCGTGGTTCATTTTGGAGTGGTCCATCGTGGAGTGATCCATCTCCCCCATCCCCATCGGCGGGTCGATCATGAACTCCATCTCCACCCGGCCCGCCTTTTCGAAAACAAGAACGGCCTTGTGCATTTCGCCCTCGGTCAGCTTCGCCTTCAGGCCCATGAACATGACGTGAAGGCCACCACGGTCCAGGCTCACAGTCCCTCCCGCAGGAATCTCGAGTGCAGCCACTGGCTCCATCGTGCCCATCCCGTCGGTGCCGACCTTGCTTTCATGCACTTCCGCCTTGGCCGCGATCCCTGTCTCGATCCAGACCAACCTGTCAGGCTCTGTGCCGTTGTTGACGATCGCCATGTAGCCGCCCGCCGTCCTTGCGCTGGCTGCCGGCTGGGGAATGTGGGGGTGGATAATCTGGAGGTCGCCGGCGACGATCTCATGACCCATCAGCGGGGACGCAAGAAGCAGGGCGGTGGCAAGGGCGACAAGGCGTTTCATGTCGGGGTCCTTTCGGGACATCAATCGGTCTGGGTCGGTCCCGCGGCGCGATAACCGGGGCTGATCTGATTGGAACGGACTGCGCTCTGCAGCCCTTTGGATCACGCGAGCGGCGGAGCCTGGGGCGTGTGCGACAGGTCCAGAACCCGTGGGACCCTGCGATTCTCGCGCGGTGCAGGTGTTGCAGCCAGCAGCACAAGATCGGCTTTCCGGAGAGGTCCCGCAGACAGAGGAAGGTCCGCTCCGGCCTCGAGCTGGCACGCCTCGCACAACGAGTCGGCGTGCCGTCCGGTTTGACCCAACTCGCCACAAATGTCGTCCGACGCAACCCCGGCCACTGCCATCTGCGCAGCTACCAGGTCCTCGGAACCGGTCGCACGATGCGCAAACCCCGTCGCAACCAGCGACAGGGTCAGGGCGGCCAGAAGAACCATCCGGTAAAGCTGCATCACAAAGACCTGCATGAGCATGGCTTAGGCCCGTCCCGCCCGTCTCGTCAATCGGGCAAAGGGGCGCAGGCGGCTTGCCTTGGCGCGGCTTCAGGGAAAGAGTGTGCCCGCAACCTATCAGCCGGATCATCCTCATGCCAAATCTCGTCCCGGTCTTCGACGGCCACAATGACATCGTCCTGAAGATCGCCGCCGCCGGCGAAGGGCGGGCAAAACTATGGTTGCAGGGCGAAGGTGCTGGCCACCTGGACCTGCCCAGGATGCTGTCCTCCGGCTTTGCGGGCGGTTTCTTCGCGGTCTACATCCCCTCACCCGAGACGGCGGATTTCACCGACTACGATGCGATGATGGACAACCCGCCCTACGACATCCCCCTGCCCGGACTGATCGACCACAAGGCGTCCCAGCCCGTTGCCGTGGAAATGCTCGGTCACCTTCTGTGGATGGAGCGCGCCTCCGGGGGCCGTTTCCGGTGGTGCGGCACCGCCGCCGAAATCCGCGCCGCGATGGCTGCGGGTGTCGTGGCCGGGGTCCTCCACTTCGAAGGGGCCGAGCCCATCGGTCCGAACCTGGACGCATTGCACCTGTTCCATGCAATGGGATTGCGCTCGGTCGGCCCGGTGTGGAGCCGCCCGACCATCTTCGGCCACGGCGTCCCGTTCCGCTTCCCTTCGAGCGGCGATATCGGCCCGGGCCTGACCGACCTTGGAAAAGCTTTGGTTCGTGAATGCAATTCGCTTCGCATCATGCTGGACCTCAGCCACCTGAATGAAGCCGGCTTCTGGGACGTGGCAAAGCTGTCGGATGCCCCTCTGGTTGCGACCCATTCCAATGCCCACGCCGTCACCGCCTCCAGCCGCAATCTGTCGGACCGCCAGCTTGCCGCCATCGGCGAGACAGGCGGCATGGCGGGCCTGAACTTCGCCACCTGCTTTCTGCGCGAAGACGGTCGGAAAAGCGCCGAGATGACACTGGATCCGGTCAAGCGCCACATCGACCACATGCTGAAACTCGCCGGCGAAGATCATGTCGGACTTGGCTCGGACTACGACGGCGCGACCACACCGCAGGATATCGGCGGCGTAGAGGGGCTGCCGGTCCTGATTGCCGCGATGCGCGACATGGGGTTGGGGCCCGCCCTGATCGACAAGATCGCGCATGGCAACTGGCTAAGGCTGCTGGAGCGCACCTGGGGGGCATGATCCTTCGCCGGCTTCGTCACTGGTCGCATCGCGTTTCTGCGACGAAGGACGAAGCCCAACCAAAAGGATCAGCGCAACGCCGCGCGCAATCCCCCGGCCAGGTCGGTGAAACGGTCGGACAAAGGATTGGACCGCCGCCACACCAGCCCGATGGTACGGCGGGGACGAGGTTCCGGCAGACGGTCAAGGGCGACAGGCGCCGACCGCCCCTCGACCGTCGCGGCCATCTCGGGGATCAGCGTCACGCCGATCCCGGCGCCCACCATCTGCACCAGCGTTCCCAGGGATGACCCCTCCATGATATCGCCCGTCAGGGCCGGAGACAACTTGCAGAAAGCAATTGCCTGGTCGCGGAAGCAATGCCCCTCCTCCAACAAGAGAAGCGGCATCGCGCGCAGGGCATCCATCGGCGGGACGGGATGACCGGCCGCCGACTCCGGACGGACCAGCAAAAACTCCTCGTCCAACAGCGGATGCTCCACCAGAGACGGCTCTGAAACCGGCAGCGCCAGCAACGCCAGGTCCAGCCTTCCCTCTCCCAGATCGCGCAGAAGCTTTGGCGTAACCGCCTCACGCGGGCGGAGATCCAAGTCGGGAAACCGCGCCGTCAACTCCCGCATCATGCGCGGCAACAGATAGGGTGCCACCGTTGGGATCACTCCAATCCGCAACCGACCGGACAGAGGCCCGGTCGAGGCTCGCGCCAGCGCCCCAAGTTCATCCACCGCCCGAAGCACATCCCGGGCCCGAAGCGAAAACTCTTCGCCCAGCGTGGTCAGGCTGATCTGCCGCGCGCCCCGTTCGACCAGTGGTGCTCCCAGTATTTCCTCCAACTCCTTCACCTGCAGCGACAGGGCGGGCTGCGAGATCGAAGATGCCTCTGCCGCCCGCCCGAAATGCCGGTGACGGGCCAGCGCGTCGAAATAACGCAGATGCTTCATGGTGATCGGTGTCATAGGCGTGGCATATCGCGGCGATAGGAAAATGAAAATTCCTTTTATCGCCGGAGGGTGGTAGCGAAACGCCACGACATGTCTTTCCGAGTCGTCGTCCAAATCCGGGACAGGACGGCTGCGGTGTATTTTTGGCGGTCTGTTCAGGGAGAACAAGATGGACGGCAATGACGTTGGACGCTCGGGCAAGTGCCCGGTGATGCACGGCGCGATCACCACGACCACGCAGACGGTCACCGACTGGTGGCCGAAGACGCTGAACCTCGACATCCTGCATCAGCATGACACCAAGGTGAACCCGCTGACCGG